>NZ_JAWOUH010000004.1:34793-322551 GCF_033339295.1 Vibrio sp. 704 | reverse complement strand
AATGGAGGCGCCTCCCGGAGTCGAACCGAGGTCCACGGATTTGCAATCCGCTGCATAGCCACTCTGCCAAGGCGCCTCATTTGTGAATAAAGCTAAGCTTTTTCACCACCCTTTTGAGCCGTGCTCTCTTGGGTACGGGATGCATTCTACGGATTCGAGCGATCGAGTCAACACTATTTTTATTTTTTTAAATCGTTTGACTAGAATTTGTGCGAAAGACGATGGATTGCTTAGTTTTAATACTAAAAATCGCTTAAATACACTTGTTTATCATAAAACTTTGGCTACGCCTTACACTGCTGGCCGTGCGTTGCGTGCATTGAAGTATTAATAATCAGAAGACTCGCCTCTCTAAGACTCTCCAAGGACAAAAACAAGACTTAGATCACAAATGGAACTCTATCGAAGCAAAAGCCCCAGATACAAATTGTAAGCATGGCCGTTAGCAAGCATTGAAAAGCGAGAGAAGCAAAAAATGCTGTAGATTGTCTTAGATACAAAAAAGCAGGCTATTAAGCCTGCTTTCTAACATCAGAATTTAATGGTGCTCTTCATTCAACAGATCGTCTTTCGCAGCAGCCAAATATTGAATCATTGACCAATATGTCAAGAAAGTTGCCACATACAAGGCCGCAAAGCCTAGCCAAACCATCCATTCATCGTAACGCCATATCAACACCCATAAGGCGAACATTTGCGAAACAGTTTTTACTTTGCCAACCCAAGATACCGCAACACTCGCTCGCTTACCGATTTCAGCCATCCATTCTCGCAATGCTGAGATAATGATTTCTCGCGCAATCATCGTTACCGCAGGAATGGTCACCCAAATTGAATGATAATGTTCCGTGATTAGAATCAATGCCGTTGCCACTAGCACTTTATCAGCGACAGGATCAATAAACGCGCCAAAACGAGAAGTTTGGCCAAGTTTACGGGCCAACATGCCGTCAAGCCAGTCAGTAAAACCCGCTACCCAAAACACCATTGCTGCTGCAAACGGTGCCCATGAATAAGGTAGATAAAAGACAACCACAAAAACAGGGATTAGGAACAGTCTAAGAAGAGACAGAATGTTCGGGATATTCAAACGCATTTTATTATTCTCTTACACATTGCGGCTTAATGTTGCGCGATTTTCCTTATTGTTTCAATGCTTGGAAAATAATTTCTGCTAAAGAGTGACTTATTCCCGGTACTTTGGCGATTTCTTCGACACTTGCACGTTTAAGTTCTTGTAACCCACCCATGTACTTGAGTAACGCCTGACGTCGTTTAGGGCCGATTCCCTCAATCCCTTCGAGTGCACTCGTACGTCTGGTTTTACCTCGCTTAGCACGGTGCCCCGCTATAGCATGGTTATGACTTTCATCACGAATATGTTGGATAAGGTGCAGCGCAGGAGCATCGCTTGGTAAATGAAACTCGTCCCCATCGACTGTAATCAGCGTTTCTAAACCTGGTTTGCGAGTAACGCCTTTTGCAATACCTATCATGATAGGACGCTTTGGCCAATCCCCCCAGTACTGCGAAATGATGTCATGCGCACGATTTAACTGACCTTTACCGCCATCGATAAAGATGATGTCGGGAATTTTCTCTACGTCCAATTGCTTCGAATAACGGCGCTCCAACGCTTGTCCCATTGCTGCGTAATCATCACCACCGGTAATCCCAGTAATGTTGTAGCGACGATACTCTTGCTTTACGGGGCCTTCGTTGTTGAACACAACACATGACGCAATCGTGCTTTCCCCCATCGTATGAGAGATATCAAAACATTCTATTCGAGCTATAGACTCCAAATTCAATGTTTCGCGAAGCGCATGAAAACGTTGATTAATCGTCATTTTGTGATTGATTTTGGTGGTAATCGCCGTTAGTGCATTCGTGTTCGAAAGCTTGAGATACCTTGCTCGAGAGCCAGTTGGCGACGTATGAAAATGAACCTTACGGCCTGCCACTTCACTTAACGCTTTCTGTATTGGCGCAATATCTTCTGCCAACTCTTGATTCAAAATAATACGAGAAGGAATTGTACGTGCTTCGTTATGGCTCAAATAGTATTGAGTCAGAAAACTATCGAACACTTCCTGCTGGCTTGTATTTTGTGGGATTTTCGGAAAATGGCTACGGCTACCAAGCACTTTGCCTTGGCGTATCATCAGGATATGGATACACGCGATACCATTCTCCTGAGCAAACCCGAGTACATCCATATCATCCATGCTGTCTTCTGAGACGTACTGCTGCTCTTGAACACGCCTAATCGCTTGGATTTGATCGCGAAATTTAGCGGCATCTTCAAAGCGCAATTGCTGACTGGCAACTTCCATTTTCTCGATCAGTTGTTTGAGTACTTGCTGATCTTTGCCTTGCAAAAACATGCGCACAAAGCCAACCAACTCTGCATATTCTTCATCAGAAATGATGGTATTAACGCATGGTCCTGCACAACGACCAATTTGGTACATCAAACATGGGCGCGTTCGGTTGGAATAGACAGTGTCTTCACACTGGCGCACAGGAAATATCTTTTGCAGCAAATGCAATGTTTCTCTTACTGCACCAGAATCTGGGTAGGGGCCAAAATATTCACCTTTGCGCTTCTTGGCGCCACGGTGGATAGAAAGCCGTGGGTGCTTATGACCGCTAATAAAGATATAAGGGTAAGACTTATCATCTCGCAGCAACACATTGTATTTCGGCAAATACTGCTTGATGTAGTTATGCTCTAAGATCAGCGCTTCTGTCTCAGTGTGAGTCACCGTGACGTCTATTTTGGCGATATTACTGACAAGCGCGCGAGTTTTCTCACTGTCTACTTTTTTCCGAAAGTAGCTTGAAAGGCGCTTTTTAAGGTCTTTGGCTTTACCTACGTAGATTACAACAGCTTCGGCGTTGTACATTCTGTAAACGCCGGGCTGATGAGTTACTGTCTTGAGAAAGGAAGCCGAATCGAAAGGAGGATTCACGCTAAAGGGTCTCGGTGTCCAGCATTCCGTGGCGAATCGCTAAGTGAGTTAACTCAACGTCACCATTAATGTCCAATTTACTAAAAAGTCGGTAGCGATAGCTGTTGACTGTCTTTGGACTTAAATTAAGTTGCTCAGAAATATCCGTTACCTTTTGGCCTTTGGTGATCATAAGCATGATCTGCAATTCACGTTCGGATAAGTCTTTAAAAGGGTTCTCAGAGGCTGGAGAAAATTGACTCAATGCCATCTGCTGCGCAATCTCTGGTGAGATGTAACGCTGACCACTATTAACTACACGAATCGCATTCACCATTTCGTCAGGGCCAGCACCTTTGGTTAAATAACCAGACGCACCTGCCTGCATCACCTTGGTTGGAAACGGGTTTTCTGTATGAACGGTAAGTACGATGATTTTCACATCAGGATTCACGCGAAGAATTTTTTTAGTGGCTTCCAAGCCACCAATTCCTGGCATGTTCATGTCCATTAAAACGACGTCAGCATGATTACTGCGACACCATTTTACTGCATCTTCACCGCTGTCAGCTTCTCCTGCTACGTTCATTCCACGGACGTCTTCAATAATACGTCGTATCCCTGTGCGAACCAGCTCGTGATCATCTACAAGGAAAACATTTATCAAACTTGTATCTCCACACTTTGTATTGGTTCTGCACCCACATAACCATTATTTGTTAAATGTGGATATCAGTATGACTGCCTATATACTAACGTAATCGACAAAAAATTGCTTTCTATGAATATGTGCTGAAACGCAAACTTTAGCAAGAACTTATTCATAAACCACTCTATTATTTTAGAGCGTGATGAGCAGAACCGAAATCTAAGAAAAGACAATTAACAACATTAAGTACAATAAATCAAGTAACTAGGTTTCATATTGCCCAGAGAAACACGCTATAACTTAAAATGACACTGTCCCTCTTGCACCAAAGACTAACTTGTAATCACTAATTCCAGCAAAAATTTGAGACGCTTTCTTTACTGGTTATTTTCACAGTTCTTAGTGTTAAACTAACGTTCTTCAAGTTTTCTAAGGTTTCTCACATTTGAATATTCAACAAGGCTTCCTGCTAACTCGACAGGCACGAGACATCAAAGGTCAAACTCAAATCGAGCTGTGGCTTTCGACAGAAGCAGGTCCTACTCAGTTACTTATTAATGGTGAGAAGCCAGTATTTTTCATCGCTCAGAAACACTCAGAGCAAGCAAAGACACTCGCACGAGAAAAAAACATATTCGTCGACATCCGCCTTTTGGATCTCAAAACGTTTGAACATACGCCTCTTGCTGCCTGCTATACCAATGTAACCAGAGACGCTCTCGCACTCAAAGACACATTCGCTCAAAAAGATATCACTACGTATGAAAGTGATATTCGCCTCGCCGATCGCTACCTAATGGAGCGTTTTATCAAAGGCAGTATCGAGTTTACAGGCAATGTGACTCGCACCAATGGCTACCAACGCGTCCAGAGCGCAAAATGCCGTGCGGGGCAATACGAGCCGAAGTTAAACGTTGTCTCGTTAGATCTAGAATGCTCTGAGAAAGGCATTCTTTACTCAATCGGATTAGACAGCGTCATGGATTCCCGCGTTATCATGATCGGAGAACCAGAACCTTCGGAGACACCGATACAATGGGTCCAGGATGAAAAGGCGCTTCTAGAAGCACTCATCGATTGGTTTAAAAAATTCGACCCCGATGTCATTGTCGGTTGGAACGTCATTGATTTTGACTTTCGTCTGCTACACAAACGAGCAGAATGGCACAACATGAAGCTAATGCTTGGTAGAGCAGACCAAGCCAGCTTTTTTAGAAGTTCATCTCAAAGCCAACAAGGGTTTATCTCCATTCCCGGGCGAGTTGTGATGGATGGTATCGATACGCTAAAAACGGCTACTTACCACTTTCGATCTTGGTCATTAGAGTCTGTATCTCAAGAACTCTTGGGGGAAGGTAAAGAAATCCACAACGTGCATGACCGTATGGATGAGATCAATCGTATGTACCGCTCCGACAAACCATCGCTGGCTAAATATAACTTACAAGACTGCGTGTTGGTGAACAAGATTTTCAATCACACTCACCTGCTTGACTTTGCAATAGAGCGCTCTCGTCTCACTGGTGTCGAACTGGATCGTGTCGGCGGTTCGGTTGCAGCATTCACAAACCTATACATGCCTCAGATACACCGAGCAGGCTACGTTGCCCCAAACCTACACCCTGAAAATTGGATTGCGAGCCCCGGCGGTTACGTGATGGACTCCATCCCTAACCTATATGATTCTGTTTTAGTATTGGATTTTAAGAGTCTATATCCATCGATTATTCGCTCTTTCTTGATTGATCCTATGGGTTTAGTTGAGGGGTTATTGCTCGATATTGGAAAAGAAGAAAATCAGGCTGTACCTGGCTTTCGCGGTGGGCAGTTCCATCGTACGAAACACTTTTTACCAGAAATGATTGAAAAGCTTTGGGCAGCACGTGATGTTGCAAAGAAGAACAATGAAAAAGCTTTTTCTCAGGCAATCAAAATCATCATGAACTCCTTTTATGGCGTACTGGGCTCATCGGGATGTCGTTTCTTTGATACTCGGTTAGCTTCTAGTATTACCATGCGCGGACATGAAATCATGAAGCAAACTAAGGTGCTGATTGAGGAGCAAGGATATCAAGTGATTTACGGCGATACGGATTCCACATTCGTGTCTTTGAATCGACCATACAGTCAAGTAGAAGCTGACACTGTTGGAAATCAATTAGTTGATTACATCAACTCTTGGTGGCAAGAACACCTGCGTTCTGAGTACAACCTAACATCTATGTTGGAAATCGAGTATGAAACCCATTATCGCAGATTCCTTATGCCAACGATTCGTGGCGCAGAAACTGGATCGAAAAAGCGCTATGCGGGTTTAATCGGTGAAGGAAAGCAAGAACGGATTGTATTTAAAGGGTTAGAAAGTGCCCGTACTGACTGGAGCTCGTTAGCACAGAAATTTCAAAATACACTCTATAGCATGATTTTCCATGGTGAAGATCCAAGCGACTATGTCCGAGAGATGGTTGAGAAAACTAACAACGGTGAATTTGATGAACAGTTAGTGTATCAAAAGCGACTGCGCAGAAAACTGCATGAGTATCAGAAGAACGTCCCGCCACAAGTGCGTGCAGCTCGTTTAGCCGATGAGATAAATGCCAAGCTTGGCCGCCCATTACAGTATCAAAACAAAGGACGAATTGAATACATTATTACCGTGAACGGTCCTGAACCTTATGAGTACCTCAATAGTCCGATTGATTATCAACATTACATTGATAAACAACTCAAACCCGTTGCAGATGCGATTCTCCCTTTCATAGGGACGGATTTTGACAGGCTTTCAGCGCCACAAATGGGGCTGTTTTAGCCGATACGAAACTCTGTTTTCTGGTACTGTTTGACTAACCAATCACCAAACGCATCAATTAGCCCGATAACAGAACGCTTGGGAATACCCCGGCCAGAAAGTAAAATTTCTAGCCGCTCGATCTCAAGCTGCTTTTCAGGATGATAAGTTAAGAATACCTTGCCACACTCTACGGGGTCATCAAACCAACGTTTATCTCGATACATCACCAAAGAGTATGACGCTCTTAGTAACTTTTTAGCAATCACGCGCTGGGCGACTACCTGCTCTTCTATCGTCTTCGCTTGTACGATTTTTTTGCGATACACCGCAATCCAATCTTCCACATCCATATTCCAGTGCTTAGCAATTTCCCAACTTGGGACGTAATCACCAAAACAGTCTGCTAGATCATCACCATAAACACAGACACAGCAATGCTTAAGCATAAAGCCCCAAGTGAAAATACTGTCTAAATGAGCTACTTCACTCACTAAGGCTGTACGGACCGATACACCATTAACGTGAGGGTAACTCTGCTGCGCACGCCACTTAATTGTGTTGAGCAAAGTCGCGCGATTGTGCTCAAAGGATGATTGAGTAACGACAACCAGGTCTAAGTTCGACTTCCCAACGATCGCTGTTTTACGAGCAACACTACCGTATACATAAACGCTGTGTAAGTTTTGCCCCAATCCACCTTTGAGACAAGCGATGACTTCCCTAATTAAAGGCGCAAACTCTGGTTGAAATGGTTGTTTAGGATCGATAACAGGCAGAGACATGACTTAAAACGTGTTCTCAGATGGTTCAAGAAGTTGGACTATATGTTCTCTTAGCCGACTCACTGAATCAAGTCCATTCAGGTGTTTAGTCATGGGAGTAACAACAAATTTCTGCAATGAATTTTAATGCTAGGCGGCTAACTTAGCGCTATAATCACCGAGTTTTGCTTAATAAGTATGAATAGGAATATACAATGCCAAAGGCAAGTGAAATCAAAAAAGGCTTCGCAATCGAGTCTAATGGTAAAACTCTTCTAGTTAAAGACATCGAAGTAACGACTCCAGGCGGTCGTGGCGGCGCTAAAATCTACAAAATGCGTTGTACAGATCTAAACACGGGCGCACGTGTAGATGAGCGTTACAAGTCTGATGACGTTGTTGAAACGGTAGAAATGAACAAACGTGCAGTTGTGTACTCATACGCTGACGGCGATGAGCACATCTTCATGGATAACGAAGACTACTCACAATACACATTCAAGCACAATGAAGTTGAAGACGACATGCTGTTCATCAACGAAGATACACAAGGTATCCACATTATCCTTGTTAACGGTGCTGCAGTGGGTATTGAACTACCATCTTCTGTTGAGCTAGTGATTGAAGAAACTGACCCTTCAATCAAAGGTGCTTCTGCATCTGCTCGCACTAAGCCAGCACGCTTCGCTTCAGGTCTTGTCATCCAGGTTCCTGAGTACATTGCAACTGGTGACCGTGTTATCATTAACACAGCTGAACGTAAATACATGAGCCGAGCATAAGCATGTCTGATTTGATTTCTTACGACGACGTCATCGACGCAGCGTACGACATTTTCCTTGAGATGGCTCCAGATAACCTAGAGCCTGCTGACGTGATTCTGTTTACTGCGCAATTTGAAGATCGTGGTGCCGCAGAACTTGTTGAAACCGGTGATGACTGGGTTGAACATGTTGGCTTCGAGATCGACAAAGAAGTATATGCAGAGGTTCGTATCGGCCTAGTAAATGAGGAAAATGACGTTCTTGATGACGTATTTGCTCGTATGCTAATCAGCCGAGACCCTGAACATAAGTTCTGCCATATGCTTTGGAAACGCGATTAACGTTTCTTCATCATGAACAAAGATACCAGCCTAGTGCTGGTATTTTTTTATCTGTTATTTTCGTCTAGCTGAGATATTTGTTTATACAAAGCACCCTGCTCTATATAGGCTTTAGACCCTTTTGTTATGTAACAGATAAGAAAAAGGCTTGCCGAATTGGCAAGCCTTTCTGATGTTTTGCTATCGATTAACGATGCTTGTTGCGTGCGCCTTGGTCACCAGCAGTCTTCTTCGGCTTACGACGAGAAGGGTTGTTGCTGCGACCTTTTGGCGTGTTAACACGCTCTTCATGGCGCTTAACTGCGCGACGAATTTTTTGGCTGCGTGCACGCTCACGTTTGCGTGACGTGTTGTCTTTGTTCAGATCAAGCATGGTTTCTTTCTCTGGACGAAGCTCTACAAGCTCACGCAAGTAGTTTACTTCTTTCAGGTCAAGCTCCATCCAACCGCCACGAGGCAGTTTCTTGTCTAAGAAGATGTCGCCGTAACGAACACGTTTCAGACGGCTAACGGTACACTCTTGCGATTCCCATAGTCGACGAACTTCGCGGTTACGACCTTCGTTGATAACAACGTAAAACGTGTGGTTCATGCCTTCACCACCCGCGTAAACAACATCTTCAAAGCGAGCTAAACCGTCTTCCAGTTCAACACCTTTTACTAGATTACGAACTTTCTGTTCAGTTACTTCACCGAACACACGTACTAGGTATTCACGTTCAACTTGGCGGCTTGGGTGCATTAAGCGGTTCGCCAGTTCACCATCCGTTGTGAAAAGTAGAAGACCAGAAGTGTTCGCATCCAGACGACCAACTGAAATCCAACGAGAGCCACGAATTTTTGGCAGACGATCAAAAACAGTACGACGACCTTCTGGATCGTGACGAGTACACAGTTCACCCTCAGGTTTGTAGTACGCAAGTACACGACAAATCACTTCTTCTTGAATCTTTGCAGAGACAATGTGACCATCGATACGAACTACGCTGCTCTCGTCTTCAAGTCTTTCACCAAGCTTAGCGACTACACCGTTCACGCTAACGCGACCAGATTTAATTAACGATTCAATCTCACGACGAGAACCGTGACCAGCACGTGCTAATACTTTTTGTAACTTTTCGCTCATTTATCTACCTATGTGTCGTCTTCACAGACGTCTAGACCAGGATTGGTCTGCATTTTGCTATTTACCCATTTCAGTGGGATTTTTCGGTCGGACATTATACGTAACTTTCTTAGTTAATGTAAGCTAAATCGGCGCCATTCTCTACACCAAAATTCACTTCAAAAATGACCGAAATATTTGTCCTATTCTGCAACTTTTTTACTACTTAAAGCAGTCATTGCTCAACGAGAATCCCACTAATATCGGTCTTCCTGAACCACTTTAACCACGCGGTACCTGATAAAATTGTCAGGGTTACAACAATAACCACTTGGGGTGTGTTTACTGTTCGTATTGCTAGAAAACAACGAAGAATAAGCCGTCCCGGTTTGCTGCTAAGTAATACCAATCACCGCAGACAATGAGCGCTCATAGCAAAGCACGGTCGTGGGTAACAAGACAAAAATTGTCTTTAAGTCATTAGTTCACATCAAAAATAACACTAATGCTATCGTGTACTCTGACTCACTCGGTTCGCTCTGCACTCTCGGCGATTGGCATAAATCAGACAAAAAGGAATAGAACAATGTCTATGCTAAATCTCGACCTAAATTGGATTTTTGGGACATCTCAAGATGACGATATGACAGGCACAAAAGGCTCTGAAACAACCGATATTTTCTTCGGCTTCTGTGGTGATGATAAGTTTGTAGGATACGGAGGTAATGATATTGTCTTCGGTGGCTGGGGAGATGATACCTTGCTTGGTGGCCGAGGTAACGACTTTGTTTCTGGCGGCTTTGGAAACGACTTCCTATCCGGCGGATTAGGAAACGACAAACTCTTTGGTGGCTGTGGCGACGACACAATTTTTGATTATTCAGGCAACAACTACTTGAGTGGTGGCTGGGGTAACGACACGCTCGTTGTTGGTGATGGTGAATCAGTACTGAGCGGTGGCTGTGGAGACGACACCTTCGTGCTTACAAACCGCCTTGCTATTGGTGTACCTGATCAGCCTGTATCTTCCAACGATATTGATGTCAAAGCCGACATTGTCGATTTTAATATTTTCCATGACAAACTTGTCTTTGATATGGGCCGAGACACTGATAACGATGGCATTCGAGATACGTTCTTGGATTCAGCGGATGATCTGACTTTATCTTACAATGAATGTGGCTGGGCAGTATTCTCAAGTGATGAATACAATGTTGAAGTGACACTAAACGGTGTGAGCTCTGCATACATCAACTATGCAGAACAAAATGGTATCGACATTTTCGATTTTGCTTAACCTCAATCAGTTAAGTTCAATGAGATATTCGATATGACAACTAAAATAGGAGGCGCGATGCCTCCTATTTTGTTTGGCGGTGGTGCGTCTACTATTCGAATGGTGCAGGGTCACCTGATCCCAAACGAACTACAACAGGTTCACCTTCGCTAAAGTCAATTACAGTCGTAGGTTGTTCACCTAGGTAACCGCCATTAAGAATCACATCAACCGCATGTTCTAGTTTATCGCGAATATCCTCTGGATCAGATTCTGTTACGTCACTGCCAGGTAGAATCAACGACGTAGACATCATCGGTTCACCTAATGCTTCCAACAAGTCCAAGGCAATTTGATTGTCTGGGACACGGATACCGATGGTCTTACGTTTTGCATTCATCAAACGACGCGGCACTTCTTTTGTGCCTTTGAAGATGAAGGTGTAAGGACCTGGTGTGTTATTTTTCAGCAGTCGGAATGCAGAGTTATCCACTCGCGCATAGAGAGAAAGCTCCGACAAATCACGACACAATAAAGTAAAGTTATGCTTATCATCCAGACGACGAATCTGACAGATTCGTTCCAGTGCCTGTTTGTTCTCCAACTGACAGCCAAGTGCGTACCCTGAATCAGTAGGGTAAACCACAACGCCGCCGTTACGAATGATTGCTACTGCTTGATTAATCAAGCGAGCCTGTGGGTTTTCTGGGTGAACGTAAAAAAACTGGCTCATTGTAATTCCTCATTATCGAGCCTCTCGGCTCTATATTTTTATGGGTTCTCGACTTCGTATTACTGAGTATTATTCAACGAAGGATCTATTCCCCAATCTTTCCAAACTGGTTCGACGCCAGCAGGCAACCATAGGTTCCTTCCTAGCTCCATCCACGGTGATGGGTAGTGAAAATCACTGCCTTGAGAGGCTAATAGTTTGTATTGTATAGCATAATCAGCCAAGTTGCGCCTTTCTTGTTGCGCTTGCTGTGGCTGTGCAACTTCCATCGCATCACCACCCGCTTCGACAAACGCTGCTAGAAGACGCTTAATCCACTTCGCTGTCAACTTATATCTACCAGGATGCGCTAATACCGCCATTCCACCAGCCGCATGGATAGCATCAACCGCATCCTTCATCGAACACCAATTCGGTGGTACATAACCTGGGTTATTACGCGTTAGGTATTTTTTAAACACCATTTGCATGGTTTTTGCGTAACCATTATCTACCAACCATTTCGCGAAATGCGCTCTTGTCACTGGAGCATCACCGGCGATTTGCCTTACCTCTTCAAGCACACCTACTCGAGTTGCTTTTTGTAGTCGCTCTGCAATTAACTCAGATCGTGTTATGCGATGCTGCTTCTGTTGTTCTATGAGGGCAGATAATTGTTCATTTTCCGGATCGATATTCAGGCCGACAATATGAATATCTTTGTTTTGCCAGACGGTCGATATCTCAATGCCATTGATGATTTTTATCGGCAAATTATTATCTTGAACGTATTGCTTAGCTAACGCCAAACCGTCAACCGTATCATGATCAGTGATCGCCAAAACCTCGATATCAAAACTCAGCGCCCTTTCCACTAAATCTTTAGGTTCTAACCGACCGTCCGATGCAGTGGTGTGACTATGTAAATCAATTCTCATATTTTTATCGTTTTAATGCCGTTTTGGGGTTGACTTTTTACTCTCGCACTAGTTAACTAGTACATAAATACAAAGTACGTAATTTAAGGTTCACCATGTTACAAGAATTTAACCAAAACCAAAAAGCGAAAGTTGCGGTTTGTCTTAATAAGGCAAACTCATCAGATCTTGCTTGGTGGCGCACTTGGACTAGTTCTTGGTGGGCAAACGTATACTTCTAGTTTATAGAACCAAACGTTGTAAAGCCCGCTACTTAAGCGGGCTTTTTTGTTTTGTTGCTCATTTCACATTCAACTGCCTAAACATTAATCGAATATAGCCAACTCTAGATTGGGAGAACGTTTGCTTTATGCGACTATGTACGGCAGGAAGATTTAAACAGCTACAAGGAGGTCTTGTGAACAAGGCCATTGAAATTAAGAAACTTGGACAGCTTGAAGCGCTAACGGCTTCCGTCCCTTATACTCAAGACCCGACTCGCTTGTTCCACACACTATGTGAGAACAAAACTGACAGCCTATTGCTGGAATCTGCTGAGATCGATTCAAAGCAAAATTTAAAATCCCTGCTGATCGTAGATTCAGCGGTTCGCATTGTTTGCTTCGGCCATACCGTTAGCATGCACGCCTTGAGCAATAACGGTAAAAACCTACTGTCTCACCTAAACCAGAACATCCGTGGTGACGTTGAGAGCAAGTTCGATGGCGAAACGCTAACTTTGCAGTTTAACCAGCCATGCGACACGTTAGATGAAGACTCTCGCCTACGTGAAGCCTCTTCTTTCGATGCGCTACGTTTGGTTCAGCATAGTTTTGATATTTCACAGCAAGACAAACACGCAGTTTTCCTTGGTGGTCTGTTTGCCTACGACTTAGTCGCAAACTTTGAGCCGCTTGGTAATGCCGAAGCAACAAATCAGTGTCCAGATTACGTTTTCTACGTCGCGGAAACACTACTTGTTGTCGACCATCAAACGGAATCTTGCCAGCTTCAAGCGACGTTGTTTGTTGATGGTTCAGAGAAAACAGCGTTAGAGACTCGTATTGCAGAAATTAGCGCCCAGTGTGCAGCGCCAAAACTGTTGCCGAGTGCAGAGCAAATAACAGATGTAACGGTAGAACCTAGCGTGTCTGATGCAGACTTCTGCCAAACCGTTCGCGACTTAAAAGAGTTCGTAGTGAAAGGCGATGTATTCCAAGTTGTACCGTCTCGTAGATTCACTCTACCTTGTCCTTCTCCACTGGCGGCTTACAAAGAACTGAAACAAAGTAACCCAAGCCCTTACATGTTCTACATGCAAGATGAGCTGTTCACTCTGTTTGGCGCATCACCTGAAAGCGCGCTTAAGTATGAAACCGATACCAACCAAATTGAAATCTACCCAATTGCAGGCACACGTCGCCGCGGTAAGCGCCCGAATGGAGAGATCGATTTCGACCTAGATAGCCGCATCGAACTTGAACTACGCACCGACATGAAAGAAAACGCAGAACACATGATGTTGGTTGACTTGGCACGTAACGACGTCGCTCGTATTGCTCAAGCTGGCACTCGCCACGTAGCAGACCTTCTAAAAGTCGACCGTTACAGCCACGTGATGCACTTGGTATCACGCGTGGTTGGTCAACTGCGTGAAGACCTAGACGCGCTGCACGCATACCAAGCTTGTATGAACATGGGCACGCTCACTGGTGCACCAAAGATTCGCGCAATGCAGTTGATTCGCGATGTGGAAGGCGCACGTCGCGGTAGCTACGGCGGTGCGGTTGGTTACCTAACTGGTGAAGGCACACTCGACACGTGTATCGTCATTCGCTCAGCTTACGTAGAAAACGGCATTGCTCAAGTTCAAGCTGGTGCAGGAGTGGTGTTCGACTCTGATCCGCAAGCGGAAGCAGACGAAACGCGCGGCAAAGCACAAGCGGTAATCTCTGCTATCCAAGCAGCGCATAAGTCACAATAAGGAATAGGGTTCAGAGATGGCTAATATCATTTTTATCGACAACTTTGACTCGTTCACCTACAACCTTGTGGATCAATTCCGCTCGCTAGGTCACTCAGTCAAGATTTACCGAAACAACATTCCAGCAGAAACCATTGAACAAGCGATAAACGAGCTTGAAAACCCGGTGGTTCTGCTGTCACCAGGTCCTGGTGCACCGTCAGAGGCAGGCTCAATGCCAGAGCTTATCCAACGTATGAAAGGCAAAGTACCGATGATCGGCATTTGTCTTGGTCATCAAGCTATTGTTGAAGCGTACGGCGGTACTGTTGCTGGCGCGGGCGAAATCATTCACGGTAAGGTCTCTATGATGGAGCACCAAAACCATGCGATTTACCAAAACCTACCATCACCACTTGCAATTGCACGTTACCACTCGCTGGTTGCGACCAAGGTTCCTGAGAGCCTAACCATCACAGCAGAAGTGGATGACTTGGTCATGTCTGTTGTACATGAAGAAGATAAAGTTTGCGGGTTCCAGTTCCACCCGGAATCTATTATGACGACCTACGGAGCAACACTGTTGGCCAATGCCATTGAATGGGCACTTGAAGAACAAACTTCAGCGAACCCACTCACTGCTTAAATAGCACTTGGCACATAAGAAATTTAGGAGAGGAAATATGGAAGCAATCATCAACCCTATTATTACCAAACTGTACGAGCAAGAATCGCTTACTCAGGAAGAGAGCCAACAGCTATTCGACATCATTATCCGTGGGGAACTAGACCCAATTTTGATGGCATCAGCACTGACTGCACTAAAAATCAAAGGCGAGACACCGGATGAAATAGCAGGCGCGGCAAAAGCGCTGTTGGCAAATGCAAACCCATTCCCTCGTCCAGATTATGATTTCGCAGATATCGTAGGTACTGGCGGCGACGGTCACAACACCATCAACATTTCAACCACTGCGGCGTTTGTTGCTGCAGCATGTGGTCTAAAAGTAGCGAAACACGGTAACCGCAGCGTTTCGAGCAAATCGGGTTCTTCTGACCTTCTTGATTCATTTGGTATCAACCTAGCTATGAGCGCAGACGATACGCGCAAAGCGGTAGACAATATCGGTGTTGCTTTCCTATTTGCACCTCAATACCACGGTGGTGTGCGACATGCGATGCCAGTGCGTCAAACCATGAAAACACGCACTATCTTTAACATTCTTGGCCCACTGATTAACCCTGCTCGTCCTAACATCGAATTGATGGGCGTTTACAGTGAAGAACTGGTTCGTCCTATCGCAGAAACCATGCTACAAATGGGTATGAAGCGCGCCGCTGTAGTACACGGCAGTGGCTTGGACGAAGTAGCAATTCACGGTGAAACAACCGTTGCCGAGATCAAAGACGGTAAGATCACAGAATACAAACTAACGCCTGCAGACTTCGGTCTAGAAGCGCACCCGCTAGAAGCGATCAAAGGTGGCGATCCTGAAGAAAACAAAGCGATCATTACCAACATTCTGACGGGTAAAGGTACAGACGCGCAATTGGGCGCAGTGGCGGTGAACGTTGCTCTGCTAATGCGCCTATTCGGCCACGAAGATTTAAAAGCCAACACGCAACAAGCGATTGAGGCAATGAATTCAGGCAAGGCGTACCAATTGGTACAACAACTTGCCGCACACGCTTAAGGAATTGAAGAACATGACTGACTTCAACACTCAGCAAGCTGACAACCTGTCTGAACACGTTTCTAAGAAAGAAGCAGAAATGGCAGAAGTACTGGCGAAAATTGTCCGCGACAAATATCAGTGGGTAGCAGACCGTAAGGTGTCTCAACCGCTAAGCACATTTCAGTCTGATTTGCTGCCATCGGACCGCAGCTTCTACGATGCTCTGAGTGGCGAAACGACGGCATTCATCACCGAATGTAAGAAGGCATCTCCTTCTAAAGGTTTGATTCGTGATCACTTCGACTTGGATTACATTGCATCGGTTTATAACAACCATGCTGATGCGATTTCAGTCCTAACAGACGAGAAGTACTTCCAAGGCAACTTTGACTTTCTTCCTCAAGTACGCGGTCAAGTCAAACAACCTGTTCTGTGCAAAGACTTCATGGTAGATACCTACCAAGTTTACCTAGCACGTCATTACAGTGCTGATGCCGTGCTACTGATGCTTTCTGTCCTTAATGACGAAGAGTACAAAGCGCTAGAGGAAGCGGCGCACAGCCTGAACATGGGTATCTTGACCGAAGTCAGCAACGAAGAAGAGCTTCATCGTGCCGTTAAGCTTGGCGCACGCGTTATCGGCATTAATAACCGTAACCTTCGCGACCTAAGTACTGATTTGAATCGTACTAAAGAACTGGCACCGACAATTCGTGAACTGGCTCCTAACGCAACAGTAATCTCAGAATCTGGCATTTATACGCATCAACAAGTTCGTGATTTAGCGGAATACGCAGACGGCTTCTTGATTGGTAGTTCACTGATGGCAGAAGACAACTTAGAACTTGCTGTACGTAAAGTGACCTTAGGCGAAAACAAAGTGTGTGGCTTAACGCATCCAGATGACGCAGCAAAAGCATATCAAGCAGGCGCAGTATTTGGTGGCCTGATTTTTGTCGAGAAGTCGAAGCGTGCGGTCGACCTTGAGGGTGCGCGCTTAACCATGAGCGGTGCTCCACTTAACTACGTAGGCGTGTTCCAAAATCACGATATCGACTTTGTTGCTTCTGTCGTGACCTCTTTGGGTTTAAAAGCGGTGCAACTGCACGGTCAAGAAGACCAAGCTTACGTTAATCAGCTAAAAGCAGAGCTACCAGCATGTGTTGAAATCTGGAAAGCTTACGGTGTGACAGATGCGAAGCCAGAACTGCTTTCGGACAACATTGACCGTCACCTATTAGATGCACAAGTTGGCACTCAAACAGGTGGAACCGGACAAGTGTTCGACTGGTCACTGATCGGCGACCCAAGTCAAATTATGCTAGCGGGCGGACTGTCGCCAGAAAATGCTCAACAAGCAGCGACACTAGGTTGCTTGGGATTAGATTTAAACTCTGGTGTAGAAAGCGCACCAGGCAAAAAAGATTCACAGAAGTTGCTTGCGGCCTTCACCGCCATTCGCAACTACTAAAGCTGGACATCAGCTAAAAAATTTAAAGCTATTCGTAGCGAAAAATACGAGAAGGAATATAACGATGGCAAAACTGAATGCCTACTTTGGCGAATACGGCGGTCAGTACGTTCCGCAAATTCTAGTTCCAGCGCTGGAGCAACTAGAGCAAGCGTTTATAGACGCGCAAGAAGATCCAGAATTCCGCAGCGAATTCATGACGCTTCTCCAAGAGTATGCGGGCCGTCCAACGGCTTTGACTCTAACTCGTAACCTAACCAAAGGTACGAAAACCAAACTGTACCTAAAACGTGAAGACCTACTTCACGGTGGCGCGCACAAGACCAACCAAGTGTTAGGTCAAGCTCTGCTTGCAAAACGCATGGGTAAAAACGAAATCATCGCAGAAACAGGCGCAGGCCAACACGGTGTAGCAACTGCACTAGCGTGTGCGCTGCTTGGCCTTAAGTGTCGCGTTTACATGGGTGCAAAAGACGTTGAGCGTCAAAGCCCGAACGTATTCCGTATGAAGCTAATGGGCGCAGAAGTTATTCCTGTCCACTCGGGTTCAGCAACGCTTAAAGACGCATGTAACGAAGCGCTACGCGACTGGTCTGCAACTTATGAAGACGCGCACTACCTACTAGGTACAGCGGCAGGTCCTCACCCATTCCCAACCATCGTGCGTGACTTCCAACGCATGATTGGTGAAGAAACGAAGAATCAGATTTTGGCACGTGAAGGCCGTCTTCCTGATGCGGTTATCGCATGTGTGGGCGGTGGTTCAAACGCTATCGGCATGTTTGCTGACTTCATCGAAGAAGAAAGCGTTCGCCTAATTGGTGTTGAGCCAGCAGGTAAAGGTATCGATACTGACCAGCACGGTGCACCACTTAAGCATGGTAAAACAGGCATCTTCTTCGGTATGAAAGCGCCATTGATGCAAGATCCAAACGGCCAAGTTGAAGAGTCTTACTCAGTATCTGCTGGTCTTGATTTCCCTTCAGTTGGTCCACAACACGCCCACCTAAACGCAATCGGCCGTGCTGAATACGACAACGTAACAGATGATGAGGCGCTAGAAGCATTCCAAGAGATTGCGCGTCACGAAGGTATCATCCCTGCTCTAGAATCTTCTCACGCACTGGCTCATGCACTGCGTATGGCTCGTGAGAACCCAGAAAAAGAGCAATTGTTGGTTGTTAACCTATCTGGTCGTGGTGATAAAGATATCTTCACTGTGCATGCCATCCTAGAAGAAAAAGGAGCAATCTAATGAGCCGTTATGAAAAGATGTTTGAGCGCCTAAACGAAAAGAACCAAGGCGCGTTTGTACCGTTCGTAACGGTTTGCGATCCAAACGCAGAGCAGTCTTACAAAATCATGGAAACACTGGTTGAGTCTGGCGCAGATGCCCTTGAACTTGGTATTCCATTTTCAGATCCGCTAGCCGATGGCCCAACCATCCAAGGCGCTAACATTCGCGCGTTAGATTCAGGTGCAACACCAGATATCTGCTTCGAGCAAATCGGTAAGATCCGAGCTAAGTACCCAGAGTTGCCTATTGGCCTTCTGATGTACGCGAACCTTGTTTACTCTCGTGGTATCGAGAACTTCTATGAGCGTTGTGCAAAAGCAGGCATCGATTCTGTTTTGATTGCAGACGTACCAACTAATGAAAGTGCTGAATTTGTTGCTGCTGCAGAAAAGTTTGGTATTCACCCAATCTTCATCGCACCACCAACGGCAAGTGATGAAACACTGAAGCAAGTATCAGAGTTGGGTGGCGGATACACTTACCTACTCTCTCGTGCAGGTGTTACTGGCGCAGAAACCAAAGCAAACATGCCTGTAGGTCATATGCTCGATAGACTGAACCAATTTGATGCACCACCAGCGCTACTTGGTTTTGGCATCTCTGAGCCTGCACAGGTGAAACAAGCACTAGAATCTGGTGCGGCTGGTGCAATTTCTGGTTCAGCCGTGGTAAAAATCATTGAAGCAAACGTTGAGCAGCCACAAATTATGCTCGACAAGCTAGGTGAATTCGTTTCTGCAATGAAAGCTGCCACTCAAAAATAATTTCAGTTTGATATGACACAACAACGCCCGCTTAACATTATGTTTAGTGGGCGTTTTCTTACTATCGCGTTTATACCACGTCATTTTTTGTTCAACGCCCGCACTTTCCAAATCTATCTCAAGCAGAGCACTCAAAGAGTGTTAAGCTTGGGTAACTTAACTAACTCAATAAAGCAATGTGCAGTAAGGTTGCTACATGGAAGAAGTCAAAACACTGCTAGCCAAATGTCCTGTACTATCAGGGCTGCCAGATAAAGGGCTCAGTGAAGCAGCGCAAATGACTAAGGTTCGCTGCTTCGACGAAAAAGCACTGATTTGCAATAAAGGTGCACTTCAATCTTCTCTTATGGTCATAGCTCAAGGTGCAGTGAGAGTGAACTCAATTAGTTCAAAAGGCAAAGAAGTCACACTGATGATTTTCGAAGCTGGTGGCTGGTTTGGAGACAATGTTTTTTCTCCCGGTATGCCTCGTATTTTTGGTGCGACCGCGCATTCGGACGTGACTGTAATGGAGCTTCCTGGAGATAAATTTCGCCAGTTACTCGCCAAATACCCTCAAAGTTACCCCACTATACTCGACTTACTTAGCCGCCGTTTATGGTCTGCTATTTCTGTTATCGAAGATGACGCGATTAGAGGAATTGAAGAACGAGTCGCCAAAAGGTTGTTGCTGCTTGCTGAATACCAACTTAATCAAGCGATCGATACTCGACCATGCGTTGTCAGGGTAACAAGAGAACATATCGCTAACATGATGGGGCTAACTCGTCAGAGTGTACACAAGATACTAAAACGATTAGAAAGTATCGGGATGCTAGAGCTAAACTATGGCTCAGTAACCATTACCAATCCGAAGCGCTTAGAAGAATACTTTAAAGAACTCGAGCAATAGATCCATTCAACAAACGCTAAGTATTGTCTAACGATAGCTAAAAAACTTATGCATCTAATTGGTCAAGAGCACAACACCATTTGCGCTTAGGCAAGTGGCGCTGTGACACAAAAACCATTAAATTGACTAAGCTATATTCAATTCAGATTTCAACTCACGTTTCAAAATCTTTCCTGTCGCACTCATCGGGAGGTGTTCACGAATTTCGACATAACGAGGATACTTAAACGAGGCTAATTGCTCTTTACCCCACTTATGTAATGAATCGGCGTCAATGTATTCTTTTGGTTTAAGTACAACGTAGGCTTTTATCTCTTCGCCATACTCTTCATTTGGAATCCCTATCACCGCTACCATTGAAACTGCAGGATGAGTCATGAAAACTTCTTCAATTTCTCTGGGATAAACATTAAATCCACCTCGAATGATCAGATCTTTCATTCTATCGACAATAAATAAATTACCTGAACTGTCAAAGCGGCCCACATCACCAGTATGGAACCAACCATTTTGTAGCGCAGATTCAGTAACTTCTGGGCGGTCAAGATATCCCTTCATAACATTATGACCACGCACAACAATCTCACCTTCTTCGCCTATCGGTAGTGCATTGCCTTCAATGTCGATAACTCTTACTTCGACGCCTTGAACCGGTTGACCTACCGAGCCTGGTATTCGCTCCTGATCTAAATGATTAAAACATGCAATAGGACTTGTCTCCGACAACCCGTATCCTTCTAAGATCGGCACATTAAATGTTTCTTCAAAGGTTCGAAAGATTTCGGTTGGTAATGGCGCACCACCGCTTACTGCAACACGCAATGACGAGGTATCAAATTGATGCTGCACATGAAGCAGACCGATGTACATCGTTGGCACACCAGCAAATATCGTCACCCTATGTTTTTCCACCAGCTCAAGAACATGTTTAGGCTCAAACCTAGGCACTAACACCAATGTTGCCCCGCCCAAAACACTAGCATTTAAGTGGACGGTTTGACCAAATGTATGAAATAAAGGCAAAGTTACTAAGTGAATATCATCGGCCTGGCTGCCCATAATGTTTTGTGCCACCAGAGCGTTCATTATGATGTTCTGCTGAGTCAGTTCAGCGCCTTTTGGTAAGCCTGTCGTCCCTGATGTATACAAAATCACACATGTATCATCCGCATTACGCGGTATATAATCCGGCAACGGTTGGACATCGGCTATAAACGCATTGAGAGTTATTACACCATTCCAATAGCTTTCATCTTGAGATTGAGTCAATACGACTATGCCTTCGCATGTATCGACTTGTTCAAAGGCTTTGACACCCTCTTTTGCCATTGGCAGTTCTTTCGTCCCTTCAAAGCAGAAATAAAACTTCGCTTTTGAATCTTCTAAGTGATACTTAATTTCTCGCGCTTTCAAAAGCACATTTAATGGGACTGCAACCGCGCCAGCTTTTTGTATTGCATAATAAACAAACGCGAAAAAAGGAATGTTTGGGCATGAAATCGCAACGCGGTCACCTGGCTTTACGCCTTTATTGATTAAAGACGCTGCGATCTTGCCGGCGATCGCATCAAACTGCGCATAATTTATCTTTTCAGTGCCACATATCAACGCCGTTTTATCTGGTTTACTCGCAGCATTTCTTTGTAACGCAGCAGCAAGATTCATCATAGTCTCTTCACCTCTTACTTGTCTTTCTCGTCTAATCAGCTCAGGAGCATTAACTAAGCAAGTTATCTCTAACACTGGATCGTCAGCATTTGAGTCTCACCAGTCATTACAATTTAACATTATGTTTACAACGCAATTAGAGCCAAGAATGTAAAGCAATTAACATTTCAGAAGGCAAATTAATAAAAGTGTGAGCTTGAAAGAGATGAATTGTTATAAATATCAACCCAAGTCACTAAAAACTCTGACTGCAATAGCAAATACAAAAGCGGTTAAAATTAACAAAAAGAAAACAAATAAAGAAAAATAAACTTGAACAATCCTAAGCGCGACCCTTATAAGAAAAATCAATAGCAAACGTTTGCTATTGAACAAAACTTTATCGTTCGTCAATAAAATATCGATTAATCCATCAATAATACCTTGCTGCATATTGCCAATTGTAAACGATAAGTGTAAAAAGCAAGGCGAGATAATTATCCGTAAATCCATTTATGGTTAGTGGGTAATTTTAGGATTTTACATTTTATTAGCACAGAGGTTATGGAAGTGTTAAAAGAAAAGAGTTTGCTAAACAACATTGGCGTACAAGTCGTAATCGCCATGATCGTGGGCACAGCCGTTGGTGCCATGATGGGTCATGATGCGACAGTGTTCGCTCCTTTAGGTGCTATCTTTATCAACTTAATCAAAATGTTGGTTATTCCTTTGGTCGCTGTAGCCTTGATTTCTGGCGCCGCTGGTCTTGGGAACAGCCAGTCAGCAGGTAAAGTTGGCATCGTCACTCTAGGTTATTTTGGTTTAACATCCGCCCTAGCCGTTGCGCTTGCACTATTTATGGGTGAAGTATTCCAACCAGGCATGGGTATCGACGTCTCTGGCGTTGAAGGCATGTTCTCAGCAGAATACGCTTCAAAAGGTGAACTACCTACTTTCTGGGCAACCATCACTGGTATGATCCCAACCAACGTTTTCCAATCACTAAATGAAGCAAACATCCTACAGATCCTCGTTTTCTGTATGTTCTTTGGTATTGCGATTTCTAAGCAAGCAAAAGAGCGTCGTGAACCAATCATCAATGGTGTTAACTGCATCGTTGACGCAATGGTTTGGATGATCAACAAAGTAATGATCATTGCACCTATCGGTGTATTTGGTCTGATGGCAGAAGCCGTCGGTACGTTCGGTTTTGGTGCGCTAATGGTGGTGTTTAAACTGTTCGTTGTTTACGTTGCCGCCATCCTAATCTTCGGTTTCGTTGTTTACCCAGCAATGGTGCATGTTTTCACGAAGACATCTGCGAAGAAATTCCTGTCTTCAATGAAGAAACCGCAAGCAGTTGCGCTTTCAACAGCGTCTTCTATGGCAACACTGCCTGTTACAATGGACACCTGTGAAAAAGAGCTGGGCGTAAAAAATTCAACTGCATCATTTGTTCTGCCTCTAGGCGCAACGATCAACATGTCAGGTAATGCGATTTACTATGGCTTGGTTGCTATCTTCTTTGCTCAACTGTTCAATATCGATCTAGGCATGGGCGCTTACATTGCAATTATCGTAACGTCTACATTGGGTGCGGTTGGTCAAGCGGGTGTTCCTGGCCCTTCTTTCCTAGTGGTTGCCGTGCTTCTTGCCGCTGGCATTCCAATTGAAGGTCTACCGCTGCTATTCGCTCTTGACCGTATTTTCGATATGATTCGTACAGCACTGAACATCACAGGTGATGCTGCATGTGCAGTTATCGTTGATGCGCTAATTGAAGAAGAAACGGCAGAAGCTGAGCTAAAAAAGCAAGAAGCCTAACCCTTTCTTGAATAGACCAAAAACCGCTCATAATGAGCGGTTTTTTTGTCTTTTCTTGCATTACGTAACTATACAAATAGAAACCGATGGCATAAATTTTTCAAAATGATATAAACCATTACAAAATATAACAAAACGTTAGAGCTAGGTTATATCATGAGTCTTGAGCAATCTTTGGAATATCTCACCAAAATAAATTTGCCGATCGAATCAAAGCAGCAGGCCCTGGTTGACTCAGTTATTCTTACCCTAACGAAACAAAAACGAGATGCTCTTTTTCAACAGGTTGCTCTGTATCGAATAAAACTGCTTAAATCTCTCTTTCCTAAACACGCATCAAAAAGTCTTTCTGCACTATTTGAGTTAATGGATTATCGAGATTTAGTGCAACAGTATCCGACAGGTTTCTCCAAAGAGATTCGTTTACTTGAACAACTTGCCGCAGATTGTTACCCGCATTGGATGGTTTTCTGGTGTCAATGCGAGATCGAAGCAATCAAGCAAAAATATCCTTCAAACGAAGCTGCGATTCCTACTCCGCTTCCGTTTGACGACCACAGCTATACTAGCGTGTTAATTGAAGATATCGCAGATTGCGATCTTGAGGTAATGCTGCCAAATCATGCAGCGTTAATGCCGATTTCCGAAGCGATCACACTGAGTAATCTTGAGCTTTTCGTCCAAACTGAACAATGGTTTGAAATCTTGCCTCTTTTATCACTCTCGCAAAAAGGGCAGCACTTTGCGCTCTTGCTCAAATCGTCATCTTCACCAATCTTGGTCTCCTCCGCTTTAGTGCAAAGCTGGCATCAACGAAATAACTGGCTCAGTTACTCACCACAGTTTAGTAACGAACAATGGCAGTTTTGCTTTCCTAATCATGGGTACAGTGTTCTCAATCAACTGGGTATTTTGGAGTGTCGTGCTCTAACTCCTGAGCACACTCTTGTTGGGTTTGATGCTCAGTTTCAATCTCATGTAAAGAACACTGAAGCGGTTTGCGAAGTACTGCGTCTTACGGTGGGAGGCAACATTCAACAAAAGCTGTATTTTTTGTATCTGGCGCAAAAAACTATGATGAGCGAGCTCTATAAAGCAGGCTATAAGCTCGGCTTTACCATTATTGAGCAAGTGTTTATGTTAAATTTCTATCAATCTATTGATTTAAGTGCCTACTTTCACTCAGGATACCGCGACATTAACGGTGACGGTACCAAGACATACCGCGGTTTCTGGAATTTAGGTATGATGGTTGAAGCATTTCAAGACATACAATTTCGCGACTACAAACATTGCGTACGAACAAAAAGAATGGATAAAAAGGTGAATGAGCATGCTTGATGTTCATTTGCACGGTCTCTTTTACCCAAAAGCAATGGCATTGTACGCGACTGTACTAATAGTATTCGCTTGGCTACTGTATTACTGCTATCGCCTAAAACAGAAGAGTGAATCAATCTTAGGCTCGCATCACGCGCCTTACATCGCTTATTCCAGCTGTATCATTGTTTGGATAAGCAGCAACGCCTATTTCCATACCGATTTATTGCCAGAATTAGGCTCTGTTGGTGGCATTTTTATGGCTAAGTTAGCGAACTTAGCGTCTTTTTTCGCCTTTGCGTTTGCATTCTATTTTTCTTGCCAGTTAACCGCAGATGTTAAAAAAACAGCGGTCAAAGTCTGGCAAAAAGTCGTCTTTGTCACACTAGCAACGTATTCACTGTACATCAACTTAGTGCCGAATCTTACTGTCGAAAATGTCACCATTAGTGGTCCAAGCCAGTTCGTCATTAAATTTGGCCCACATACCTCATATTTTTTCATTAGTTTGCTAGCTTTCGTGGTACTAACGCTGCTTAACTTGATTGCCATGCGCGCTAACAGCAGCAAGCTCACGTTAGCAAAAAGCAACTATATGATCGCTGGCATTTTGGTATTCATGTTATCTACGGCAGTGATACACCTTGGAATGACGTATTTCCTTGGCGACTTCTCCCTAACTTGGTTACCACCAGCACTTTCAATCAGCGAAATGTTGTTTGTGGGCTATGCCCTACTTACCTCTCGCTTCTACAGCGCTAAATATCTCACGTACTTAACGGTAAGCGCGCTCTTAGTCTGCGCCATTTTTGTTCTGCCGCTAGGGGCGATATTTATTCCTATCTCTGAAGATAACCAATGGCTTGTTGCGGTACCTTTATGCGCGCTTATCGGTATCAGTTGGCACTTGCTTTTTAAGCGAGTCAGTCGTTTCGCTTCATATTTTATTTATGGGAAACGACACACTCCCGTTCAGCAAATCCTTGGGTTAGAGGAAGAGTTTAAACGCTCAATAGATGATGCTATGCGTCAGTTGGCATCGTTACTTAACATACCAAACAACAAGCTACAGCTAGTCACTAGCAATTACACAGAAACGTTTTACGAAGAGTACCTGCCGTCAAGCAAGTCAGTTCTCGTGCTTGATGAGTTGTCTGAAGAAATTGATTATGCCTCCTCTTCTAAAGGGTCGATGAGAAAGCTCTACGAGCGTATGCGCTCAAGCAATACTGCGCTCGTTATGCCTCTCTTCGGTCGTGGAAAATCTGTTACTCACTTGCTGATTTCTTCACATAAAATAGATAATAAGCTGTTTTCTAATGAAGAAATCTCAGCTCTGCAAACGTTATTAGTTCGCATCCAGAGCACCATTGAAGCCGATAGAAAGGTACGCCAAAGCCGTGCGCTGGCTAACTCCATTGCACATGAAATGCGTAACCCTCTCGCTCAAGTACAATTACAATTTGAAGCTTTAAAACAGCATATAGAGTCAAACGCCTCACTGGATATGCTAAAAAGAGAAATTGATAAAGGTGAAGCCGCTATACAACGCGGTCGACAACTTATCGATATTATTTTACGAGAAGTTAGCGACAGCTCACCAGAGCATGAGCCTTTAGCTCTCACTTCCATACATAAAGCCATCGACCAAGCAGTAAGCCGTTATGGTTTTGAAAACGATCAAATAATTGAGAGAATTAACCTGCCACAGGCACACGATTTTGTCGCGAAGTTAAATGAGACCCTGTTTAACTTTGTCATTTTCAATTTGATTCGTAACGCTATCTACTATTTTGATTCTTATCCCGACAGTCAAATTGAGATTCGTACCCAGGCGGGGGCTTACGAAAACATTCTGATCTTCCGAGATAGTGGGCCAGGTATAGATCGCAGTATCTTACACAAGATATTTGATGACTTTTTCTCGTATCAAAAAAGCGGAGGCAGTGGCTTAGGTTTGGGCTATTGCCAACGTGTTATGCGCTCCTTCGGAGGACGAATAGAGTGCCAGTCTGAATTGAGCGAGTTCACAGAATTCTACTTGTATTTCCCAGTCGTACCAAACGCACCAAAACCAGAGACATTGAGAGCACCGGACTTTGATAACTGGAAAGCAACTCCATCACATTCTGAAAATCATTCAGCTCAACACGTACAAGTATGTAAAGATGCACCAACAGTGCTCATTGTTGATGACAAAGAGGTGCAACGCACCTTGGTACAGATGTATTTAAAAAGATTGGGAGTCAACAGCTTACAAGCAAATAATGGAGCCTCTGCGGTAGAACTATTCCACTCTCACAAGATTGATCTCGTTCTTATGGATGTCCAAATGCCGGTAATGAATGGATTTGACGCCAGCCAACGGATTAAGCAAATCACATCCTCCGTTCCAATCATTGCCTTATCTGGTGAGTCTGGAGCTAGAGAGTTGGAGCTAATTTCGACACTCATGGATGACAGGCTCGAAAAGCCCACCACGTTAAATGCACTTCAAGTCGTCATCCAAAGATGGTTACAGAACGAGAATTTTGCACCTTCCAACACTTTTTAATTTGCAAATATAGAATTGGCACTAGATGTGCATTATTGGAGTAAATCGAATTATCCAGAAGGTCAAGCAGGCTGCAAATGAGTAGCGTATGAGCTTGATAAGGAGATCGCCATGTTACTTCATCGACATACATACTACGGCTTGATTCATCATGGAATCAAAACACTGTTACTTGATCGCTTAGGCCACTATACAGAAGAAGAGTATCATCAATATCTGACCCTGATGACTGGTAAATCCACTTGCTTCACGATGTCTCTCGAAGAGCTAGAAGCAACGGTCGATAACTTACTGCGGGAAGGCTATTTAGAAGATGTAAAAACGCTTATTTCCCAATATCAACGTGTGGCTTAAGGTTTAAAACTCTCAACTCTATTGCCGCTTCACGCGGCAATTTTTATTCCTTCCATTTGCTGTTTCGACGTGGAAGAAGCTTGCGGGCTGTACGATATACTAAGCGTTACTATTCTTACCTTAACTTCCTCAGTATTCACATCTTGTCAGATTCCGTTAGACTGTCTTCAATTCAACAATTAGGTAGATTTTGCCATCATGAAGCAGATCCTAGACTTTATACCACTCATCGTTTTCTTCGCTTTATACAAGCTGTACGACATCTACGTGGCGACAGGTGCACTGATCGTAGCAACAGCCATTCAGCTTGTCGTCACCTATGCGCTGTATAAGAAAGTCGAAAAGATGCAGCTAATAACATTTGTTATCGTCACTATCTTCGGCGGCATGACCCTTTTCTTCCACGACGACAATTTTATAAAGTGGAAAGTCACCATCATTTACGCGATTCTGGCGATTGGCTTAGCAGTGAGCCACGCATTGGGAAAATCAGCCATCAAAGGTATGCTAGGCAAGGAAATTACGTTACCTGACGCTGTTTGGGCAAAGATTAACTGGGCTTGGGTTGGCTTCTTCTCATTCTTCGCTGGCCTAAACATTTATATTGCTTACGAATTGCCGTTGGATGTTTGGGTTAACTTCAAAGTATTTGGAATGTTGATCGCGACATTTGCTTACATGATTGCGACTGGCTTTTACATTTATAAACACATGCCAAAAGAACAAAAAAATAACTCATCCGATGTGTCCACTGATGATTAAAAACTCAGTTTTGCTATAATCCGCGACTTCACAGCGACCTTAGGGTCGCTGTTTTGCTCCATGTATCAGTAAACCGCTCAAACAACGTACCGTTTTCAGACCATTCTTGCTGCTGTAAACCAACTTTCTCTGGTCCGGTATCTGCGGTTTTTTAAGGACCTTTGGTTCTAGGTATTTACTATGTTGGCGCTTAGTTTGAGCGCCTTTAAGATTTAGGATGTCACAATGAGTCAAGAAATTAGCTCTCCGAAAGGTCAAATGCTGCTTCGTACCCTTGCAATGCCTGCAGATACAAACGCCAATGGCGATATTTTTGGCGGTTGGATAATGTCTCAGCTCGACTTAGCAGGCGCGATTCTGGCAAAAGAGATCTCTTGTGGTCGCGTTGTCACCGTTTCGGTATCAAGCATTACGTTCAAAAAACCTGTTGGTGTGGGCGATGTCGTATGCTGCTACGGCGAATGCACTAAGATCGGCCGCACATCCATGAGTATCGATTTGGAAGTATGGGTCAAACCCGTCAAAGCTCACGGTGTTGGCGAACGCTTCATGGTTTGTGATGCGACCTTCAACTACGTAGCCATTGACAGTGAAGGTAAACCACGTCCGGTTCAGAATTAGTCAACCTACAACGCTAACAGTTAGAAAGGACCTCACATTTTCTGTTGTTCACTTGTGAGAGACACAAAAAAGGCGTTAAATTAACACTTTACCCTACCAATTAAGGAACTATGCTATGTGGTATGTCATCTTTTCACAGGACGTTGAGAACTCGTTGGAAAAACGCATGAGCGTTCGCCCACAACACTTGGGTCGCTTACAAAAGCTACAAGACGAAGGTCGCCTTCTTACAGCTGGTCCGATGCCTGCGATAGATTCTGACAATCCTGGTGAAGCTGGATTTACGGGCTCAACTGTCATCGCTGAATTCGCCTCTCTAGAGGATGCTAAAGCGTGGGCAGAAGCCGATCCTTATGTAGCGGCTGGTGTTTACGATCATGTAATCGTGAAACCGTTCAAAAAAGTGTTTTAATTTATGAAAAAATTACTGTGTCTTTTCTTGGTATTTGGTGCTCTGGCTGGCTGTTCATCAACCGATGATAATCAGCGCCAACTTGAGCTTATGGCATCAAACCGAGCAGGAGTCTTGTCTGCGGGCCTCCCTTTAGAGTACGGTCCACTGCAAATAATGCGTGTCTCATCCAACAAAAATGTTGTAGAGATGATGATGATTTATAACGATAGCGCACTCGGTGCAAAGCCGTTAAATCAAGTACTGAATACCAGTATCTATACCTACTGCAGCAACCCAGAAGTTCGCAAGCAAATTGATATGGGCTTGATGTATCGTATTAAGGTACGTAATTCTCGCGGTCAGTTGATGGCAGATGAGTTGGTTTCCGCACAGACTTGTACTCAGGTGAAGTAGCTACAGTAATTTTTGTTGCTTTCGGCATGAGACGATGATTCGCTATTATTGGATAATCTGAAAACGAAAGTTAACAATTAAGAATAGAAAAACGGAGACCACAGTCTCCGTTTTTATTTGCTGTAACGATGTGTTACGCCAGCTCAGCACGGAGCTTCTTCGCCGCTGAAACCAGATTTGCCAATGCGGCTTCTGTCTCCTTCCAGTTTCGTGTTTTCAGACCACAATCTGGGTTTACCCACAAACGTTGAGCCGGAATTTTTTCTGCCGCTTTCTTGATTAAACCTTCAATCCATTCTTCCGTAGGAATGTTTGGTGAGTGAATGTCATAAACACCAGGGCCAATTTCGTTCGGGTAATTGAACTCTTCAAATGCTTTCAGCAGCTCCATATTTGAGCGAGATGTTTCAATGGTAATGACGTCCGCATCGAGTGCCGCAACCGAATCAATGATTTCATTGAACTCGCTGTAACACATATGAGTGTGAATCTGAGTTTCTGGTTTTGCACTTGCCGCAGAGACCTTAAACGCATTTACGGCCCATTCTAAGTACGCTTTGTGATCGCGTTTTTTGAGTGGTAAACCTTCTCGAATGGCTGGCTCGTCAATTTGAATGATATTGATGCCTGCATCTTGCAGGTCAGACACCTCATCACGTAGTGCCAAAGCAAGTTGCTGCGCAATTTCTTGACGTGTGATGTCTTCACGTGGGAACGTCCAACATAAAATCGTTACTGGTCCAGTCAACATGCCTTTCATCTGTTTGCTGGTTAGCGATTGTGCGTACGTCGACCATTCAACTGTGATCGGTTTTTCACGTTCAATGTCAGCAACTACAATGGCAGGTTTCACACAGCGAGAACCATAACTCTGTACCCAACCAAATTTGGTCGTTTGAAAACCCGCCAAGTTCTCAGCGAAGTATTCCACCATGTCGTTACGCTCTGCTTCACCATGAACTAGCACATCTAGGTCGAGCGCCTCTTGACGTTTTACTGCGTCAGCAATATGTCCTTTAAGTGCTTGGATATATTCAGACTCAGATAATTGACCTGTACGATAAGCGCTGCGCTGCACCCGGATTTCACCCGTTTGAGGAAAAGAGCCGATTGTCGTTGTTGGCAACAAAGGCAAGCCCAATACTTCAGCTTGATGCGCAGCACGCTCCGCGTAAGGTGCGCTGCGCTCGGCAAGTGACGCAGTAATACTGTTTAAACGTGCTTGAACTTGTGGCTTATTCACATGCGTTGCCGTTTTACGTGCTTTGATTGGCTGGCTGTAGGTATCACAAGCGAGAATCGCATCTTGATCACCATCGAGTGCGCGGCCAAGCAAGGCGACTTCTGTTACTTTTTGTTTTGCGAACGCAAACCAGCTTTTCACTTCCTCACTGAGTTCTGTTTCCTGTTCCAGATCAACCGGGCTATGTAGCAAAGAGCATGAACTGGCAACCCAAAGTTTGTCGCCCAGTTTCTCTTTGACTGGCTGTAGACGCTCGAGTTGGGCACTTAAATCTGAACGCCACACGTTACGACCATTCACAACGCCAGCAGAAAGCACCCACCCCTCCGGTAACTTGGCAACCACATCGTCAAGCTGCTTAGGGACGGTAGATAAATCGATATGCAAACCATCTACCGGAAGCTCTACAATTTTGCCTAGCGTATCGCTTACGGAGTCAAAGTACGTCGTTAGCAGCACTTTTACATCGCTTCGAATCACTTGGTAGGCTAGCTTAAACGAATCAGCCCATTTGCTTTCTAGCTCCAGTGACAAAATTGGCTCATCAATCTGAACCCACTCAACACCTTGACTTGCTAGCTTTGCCAAAATAGCTTGGTAAGCAGTAAGTAAGCGTGGTAGCAGGGTTAAGCGGTCAAACCCTTCTTCGACCTCTTTGCCCAAGTAAAGGTAACTGACTGGACCAAGCAAAACAGGCTTCACTTGGTGGCCAGCTTGAAGCGCTTCGTTGACTTCTTCAAACAGTTGCGGCCAGCTCACTTCAAACGTATCGTCCTTGCTGAATTCAGGGACGATGTAATGGTAGTTTGTGTTGAACCATTTGGTCATATCCGATGCCGCAGCGCCCGCACAGCTGCAACCCGCCTGAGATTGACCGCGACCCACTTTAAACAACGTATCCAGGTTAGGGAAACCATCAGCGTGACGCTTTGGCACATGACCCAATAGCAACGTGGTCGTCAGTACATGATCGTACCAAGCGAAGTCGCCAGCGGTGGCAAAACTCAAACCTGAATCCGTTTGCGTTTGCCAGTTTTTGGCGCGTAGATCTGCCCCAACCTTTTTAAGCTCAGCTTGATCAATTTCTCCTCGCCAGTATTTCTCCTGAGCGAATTTTAATTCTCTTTTTTCACCAATGCGTGGATAACCTAGTATGTGAGTCGTTGTCGCCATGTCCCTATTCCTTTCTCAATTTTGTTCAATTTGTTTGGTTCAGAGCATCTTTCGGTAAAGAATAAGATGTCTGGATGGCTAAACTATCGCTCTCATCTGATATTAGAACAACGTCCATTTATTCAACTTGTTTATTAAAAAAATTCATCATGAAGCGACATGATTCGCAAATAAAAACAACAAATAGACGTCTAGACGTTTACATATCCATTTTTTGTCGTTAAGTTATTTACACGATTGCTATTCTGTTCATAGCGAGCAACAAAGGATGAAAGGAATTCATGATAGAGCTAAAACATTTGCGGACACTCACTTCGCTTCGAGACACTGGCTCTCTAACGGCGACAGCGACCGCTTTGCATCTCACTCAGTCGGCACTGTCTCATCAGATCAAAGATTTGGAGGCGCGAATTGGAGGGCAACTGTTCCTGAGAAAGACTCGTCCGGTGAAGTTCACTTCAGAGGGAGAAATCCTATTGCGTCTTGCAGAAGATATCCTTCCGAAACTCGCAAGAGCAGAAAATGATATAGCGAGCTTGAAAGAAGACGTCAATGGCCGATTACATATGGCCATTGAATGTCACTCTTGCTTCCAATGGCTAATGCCTGCACTTAGGGAGTACCAACTTGCTTGGCCTAGCGTAACATTGGACTTTTCCTCTGGTTTTGGCTTTGAACCACTCCCAGCTCTATTGGCAGGCGAACTTGATCTCGTTATTACTTCCGATATCCAACCTCGATCTGAAGTCCACTACGAGCCTCTATTCGACTTTGAAATGCGTTTAATTACCGCAACCAATCACCCATTGGCGGAAAAAGAAATTATTGATCCGCAAGATCTCGCAGATCAAACCATGCTCTCTTATCCGGTTCAAAAACAAAGGCTGGACGTCGTAAAACACTTTCTTCAGCCAGCAGGAATAGAACCTGCGAAATGGAAGCAAGCCGACAACACTCTCATGTTAGTTCAGATGGTCTCTGCTGGATTAGGGGTGGCGGCACTACCCAATTGGGCGATTTCTGAATTTTCTCGCCAAGGTCTTATTACCAGTAAACCTTTCGGCCAAGGCTTATGGCGTCGCTTGTTTGCTGCAACGCGTCACTCAGAGAAAGAAAAGCGTTACTTACAAGCTTTTTTCGCAACCGCGAGGCTACAATGTAAAAGCCACCTTGACGGAATCAAGGTGGCTTAAAAGATTTGGATTATGAAAGGCTTAGCGTTGATATGCTTTAAATTGGTTAGTCAATGGATCGTACTGATAACCGAGCATATCAAGCTTGCCGACTACAGACTCTACATCCATCTCATACACTGATACTAACTCGTCAAAACTGTCGCACTCTAAACGTAGCTTTTCGTTGACGATACCTAGCAAAATAGTGCTGTCCAGATTACCTACATTGCTTAAATCCATCGCGACTCTCCTCTTCGACAAGGTATATAAACAAGCGTAGTAGCAATTATGCGAATTTAAAGTGAGTGCGATCTAAAACGTGATCACCTTATACCCAAGCACCAAGAAAGCACTTGGATATAAGCTGTCTAGCTTTGTCTTTAGAATAGAGGTTAAGCCGCGAGAGAGAATAAACCTTGCAGGCTCGTCATCGACGCGAGTGCTAGCAACAAGGCAACGCTCAGTTGCACCTTTTCTGGTTTCTTATGCGTAAAAATATGCCAACACCACACAATAATTGAAGAAATTAGCATAGCTAAAGACAGCAAGATCGGCTGTGTCGCAGCGTTTAGTGTGGCTTCATTTAACTGGTAAGAAGCAAACAACGTTGCGATGACTAATAGCATTCCAGACACAATGCCCGTAACTGGTAAAATACGGTGAAATGCCTGTAGTCTGCTGCGAGCTATCGTAAGCAGCAATTGAGAAAATGACGCCCCAAGGAAAAATATCATTAGCGCCATCGCTATCGATGCTGGCCAGCTTGATTGCTCAAATACTTGAATACTCACATACGCAAAGGCCAAACCATTCGCTAAATGCATCGCCCATAGTGGCCCTTTCTCACGCGTTTTCTTGGTTTGAACCTGAGAATAAAAGTAGAAAATAGCAAACACGATCATAAATGCTTCAATGCGAAGTGACGCAACAGCGAGCCACAATACAGCTACTGCTGGCAACATTTTATGAAGACGTCCTCGCTGACCAGGACAAATATCGCCCTTTATTAGAAGCAAAGTCAGTAGCGCTTGTGCGCCAAATAGCATCGGAGGGAAAGTAACCAGCAATTGTTGAATCATGTTGAATGCACGCTCAAAAGTCATTTTGGGGGGCGATAATATCAAATCAACTATCGCCAAACCACCGAAAGTCGGCCCCCAAATGAGCTAAAACGGTAAGACAATTTTATTCACAGAGAGGCAAGATACTTCAACGCGTCTTCCTGCGTTAAAACTCCACGGTACTCTTCTTTGGTATTACACAGTACCCAAGGGAAACGAATCCCGGTTTTAACCAACTCTCGAATAACAGAGACAGGTAAATCCTCATCAACCAACACAAATTCGGTGCTCATTATCTGATTAACAGGACGTTTCCAAATTCGGCTTTCTCGTTCAGTTTCTCGCTCTGTGCCCATCGAGGGCGTTAGGTGTAAATTCACCGTCTCTTTCGTAATTAACCCAACACAACGATTTTCATTGAGAACAACTAAAGGCGAGCTTGGATTCAAATTCATGTACTCCACTGCCAAGGAGAGCGGTTCTCCAGGGTCCATAGACCTGACTTGTTCATGGCTCACAGATTGCAACACATCACTTTGCTTAGACTCAATCGCGATGTCAGAGAACAGATGCTCATAACTGTTCGCTTTATCCATCAAATCGACAGGCACGGCAGCAGAAAATAGAAAGCCCTGCATGTAATCGACACCGATTTCTGCCAATACTTGAAGTTCTTGCTTGGATTCCACGCCTTCAGCAACCACTTTTACATTCATTTGCTGTGCAAGCTCGGTGACCATTTTCACAATGTTATAGCTGGTGCTCCCTTTATGAATGTTCTTGATGAATTTTCGGTCTATTTTCAGTAAATCAAACTGCCCTTTTTCTAGATAAGAAAAAGAAGAATACCCAGTACCGAAGTCATCAATCGCGATCTCAATGCCCTCTTTCCGCACTTCCTCTAGAACTCGAGTATGCTCCTCATCTTGTTCAAAATACGCGGTTTCTGTTAGCTCGATAGTTACTCGCTTAGGGTCTACACCACTGGCTTTAATCAAATCATGCGACCGCTGAAGGATCTGAAGAGAATCCAATTTCGTATTGAGGGAGCGATTGATGGTCACGCCCACTTCCTCGCCATAAATTTCTTGTAAGCGCGGAAAGTGCTTCAACGCAGCTTGGCAGACCACATCATCAAGTGCCGCTATGAGTTCTAGATCTTCAATAATAGCGATCATCTTCTGCGTACAATACGCATCATTTTCATCATAGAAGCGTGCGAGGGCCTCGAACTTAACCACTCTTCCGGTTTGAACGTCGATAATCGGTTGAAAGTAAACGTCCACTAGTCCACTCTCTATTTGCGCCTCCAAAAACGCCTCGAGATGTTGGCGCTTCACTAATTCAGAGTGAAGTTCACTGTCGTAAAAGTTGAAATAGCTGCCTTCACCGGAAATAGAGGACAACATCGCTTGCGCTGCATGTGCTAGCGCTTGTCTTGGTCGGTTCGTATCATAGCCAAGGATTGACACACCAGTTTGGCCTTTAACGATAGTGGCATGCATTTTTGTGCCCATTTCATTTCTAAGCTCATTAAAGAATCCTTTCATGGCAATTTGGATCAAACGAACCGGGCTCAACCATTGACAATGAGGGGTCTGCAAGCATACGACAAACACATCCCGAGATAACTGCCCCGCAATACTGGTGTAGCGACTTCGCATAATAAAATCTGCAAAACCTAATTGCTGTTCAAGCAAGTATCTCTCCGAAAACTTGGGTCTGAGTGTCATAACAATGTTGAGTTCTTTATTTCTGCTTTCATTCGCTAAGTTAGCTAATTGGAGTTCAAATTCTTTCCTCGTTGGTAAAAAGGCAGCCCAATCATGCTGTTGTTCACAACGATTTTTCATCCACAACAACGAAGCAGAAATATCCGTAGAAAATCCGAGATAGAGAATTCGTCCAGAATGAAACGTAAGTCGGTAAATACAAAGATGATGAGCTTGGTTGCTACCGTTTGCTGTTTTGCTCAGCAAGTTACCACACCAACATCCTTCATCATTAATTTGCTGCCACAGCTGATCATAAAACGCTTGGCTATGGTGAGAGGTACTGAAAATATGAGTTTTAAGCCCAACCAGATCTCGGTTTTGATAGCCCATTTGTAACTCAAAGGCACGGTTACAACCTAAGATGCGCGTATCTTCATCGGCAACTAAAACGCCTACATTTGGCAAATCAAAAATCGTTTCGAGAATTTTCGCTAACTCCTCGCAACCAGTGATTGTTAATTGTGGAATGATAGTGCCTTGGATAATGCGCTTATTGAGCCTTTCAAAACTAATAGTAACGTGCACTAAGTTAACGTTTTTTAGCATCATGCAACAAGAAAACCGCCCCCGTCCGCCAAAGAGTTCCACTTCTAGAATTCGTTGTTTTAGCGTTTCTTGTTGCCCCATCAGCATATGATCAAACAAGTTATTTAGGCTGGTTACTGGCGTACTTATCCCAAATGCCTTTGCCATTCCTTGCTGATCACATTCGAACTCGCGAGTATCAATATCGTAAGACCACTCTATAACAGGAGTTAGACTGGAAGTCGTTTGCATTTTTGGATGCACTGTTGTCGTAGATTCACTCATACCCTAGCCCCTTTTTTTGTAATTAGCCCAAGGCTCAAAATTCACAGTCAATTCGCGACATTCCAGTTGGGACCTGCCGATCCTCTTTATAGATGGATTGTGTCAACGATAAGCCTATCGACTTAGAACTATTTCCAGAGCAGCTCAGCCTTTTGCATTTAATATGCACTAATTTGATTATAGGCTTTACCCCATATAAGCACACCATTGCTTATGATTTGTATTAAGATTGCGACATTTTTCATGAACCGATCTATAACCATGAGGCTTTCAAGGTGAAATTAGACAGAAAATCGCCGATAGAGCATTGATATTTTTACAAACCAAATAAAACTCGATGAACTAAGCTTGAATAGATGAGTTTGTTATAGATACCTGATAATCAAATCGCTATAATTCGCGCTCCCTGGAACAGAGAGCAAAATATGACCAATAACATCACTCCTATTCATGAGTACAAAAAATACTGGGCAGAGTGTTTTGGTACGGCACCTTTCTTGCCGACCAGTCGCAAAGAAATGGATGCCCTAGGATGGGATAGCTGTGACATTATCATTGTAACCGGTGACGCTTATGTGGATCACCCAAGCTTTGGTATGGCTATCATTGGCCGCCTGCTAGAAGCACAAGGTTTCCGTGTCGGTATCATTGCTCAACCAGAATGGCAAAATAAAGATGCGTTCATGCAACTTGGTAAGCCAAATCTGTTCTTCGGGATCACTGCGGGTAACATGGACTCCATGATCAACCGTTACACCGCGGATAAAAAGCTTCGTCACGATGACGCGTACACACCGAATAACGAAGGTGGTAAACGCCCAGACCGAGCAACGTTGGTTTACTCTCAACGTTGTCGTGAGGCATACAAAGAAGTACCTATTGTTTTAGGTGGTATCGAAGCTAGCCTACGCCGTGTGGCACACTACGATTACTGGTCAGATAAAGTTCGCCGTTCTGTACTGTTTGATGCAAAAGCAGACATCCTACTTTTTGGTAACGCAGAGCGCGCACTTGTCGAAGTAGCACATCGCATCGCAAACGGCGAAGACATCAGCACCATGACCAATATTCGTGGTACTGCCGTGAACTTGCCAGCGGCGCCAGAAGGCTACACGGTTATTGATTCTTCTCGCATTGAAAAACCTCGTAAAGAAGCGTTCGTACCAAAGAACCCATACGAAGTAGAAACTCAGTGTGAAACTAAAAAAGACGAGCCAGTTGCACAACCAATCACAATTCGCCCATCACGCCACGATGCTGCGACGACTGCGGTCCGTTTACCTTCGTTTGAAAAGCTAAGAAACGATCGCATTCTTTATGCGCATGCAAGCCGTGTATTGCATTTAGAAACGAACCCGTACTCTGGTCGAGCGTTACTTCAAAGCCATGGTGATCGTGAACTTTGGGTAAACCAAGCTCCAATTCCATTGACGACCGAAGAGATGGACTTTGTGTTTGGCCTGCCTTACGCGCGTATCCCTCACCCTATGTACGGGAAAGCAAAAATTCCTGCGTACGACATGATCAAGACGTCTGTAAACATCATGCGTGGTTGCTTTGGTGGCTGTTCTTTCTGTTCGATTACCGAGCATGAAGGTCGAATCATTCAAAACCGTTCGAAAGAGTCTATCATCAACGAGATTGAAGAAATTCGCGACAAAGTTCCAGGCTTTACCGGCACAATTTCCGATCTTGGTGGCCCGACTGCAAACATGTACCGCCTGGGCTGTAAAGATCCAAAAGCGGAAGCGAACTGTCGTCGTCCTTCTTGTGTATTCCCGGGCATCTGTAACAAGCTAAACACAGACCACAAACACACGATCGATTTATACCGCGAAGCGCGTAAAGTTGAAGGCGTGAAGAAAGTGATGGTTGCATCTGGCGTACGTTACGACCTTGCGATTGAATCACCAGAATACGTGAAAGAGCTCGTGACTCACCACGTGGGCGGTTACTTGAAGATTGCACCGGAACATACAGAGAAAGGTCCTCTTGATCTGATGATGAAGCCAGGCATGGGTACGTACGATCGCTTTAAAGAGATGTTCGAGAAATACAGTGCAGAAGCAGGCAAGAAGCAGTACTTAATCCCTTATTTTATCTCTGCGCACCCAGGCACAGAAGACGAAGACATGCTGAACCTTGCTCTGTGGCTGAAAAAGAACAACTTCGAATGTGACCAAGTACAAAACTTCTACCCTTCGCCAATGTGTAACGCAACGTCGATGTACTACTCAGAGACAAACCCTCTGAAACGCGTGAAGTACAAAAAACGTGAAGATGTACCTGTAGCAAAAGGTGAACGTCAACGTCGCCTGCATAAAGCGCTGTTGCGTTATCACGATCCAGCAAACTGGCCAATGATCCGTGAAGCCCTAGTCAGTATGGGTAAAAAACATTTGATCGGTGACAAACAAGGCTGTCTCGTTCCTGCAGAAGACATTGAAGCACAAACACCTGCGCAACGTCGTAAATCTGGTCGTCACGGGGCAAACCGCTTTGCAACCAAACATACCAAAAATCAACCAGGCTTCGGTGGTCATTTGAACAAACGCTCTGAAAGCGGTTCAAAAGATGGTAAGCCATCTGGTAACCGTAACGGTTCTGGCAAAGCTACAGGTGGTCAACGCCCTGCAAGCAACGGCCAACGTCCTAGCGGCAACGGTGCAAACCGCCCGGCAGGTAGCAAGCCGCAAGGCCAAGGTCGCCCGCAAGGACAAGGCAAACCAGCTGGTCAACGTAAACCAAAGCGTCGCTAATTATTTAGAGCTTAAATACTAGAAAGGGCTCCAGAGTTAACTCTGGAGCCCTTTTGTTTTGTCGGCTCATTGAGGCATCACTCACAACTCAAACTTTGATTCAATCAATACAAAAAATGGTAAACACCAACCAACTTATTGGAAAAACAAACAATTATTTGATTGACGCAAAACCATAAAAATATAACCCATTGATTTTTAATCGCTTTATTTTGGTGCGATATTTGCGTAACAGAGTAAAACTCTTAAACATGGGCTAACGATGAATAATCCACTTCCCCCAAAAACTTCTATGTTCTGGTATGACAACAGCTATACCTATGAGGAGGCCGTTCAGGCATTTGAAAGCGATGGTACACTGAAATCGCTGAATATCGTTCCAATCACGGAATCCGATGATCTTGCTGGCTCACCCCCAGAGCGCAGTATGTTTTGGGAGGGAGAAACAAAAAAAATCGATCCGCCACCGCCGTCTGAACCAGAGCCTCTAAATTTAAAAACTGAGAAAGAAGCAACGGAAGCATCACCTGCGCACTTTATCCCAGTCCGCTATGCCATCGATCAGCTAGAAACAGAAGAGACACAACCTTTTGGTTTGCCTGAAGAATGGAAAGGCCAAGGCCCAGCCAAACTCAATACCGTTGGTTACACCCTGCGTCAACTGCGCGACGGTTGGCTGTATGTCTATGATGCAATCAACAAAAGCTTAGACGAATACGAAATCAAAGGAACGCAATTCACGCTCTATAAGTTGGGAGAATCAGAAAGCCCAAAATCAGAGCAGCGTGGGACACCACAAGATGCAAAGCCCTTCCTTACTTACGTCAACGGAAGCGTACTATCGATTTGCTTCTCTGAGCACCGGTGGACATGGCACACGTTCATGCGCGTACTTAACAATCCGAGTAATCATATCGATCGCATGCAAACCATTGTTCTGTCCTCAAACGAGAATCAGCACAACATTGCACCAATAGATAAGTTAACCCAAGTCGCTGATATTGAATCTTCTGCCGTCGATGATGGTCGCTTTGCGGATTCTGGCATCGCCACCAAAGCAGATGAAGATGGTTCTGTCTTTAAACCTGTCGCAGTCGAAAGCGATTTAACCTCTGCGATTCCAGAAGAAGAATCAGGCTACTTCGTCGCGATAAAAGATTACGCCGCAGACATTCAAGATATGTCACTGCATTTTGTTGGTGCCGCAAGCCCTTACCGCCTTTTCACTGACCAGTTTTCAAACCAGTGGAACTTGATGCAGACCGCCATGCAACTGTGTATGTTTGGTGCAAGTGACGAGATAGACATGCCAGCTAGCGTTAAGCGTAACGGCGAAGAGCTGTCGTTTTATACCGACATGGCTGACTATTATGACTCCTCTCACCAACTTGATTTGGCAGAGCAGAACAAAAGCTCAGTTCAGTCCGGCTATCCTGCTAAATTTTCCGCTGGAGCGATTGAATCACACCAACATACCCAAAGTGACATTGCTAAAGCGATACAGGACAAATATCGAATTTCTGCGAGCCGTTTTGGTAAATACGAACAATGGATAGCGACTGAACGCTGGCGTCAGCAGCTCAACTGGAAGCAAATGCTGAGCGAGATGCAAGATCTGTCAGAACAAAAAGAAACCATGCTAGCCCAAGTGGTTTCGGTCAAACGCGACTTTATCGCAGTAATGGAGTCCTTAACACCTCATCATCTTGAGAGAACCTTCGACCTATACAGCGAAGACACGCAGTACAGCTTGTATCAACTGCACAAGCAAGCGGTTGAGTCATTTACTTTGGTGATGCAAGAAGAAGACCGCCAATGGGCAGAAAGCCAATGGGAGAAACCAACCAGTTTACTCGCACTCTACACTTCCGGGTTTAGTCGTAGTCTCTTTAAACAAGTGGAGAAATTAATTCCTGAACAAGTTTCAAATCAGGTAGGTGAAGTAGACGTCGCCAAAATTGTTCCAGACACTGAAAGCTCAGACAAACAGTTTATGGACTACGTTTCGACAGCAAGTAACCGTGTGGGTATGTATGCAAAAGTAATGGACTTTATTTCTAACCCAAATACTGCAGAAACCGAATTTCTAAGAGATATAGCAAAAGGATTCGATGGGCTAGATAGCATATTCAAAGCGACTAACAGCGCTTTACTCAAGGGGGTAATAGAGTTTGGCGTTAGCCTAACAGCCCAAGCGTCTATCTTAATGATATCTCTATTGTCAAAACCGCTCACCCGAACAAGTTTTTACCTAAGAGCTGCCGTTGTAGAACGTTTGTCGATAAACACTCCAATCAATATCAACAAAGGCTACGCACAAAGTTTTGGTTCTTGGAAATCCAATCATGATAAAAAACTCATCGCATCGAACCAAAACAAGGAAGTGTTAGCAGCCTTCAACAAGGGTGATAAAACTATATCAAACACGCAGTATAAGAAGGCTCTCCAGCAACAGCGGCACCTTCAAAAAAGCTTGGCCGTTGCGACGTTGGAATACCCTCAGTACATAGAACTTCCAGATGACGTACTTGAGGCAACAATTCGAATGCGTAAAGACATATGGGATAACCGATTAAACAACCTCAAGAAACGGTTTGAAGATGTAGGCGGTCTGGGCTTCATAGCTCTGATTTTTAACTGCCTCGCATTTGCTGATGCAATGAACAGCATTCAAGAATCTGGGCTCATGAGCCAAGATGATTTCTTGGATATTCAGCAAAAGCTATTTTACACGGCCGGTGCTTGGACGGGTATTCGGACGGGTAAATTATGGGATAATGTTAAAGGGAATGAGAAACTAAGAAAGCACTCACTGAAAACTCTTAAAAATTTAGTCGATCGAAATGCCAATGGTTTTGAAAACTTGATCCTTGATGATTTAAAGGTCTTCAATAAATGGCTCGCGATTACAGGAGCTTTAGGAGCGTTGGCTTCGGGTATTGAGGCGTACCGTTCTTGGCAGAGTGCTGATGAAGTTTATGGTCTTGAAAGATCTTTGCATATAATAAATACCGCAACACTTGGTTTAACTAGTGCAATTGGTTTGTTCCAAGCATACGGAGGGTTGACTGGACAATTTGCACTAAACTTGACCTTTGGTGGACCCGTAATGGCATTCTTAGCTGTTCTCACGGTTGCATACCTAGCCATCAATTATAAACTGAACAAGCTGAAACAAGATGATTTCCAAAAATGGCTAGATAAACTCCCATGGGGATACCATCCTGCTCGTACTCAGTGGAGCCAATCTGCGAGCTTGCCTGAAAGAGAAAAACATAATTCAGCCTTGGTACAGCAAGCTCTGTTTGACTTACAGTCGATTATTCAGCAGCCTACGGTATACCATCAACCTATTGAAAAAGTACAAGCTTACCCAGGTTACACACATCGTGAGTTAATCGGTTTGGAAGTGCATATTCAACTGCCAAGGCGGGCAGCAACGAATGGTATTACAGTGAGTACCAACACCAAGGCAAAAGAAGATGATTTAACGTCCGGCTCGTGGCATCAAAACGCAGATTTAGTCACGCTACAAACCCAGAACCAAGCGAGCAAAGAATTACTGGTGTATAAGGTGACATTGCCGATTAAAGAGGCCGATCAATACCTCGCTATTCAAGTGACGTACGATATGGAAGATGATGCCCCAGCTAAGCGTGAGTATTGCTTCCAAAACAGCATAAAACAGAGTGCAACTTATGGCGTGATTTCAGACAATACTAAACAAGACATCATTAAAAAAGCACTCACACCCGTTGTTGGCACATTAGGTTTTCAGGAGTAACCCTTGGCATATTCACCATTTTATATCACCCCAGAAGAATTGGCGGTTTATCAAGAAGCGCAAGAGCAAGAGATTCTCACAGGGAACAATTTAACAACATGGCATAAGTATGATGTAGAGGAGCCTTTTCGCTACCATTACAAATTAACTGCGCTTCCATTTGTGATCGCACCATTCCTAATGGTTTTTTTTATACATACAAGCGATACGGTTGGTGCAACCATTTTTGCCTTTATTTTGTCAGTGATGATGGCCGGAGTCTTTTACCTTACGATTGGCCTAGATTATCGATATGACTACATTTTTTCAGATAAAGGCTTTGTGATGAAAAAACGTCGCAATATGCCTAAATGGGTAAATACCGCTACGCAAGCTGTTGGCTGGATAGGCGCAGTGGTGTGTGTGGTTATGGTAGCACTGGTTGGTCCAATGGCATTAGCGGGAGCAGGTGCCTTCATTTTGCTTTCATTTGGTATGTTAAAACGCCAGCCTGATGAACCAACAGAAGTGAGAGTTGGAGAGCGAGAAGATTGGCTTTTTGCTGATTACAATAAGAAAAGAAAAGTACTCCAATTCTATTTTAAGTATGACAGGTGCGAATACCAAGATACTGCTCAAGAGATTGTCTTTCGTTCACAAGATCGATTCGATTGTTACGTTTTCTTTAAAACTGAAGCAGATTTAGAATCCATGGTCGCGCAACTGTCAAAGGTCTACAAACTGAATTGTACAGAGGTCGAGGACCACAAAAAGCTGTTTGAAGCAAAGCCAGAATCAAGACTGTTTAGTATTCCTGTTTGTAGTCGAGAATATAAAACCGATGAGGTGTTTGATTTAAGGGCTTCGAAAGCCCCACTCCCAGAGTGTAAGTATCTTTACAACGGCAAGTGGCAAACGGAATCTGAGATTGAAAAATCTAAATCTGAACTAACAACAGCCAAGGTATAAACCTTGGCTTATTTACCTTTTTACATCCCCCATGAAAAGCTTTAGGTTTACTCTGATGTACAAAAAGAAAAATTGGTTCAAATAACGAATTTTTAACTCGAGGATAGGAGAGTAAGCCCGAACCTTTCTATCCTCTACTAAACACCCATTTTGCACTGAGCAAATAATTACTCATCATGCATGCCAATATGCCTAAGCTCAAAGCCAAATAGACCATCATTCCTTGCGTTCCTAGCGCGAGCGTTACGCCTTTAAACACAATAAAATTCGGCAAAGCACTGATACAGGCACTCATCATAGACTTTTTCCATTGAGCGAAAGGGTTGGTTTTTTCTGCTTGAGAGAAAGTCAGCCAGCGATTGCCAAGCCAAGTCGTGGTTGCTGCAAACAAAAATGCTATCCCACGAGCCAGCATCAACTCCAGACCAAACCAATGGAACAACACAGAAAAGATAAGGGTGTCGACCATAAAGCCGACACCACCTACTAGAGCAAACCTTGTTAACGAAGCAAACCTTTCCAGCGAAGCAAATTTTGGTAATTTGCGCATTCCGTTATCCAACCACACAGGTGTAGAGTGAGCGTTTCGATTTTGCTGTGAACTCGTTGGTACAACTCAACGCATTTTCATGAATCATGCTATCCACTTGCTGCGATTTACCAATCAGATGGAATTTCTTCAGATTGTTTAAGTCATTCTTATCTTCAAGCTCTTTCGCCTGACCATGACTATAGAACTGGCCTGAGAACGGGCGCTTACCAATATAAAAGACCGGAGCGTTGTCATTAATTTGCGAGAAGATTATGCGGTCGCTGCGGCTATCTGCTTTGCCCATATTCAAAACCAACATCGCAATCATAAGCAGGGCTGGCAACACCGCCGCCGTTCCGGTCAACCATTTGAAATCGTGTTTATCCACCAGCATTGCAATCAAGATACCCAATGCAGGCACACCCGGTAGCACGTAAGCAGGCAAAATATTCCCAGCCATGGTGAACAAGATCATTGGTGAAATCAGCCAACACATCAGGAAGCTAAACAAACCTTGATGATCGGTTTCAATGGCTTTGAGCACCTTACGACGTTTCCACGCCAAGATAGGCAATACAATTGACCAAGGCGCAGCCGATTGCAGCCAGAATACCCAGATCATCCCACGTGGTTGATCATGAGCAGAGCCATACAGGTCCCCTTCCCAACCGCTGACAACAAAACGCTTAAAGTGCTCGCCAACAATGAAGTAATCAATAAATCCAGGCGTCGCCATTTCTGCCATGATGTACCACGGTAGAGCAATCGCCAGCATGAGCGCCAACCCCGATACAATTGGAAAACGCTGCCACAGGGCTTTGAAGGCACCAAAGAAACCATGCTGAATCACGAGCCAAGGAAACACTGCGATACCCATGATCACGATCGCCACTGGACCTTTTGCTAACAGCCCGCAAGCCAAGCCAAAGAAACCAAGGTAACCCCATAATCGGCTGTGTTTGTCTTTACCAAGCCAGCAGTAGTAAAAGCCGACCATCGCCATCGTCATTGCCAACGTCAGTGCCATGTCTGTCATCACCGCACCCGCCGCAATTGAAAAGATGCCACAGGTCGCCAGTACCAACGCTGCGATGACTGCATTAAAGCCAGCGCGATGCGCCATGAAAGCAACAAAAACGATCGTCGCAACCCCCGCTAACCAATGAGGCGCGCGCACTGCAAATTCATTCAATCCAAACAGCTCAATGCCGTAAGCACTCATCCAAGTGAACAGGGGTGGCTTCCCCCAGAAAGGCACGCCGTAATCAAACTGTGGGGTAAGCCAATTGCCGGTTTCCACCATTAAGCGCGCCATTTCGCCATAGCGGGCTTCTGTGGTGTCCATCAAAGGGTAAGCGGCAAGTGAAATAAGACGGAGTAAAAGAGCAAACGCCAACAACAACCACAGATGGGTTTTATTAATACTCATGATTACGCGGTTTCTCCCAGTTTAAACTTCATGGTTTGGATGGATTGATGTTTTGCAGGCTGCTCGTAAACAGACTGAACAAGATAAAGAGGGCGTTGCTTGGTCTCGACAAAAATGCGGCCAATGTATTCACCCAAAAGGCCAATCGACAGCAGTTGCACACCGCCCAAAGCAAGTTGCACCACCATCATGGATGGGTAGCCAGTGACAGGCTCACCAAACACAACGGTTTTCATCACAATGAATGCGCCATAGATAAAGGCACTGAACGCCACTAACGCACCGGCAAGTGTCGCTAAGCGTAAAGGACGAATGGAAAACGAGGTAATGCCATCCATTGCAAGGCCAATCAGCTTGAGGTAATTCCATTTGGTTTCACCACAGAAACGAGCGTCACGCTCAAACTGAACCGTCACTTGTTTGAAACCCGGCCAAGAGAAAATACCTTTCATGTATCGGTTACGCTCTGGCAACGCATTGATGTGTTTAACCACTTTTGCGCTCAGTAGACGGAAATCACCCACGTTCTCCGGCACATCCAATTTCGCCATGCTGTTAAGCACTTTGTAAAAGCAAGCGGCCGAAAAGCGTTTGAACCAAGTTTCGCCGTGGCGTTCACTGCGCTGCATGTTCACTACGTCATACCCTTCACGCCATTTTGATACCATTTGCGGGATCAACTCCGGTGGGTCTTGCAAGTCGGCATCAATCACGATCACCGTTTCACCTTGGCAGTGTTCCAGACCCGCACTCATGGCGGACTCTTTGCCGAAGTTACGGCTTAGTGCAATACAACGAACGTCGCTAGAAGATTGAGAAAAGTTTTGCGCGATCATTAGGCTGTCATCTTTGCTGCCGTCGTCGACATAGACGATTTCGCAATGTTCTGGCATTTCATCCAAAACGGCGGCTAAACGACGATGAAATTCAGGTAAGACTTCTTGCTCGTTAAAGAATGGCACCACAACAGACAAAACTGTTTTAGGCTCAGTGTGTTGGCTCACCTTTGAAAAGGTTGCAGCGTGAATGTTGAAGGTTGACATGCTACTCTTCCACTAAATCCGATGAATGAATCCAGTCTACAAACATCAACGTGAAAGAGATGTTATTGACATCTTTTTCACGTCCTTAGTGAATAATGTTCGGTTAAGACGAAATCTTATTTTCGAGCACCTGCCCACTTGGAGAGAAATACATGAAACGCGTACTTTTAGTCGAAGATAATCGAGAAATCGCAGGCATGCTGTTCGATTATTTTGAGTGTGCAGGTATGGAACTCGATTATGCAGACAACGGCGAGCTCGGCCTGAAACTGGCGATGGAAAACACCTTCGACATCATCTTGCTCGACCTCATGCTGCCACGCATGGATGGCCTGACCATGTGTAATAAACTTCGCGATGCGGGCAACAACACACCAGTGCTTATGCTGACGGCACTTGATAGCCGTGACGATATGCTCAAAGGCTTCCAACACGGTGCCGATGATTACCTGACTAAACCTTTCGATCTTGATATTCTAGAAGCGCGCATGATGGCACTGATCCGCCGTTACCGTGGCACTGTCGCATCGAGTAAGTTGGAATACGGTGAAGTCTCTATCGACCAAAAAACGCGTAAAGCTTATCGCCAAGATAAACTGTTGGCGCTAAACCCTACCACTTACACCATTCTGGAAATGCTTGTGAAAAGCGCGCCAGACGTAGTGACACGCGAAGAAATTGCCTTCCAACTTTGGCAAGAGAACGAGCCGAACAACGACGTTCTGCGCAGCCACATTTACCAACTTCGCAACCAACTTGATAAGCCATTTGAACAACATGTGCTTATCACCGTGCCGAAAGTTGGCTTCCGCTTGGAGACAGGTGCATGATCAATCGCTTACTTGCAAGCACGCAAAGCACACAAAGTATGACAGGGCGACTCGCTCTGTTTTTCTCTTTTGTGTCGGTCGTGATTGGCATCTTCTGCTTTTTGTTGATTACCGGCTCCCTGCTTTGGTCTGAAGACCGCGTGGGCGAGCGTCGTATTATGGTCGACAAAAAAGAAGCAATTGAACATTTCCAGTCCCACCCAGAGCAAGGCAGTATTCAGCTTGACCTGCTCACCACTGCATACAACGACATCTCATTGGTTGCCGAGCGCTATCAAAAATACCTGATTGGTCAAAAGCACTTTCTTGATGAAGTAGAAGACGGTGAATACTCGCGCATGGTTTACATGAGCACTTACACCTACAAAGGAGTTGAACATCCCGTGATTCTGGTTTCCTTGATTGATGAAATCGAGATCACCTCAGAGGAATTCATTCTCGTCGTCGCTATGGTGCTCTCCATTGTCGCCGTATTGGTGTTCCTGTTTGGTAGCCTGCTGCTGCGCTTATCGCAGCGCTTAATTGAACCCGTCAATGCGCTTAAAACCCAACTCGATCATCACCAAGGCGATGCCACGCAGACCTTTAGTGTGCCTGAGGGCTCGGCCAAAGAGTTCCAAACCCTTGCGGATGAGTTGAATGAGTACCGCCACAAAATCAACCAAGTCATCAAGCGCGAGCAAGCCTTTGCACGATACGCAAGCCATGAACTGCGTACACCGTTAACCGTGATGAAAGGCTCAAGCAGCTTACTGGCGAGAAGTGCGAACACGGATTTCCAAAACCGCCAAGTGAACCGAATTCAGGATGCAACGCAGCAGATGTCGACCATGGTGGATGCCCTACTCGGCTTAGTGCGTTACGAGCGTAATGCAGATGATTCACCAGTACGCAGCATCACCGAAGAAGAACTCAACCAAATCATCTTCCAAAGCCAAGCTCAGGCGGATGAGAAAGCACTCAGCTTTAATGTACAGATAGACGGCAACCCAAGAACGCGCGCGACCAATGCCGTGTTGACCATCATTCTTGGCAACCTGATTCGAAACGGCATCGCCGCGACACCATCGGGATCAATTCATATCAATATGGATGAAAACACCATCTCGGTGCGCGATGAAGGTGAAGGCTTTTCGACCATTCCACATTCTGATGGGCACGGATTAGGTTTGATGATTGTGGACGATTTGTGCCAACGCTATGGCTGGCAATTTAAGATTGGTACACATCCAGAAGGTGGTTGTGAGGCGGTGATTGATCTTACGTCAGAGCATCAAGAGGCTTGCTCAGAGTAACTTCCCCAGCGCCTAATTCAATTGAGAGGTATCGACTTTGCTCAGTATTAAAACGAGCAATTCGATACCTCTTTCTAATTTCAATTGTATGAAATCTTATGCGGCAAGCGCTGCTAGTCGATTGAATGCTTGCGATGCCGATTCCGACGCTTCACACACTGAAAACATATCTTCGATAAAGCACTTCAACGCTCTCGATTCAATGGTTCGGATTGCCGCTTGCTGCTCGTCCGATAAATAGCCGTAAATGCTCGCCGCACCAAAATCGCCGAAGATCATCTCACCTTGGTCATTCACCAAAGTATTGTGCGCATACAAATCGCCATGGCACACCTTGTTATCGTGCAGGTGATTAAATACGTCCACCATTTGCTCAACAATGTAATACACTTGCTCGACCGTCAGCGTAAACCCTTGTGGGAATGTATCTCGGGTGCAAGTTTCCAGCGTTGGCGGCAAGCCTAAGTTGTAGTAACTGTTTGGGATCAGCTCCATCACCAAGGCAAGCTCATTACCGTCATCCACCTGCGCGATGGATTTCACCAAGTTGTTGTGATGCCCGGCTTGCAAACATGCTTCCAGTTCATCATGTGGGTAGCCGTCGCTGGTCACTTCACCCTTGAACACTTTCACCGCAACTTCGTTCGGGAAGTCGTATTGAGCGTCAGTCCAGTTAGCATGAGAAATCACGCCACTCGCACCTTGGCCAAGAACATGGTTAAGTGAGTAACTGTTTGTGGTCACTTTAGGCACGCTGTCTAGCGAAGATGGATGTTTGCAGAATGGGTTACCTGCGAATGCAAACCATGCCAATTTAGGCAGCTTCATCAACACATCCGGGAAATGCTCTAACTGGTTTGCAGATAAACGAATCAATTCTAAATTGACCAAGTTTTCCATGCTGTTTGGCAGTTGTTTGATGCGATTGCCCGCCAAAGCAAGCTTTCTTAGGCGCGGTCTTTCACCCAGGCTGTTTGGCAGAACTTCAATCTCGTTGTCGGTCAGAATCAACCAACGTAACTGAGTTGGTAGTGAGGCTTCACTGACTACTTTGATCTTGTTGGTTTTAAACCCAACCATCTCAAGGTTTGGCAGCTTGCCCAACACCTCTGGCAGATGGGTGAACAGGTTGTTGGAAGCAAAGATGATTTTTAGCTTGGTCAGCTGTTCCAGTTCTGGTGGTAAATCTGACAGTGCGTTGCCAGATAAATCTAACACTTCAAGCGTTTCTGCAAGCTCTAATATTTCCATAGGAAACTCAGTTAGCCCTTCCGCCAACTTCAGTTGTTTCGTTCCTACTGATTGTCCTGTTTTTAATTGTTCTAGAGTTTGCAAAACCAAGCCTTCTGATTGAGTTGAAATAAGCGGCGTAGTGTACGTGGCTTAAAGCAGAAAGGCGAGCCGTGGAATTGAATCCCCTGAAACCAAAACGGCAAAACATCAGGAATAACGAAATGGTTGTACTGAAACACAGACTTTTTATCTGGGTTTAATGGCGTTACACTACGCGCCCTTTTTAAATGGCAAAGGTGACACGGTTTATTCCGTCAGCATCGACATGAAACTCTCAGAAAGTCCTATCACCCAACATAGCTTTAATGGGCGCAAATTTTTCCTTAAACGTGACGACATGCTCCACTCCCACTTTTCTGGGAACAAAGCACGTAAGTTTATGACGTTAATGGAAGAGCAAAATCCCGACATCACCACGTTAATAAGCTTTGGCTCCGCTCAATCTAATGCCATGTACTCGCTAGCGGCTCTCGCCCAGATTAAACGTTGGGCATTTGAGTTTTATGTTCATCACATTCCATCTTGGCTAAAAAGCTCCCCCATCGGAAACTATCGCGGCGCTCTCGATTTGGGTATGAAAATCACCGCCATGCAAGACATCGGTAGCGAACTCCACCCTAGTGAATACATCCACCAGGTCCGAAGATTAGATGAGTCGACATTGCTTATTCCAGAAGGTGGACGTTCCCACCTCGCTGAAGCTGGCATCAAACAGTTAGCACGAGAAATTCTTGATTGGACGCGATTGAGAGGTAAAGAGCAGTTTGCGGTCGCCCTGCCATCAGGCACTGGCACGACGGCTTTATATCTTCATAAACATTTAAGTCCACACGGCATTGAAGTGCTAACTTGCCCTTGCGTAGGCGATGCAGATTACTTAACTGAGCAGTTCAACCAGCTCGGTGAAAACAGCCACCCAACCATTTTAACCATCCGCAACAAACACCATTTTGGTCGCTTGTACGAAGAAGATTACATCACATGGAAAGCACTCTTTGAGCAAACCGACCTCGAATTTGACCTGTTATACGACCCGTATATGTGGCAATGCCTCACCCCTTGGTTGGAAGAGAACACAGATAAAACGGTGATTTACATTCACCAAGGCGGGTTACTTGGCAACGAGTCGATGTTGCCAAGATATCAACGAGAATTTGAATAGCGTGTTCAGATAAAGTTGTTGCTGATTACAATGATTACACTATTTGATGAGCGCCAGAATTTCTTTGAATTCAGGTGCTCGGCAATCTTCGACCATTTCATACAAACACATTTCTAGCCCAGTGAGCACCACACCGTTAGCGGTTAGCTTCGCAAGAGCGAGCGCTTTATTAGCAGCGGTTCGGGAAGATACACAATCCGTGACTAATTCAACGCGATAACCGGACTGGCGCAGAGAAACCGCGGTTTGATAGACGCAAATGTGGGATTCAATACCGCAAACCAACCAGGTATCAACTTTCGCATTCTCCACCGCGATCTTAAACGTCGCCTCTTTGCAACCATCAAACGTGTACTTGGTAATAGGTAAATGCGTGCTTTCAAGCACTTCACGAATCGGCTCCGCGGTTGGGCCCAACCTTTCTGGATTCTGTTCTAGCCACAGAATAGGCAAATCTAGTGCTTTGGCACCCTTTACCAGTTTCGTGATATTTTCAATCAGTGCGTCGCTCTCATGCATTAATGTAGCGAGTTTGCCCTGAACATCCACCACAATCAGGCCCGTGTTTCCTTTCGACAACATTTCCATCTCCTATCTTGTGCGACCATAAACCATACTCAATAAGTTGAGTAACAGTTAATGTATCAGAACCCTTTCATGTTAGAGCAATAAAACCTAGAAAGACGATCTTCGCTCACACATTTGCCCTTAGTTAAGGGTGGTTTGAACTGACTATTTAAATTTCTCTCGAATTAGTTCAATCAAGGCTTTGACTTTATTGGGCAGAAATAAGGCCGAGGGATAAATCAGAGTAAGATGCTGCTTCGGATGCGCGAATTGAGGCAGCACCTCGACCAACAAACCGTCTCTCAGTGCAGGCTTGGAATGAATTTGAGGAATAAACGCGATGCCGTTTCCTGCTATCGCCATCGAGCGCAGCAAGTTGAGGTCGTCCGAGCGCAACGCCACATGCAGATCTGAATCGAGCAAATCGGCATTGTAACGATTAGTTAAAAGTCGATGCTGCTTAAGATCTTCCACCGTTTTTACTGGCGGATGCGATTCTAGATAGGCTTTTGACGCAACAAAGTGACTACGATAAGGCAAAAGACTGAACTGCACATAGCTGTCATCGGTGACTCTGACCACGCTCGGAAGAAGCTGCAAATCAAACGATTGACGCTTGAGATCGACACTCTCTTGATGGTTTTCAATCTCGACCGAAATATCCGGATACCGCGTTGTGTACTCGGTGATGATCGCGTTAAACGCGGCAGAGCTCATCAATGCGGAAGGAATGGCTAAACGCACCTTGCCCGTCAGCTCTTGTTGATATTCATGCATGGCATTTAAACCTTGCTGAATATGGTCAATAGGCTGCCCCACCAACTCAAACAAGCGTTTCCCGTGCTCCGTCAACTCAATGCTGCGTGTTGTGCGGATCAAAAGCTGTACCCCGAGCGATTTCTCTAATTCTTGCAGGCGACGACTCACTTTTGAGCGTTGTAGTTGATTCGCCTCTGCCGCTGCACTTATACCGCCGTGAATCACCGTCTGAGTGAATAGGTAAATATCATCAAAACTAACGTTCATTGTCCTATTTTTAGGTCATTTATGTTCGTATTATCATTCTACTGAATTGTGAGTGACTTCTCTATAATCCGCTATCCAATATGTTTAACGGAACTTGTAATGACGGCTGACCAAAAATTCAAACACTGGATGCGAACTTTGATTGTCCTGTTCATCGTACTATTTTTGTACATTATCATTGCTGACCGCCACGCCCCCTTAACGACCGAAGGACGAGTGCAAGGATACGTTGTCCAAGTCGCGCCCGAGGTATCTGGCAAAGTGACCGACGTTCTCATCGAGAATAACCAGTCCGTTCAAAAAGGCGATGTGTTGTTTACGATTGATGATCGTAAATACAAGATAGCGCTTGAACAGGCGGAGCTGTCTCTGCAATCCGCTTATGAAAAAGAAGCAACGCTGTATTCTCAACGCGAAGCCGCTCTTGCCAATATTGCCCGCGCACGAGCAACATTTGATAATGCACACCGCGAGTACAACCGCTTACTGACACTATCGAAGCAGAAAGTCATCTCTCAATCGACACTCGATAATGCCTTTGCCCAAAATCAGGTATCACGTGCAGCGCTTAAAGCGGAACGACAAAACTTAAAAGTCATTGAGGCGCAATTAGGCGATCAAAAAGGTCAAAGCACCGCCGTTCGAATTGCCAAAAATGGCATCGAAAAGGCGCAACTTGATTTGGCAAATACCGCGGTACTCGCTCCCAGTGATGGTGTCGTGACCAACCTGCAACTAGAAGTTGGCACGATGGCAAACACCAACATGCCATTGCTGACATTTGTACCAACAGGATCACTTTGGGTAGCCGCTGATTTTCGTGAAAAATCCGTCGCGAACGTAGACAAGACTTTCCACGCCTTGGTCACATTTGATGCCAACCCAGGTTCAGTGTACGACTTTGATTTAGCTAGCCGCGATTACGGTGTAGCAGCCGCACAACAAACGCCTAATGGCGCACTAACCAAAGTGGAAGTGAACAACCGCTGGGTACGTGATGCGCAGCGTACACGAGTGAACCTAACCAGCAGCGAAGAGTTACCACCAGCACTGTTTGTCGGCTCTCGCGCTACCATTGTTTTGTACCCAGACAACAGCATTTTCTGGCAGTTGATGGCGCAAGCACAGATTCACCTCGCAAGCTGGTTCCACTTCATTTACTAGGCGGCGACAATGAAAACCTTACGAATTTGGTTCGGCTGCTCTTTAGGGCTCGCGCTAAGCATGATCTTCGGTTGGTCTTACGGATTTTTTGCCATCATGATGCCGCTGTTTATATTGGGCAGAATGGACCACTTTAACCTAGCGGCTTTATTGATCGTGTTTTTCTCTGCGGTGTGGACAACCATACAAGCCACATTTTTACTGGAATACTTGCAGTTTCATCCAACATTAATGACCGTAGCCGTTGGAATCATGATGCTGTTTAAGTGCATTGCAATGATGAACCAGAAAACCTATTTGTTTGGTTACATGGGGCTGTTGGTGGGTTCAATTGTGTTGAATTTTGCCAGCTATAACTTCATGGATATTGAAGAGTTCAACGTCAACATGTGGGTGATGGCGTTCAGCAATATTTTTGTTTGCGCATTCGCGTATTGGTTGTTCCCGGAGCCAAAATCCCCCGCCGAGCACATTGAGATGTCGACCCCAGTAAAAAGCGATATTGACTACATCAGCCAAGTTGCTATGGGTTGGGTAGTGGCGATGGCGGCATTTATCGTATTCCAAGTAGCGGACTTATATGACTCGCTGTCCGCACAAGCTTCCATTTTGATCATCCTAACCCCAATGACTTTAGCGGGCTCGCTCGCCATGGCAAAAATTCGCATCATCGGCACCGCACTAGGCTGCATCGCAGGGATGGCTGTTCAGCTGATATTGGGCAGTTGGTATGGGCATGGGCTACTCTTTTGGCTCGCCTTTACCATTGCAATGGGGCCATCCTGCTTATGGCTCACAAAGGGGCAAATTAAAGCGGCTATCGCGTTTTCTGCCATGTCTGCCCTATCGGTTCCGCTGACGACTTCATTGGTGCCAGAACAAAAAGACGCGTTCTTTTCGATCTTGTACCGTTTCAGCTCGATTTTCGTTGCGGTTCTGCTCACCGCGATGGTGATGTGGGTGGTGCATCACTGGATTCGTGTGATGTTGCTAAAGCATCCTGAGATTAAGAACGTGGAGTTGAATTAAATCTGGCCGAGGCTGGAAATGGGAAATGTATGCCGCTCACTTTACTGTGAGCGGTATTTTTATTTAAAACGGTCACCCTGAACATCGAGGAACGAGCGTGGTTCAGGATCTACTCACCGAGTGCTGTGAAGTTCTAAGGTTATCGCCATTTCCTAGCGAGCTGTAACCCGATTCCTAGTCTCGTTTAAACTCGCTAGATTGACCCTAATTTTAGTTCATGGTGCGGAGCCTAAGTATTAATATCAACCCACCAACTCTTTACGAATGATCTCCGCACCCGCACTTAACGCATTGAGCTTAGCGGTCGATACTTCACGAGACAAAGGTGCCATACCACAGTTGGTACATGGGTAAAGCTTGTCGGCATCAACGTACTTCAACGCCTCTCGCAATGTGTTCGCTACTTCTTGTGGCGTTTCAATTTCGTTGGTAGCGACGTCAATCGCACCAACCATCACCTTCTTACCGCGAATCAACTCAAGTAACTCAATAGGCACTCGTGAGTTATGACACTCAAGCGAGATAATATCGATATTCGACTGCTGCAATTTAGGGAATACTTCTTCGTATTGTCGCCATTCAGTGCCTAGCGTTTGCTTCCAATCCGTGTTCGCTTTGATGCCGTAGCCATAGCAGATATGCACCGCCGTTTCACATTTCAGCCCTTCAATCGCACGCTCTAAACATGCAATGCCCCACTCGTTCACATCATCGAAAAACACATTGAACGCAGGCTCATCAAACTGAATGATGTCGACACCTGCAGCTTCAAGCTCTTTCGCTTCTTGATTGAGGATCTTTGCAAATTCCCAAGCCAGCTTTTCACGGCTACCGTAATGATCATCATAAAGCGTGTCGATCATCGTCATAGGGCCTGGCAGCGCCCACTTGATAGGTTGCTTAGTTTGCTGACGCAAGAACTTGGCATCTTCAACAAACACGGGCTTTGTGCGGCTCACTGGGCCAACCACAGTCGGAACACTTGCTTCATAACGGTTGCGAATGGTCACCGTTTTACGGTTTTCAAAATCTACACCGCTTAAATGCTCAATAAAGGTCGTCACAAAATGTTGGCGAGTTTGCTCGCCATCACTGACGATATCAACGCCTGCCAGTTCTTGTTCTTGCAAAGCGACACGTAACGCATCGCGTTTGCCATCAATCAGTTCTTCACCTTGCAGTTTCCACGGTGACCAAAGTTTTTCTGGTTCCGCTAGCCAAGAAGGTTTCGGCAAGCTGCCAGCCGTTGAAGTCGGTAATAGTGTTTTCATCGTCATTCCTTTCTAGATTCTCGTTGTCGATTACGCGTAGCTTGCAGACCATTGTTCAAGCACAGATTGATAAGGTTTGATGAAATGCTCCTCGGCAAATTTCCCTTGTTCAATCGCCAGTTGGCTGCGCTCTTCTCGGTCGTAAACGATTTGAGTTAGCGAGTGGTCTAGGTTTTTTAAGTTTGGCTGGTAGCAATTACCGGCAACCGCGTTGGCATTGTAAATCTCAGGTCGGTAAATCTTCTGGAATGTCTCCATCGTGCTTATCGTGCTGATAAGCTCTAGGTTTGAATAATCGTTCAACAAGTCACCGAAGAAGTAGAATGCCAATGGTGCAACACTGTTTGGCGGCATAAAGTAGCGCACCTGTAAGCCCATCTTTTTGAAGTACTGCTCCGTCAACGAAGATTCGTTCGGCTGATATTCAAAGCCCAAAACAGGATGTTGGTTTTCGGTGCGTCGATATACCTTGTTGTCCGATACGCTCAGACAAATCACTGGCAGCTTTTTGAAATGCTGTTTATAAGACTCAGAATTAACGAAAGCTTTGAACAGTTTGCCATGCAAATCACCGAAGTTCGCTGGGATGCTGAACTGTGGCTGGTTTTTGTTGTGGTCCAACAGCAAAACGCTAAAGTCGTAATCACGCACGTATGAAGAGAAGTTATTGCCCACAATGCCTTCGATGCGCTCGTTAGTGTTGTGATCAACAATGTTAGTTTTGAGCACTTCAATCGATGGGAAGGCTTCGCCACTACCCTGGATATCCATATCAACAGAGATGATTTCAAGTTCAACTGAGTAACGGTCACCTTGCGCGTTATCCCAATATGCCAACGCATTAAAACGATTGTCGATCATTCGGAGCGCATTGCGCAGATTCTCTCGGCGGTAGTTTCCGCGAGCCAGATTAGCAAAGTTGGTAGTGATTCGCGTATTGTCTGATGGTTGGTAATTCTCATCAAAGCGAATGCTTTTGATAGCAAATGTGAAATCGTTATTCATCGTGAGTTGGTATCCTATTTCCTTAGATAAAGCAGACTTTTCCTAACTCTGTGCATGGGGACATTTTTTGTTTTTTGGTTTTCCCAATCGTTAGGTTGCACAGCACTTACGACGAACGGTTCGTACAAAAATGACCGTCGCAGTGCCTAACACCAGAGCAGTCCTTTTTTATACTTGCTTCACGAGTTGAGTAATATTGGTATTGTTTCACATTGAACATGAAGGAAATTCATAGTGGGAGTTCCAACCCTAAGAGAGCTATCGTAGATACTGTTTTTCATTGACACCAATACACGTAACTTGGCGAGCATATTGCCAATATATGTAATTAAGAAACTGATAAGGGATTAGCAGTACGTAAACCAGTTTTAAGCCGAGAAAACGCATTGTATAAACAAGGCACCAACTGGAATATAGGACAGCGTAACTTAAATAGTACTTTTCATGCTCCATCGTTTATTCAAGCATTCGTTTAATTAGAAGTACGTTACATTTATATTCTCGGAAACATGATTATTTAATTATCTTATTTATTTCTTTTTCTATCTTTACCATCTTAAACGTAAAGTTTAATTTCCTGCTGTAAAAGCATATATAACTTCATACACGAACATGACAACTTCATTGACGGACGTTATCACTCAACTATTACATTTTAAGTTCTAAAAAACCAATAACAAAAAAACATAAACCACTGTTTTAATTTGAATTAAGCCCATAAGCCCGAGATGACCACATAACGATACTTTACTTAGTTTGGTATAACAAAAACCCTAAAAATAACATGGCCAACATTTATAAAATTCACTTTTATCAATAAAAAAGCTCAATATAACATTAGAAAATTAAAATTAAGCAATAACTTAAAAAGGCAAGACTTAATAACCAAATACTTATTTATTATAGTTGAGAGGTGAATTTAAAAACTATGAGACATTAATCCCACGAATCTATCCTTTTTCTTTTTTTAATAAAAAACAAGATGCACTATTTCACCGCTCATTTATTGAGCTTGAATTTATAACCTGTCCATAATTATAAAGTGCCCATCAAGATAGTTTAAAACAAAAGTCTTTATGGGCTGACTAATAGGAAACAATAATGGAAAAACAGCATCTTTCCGCGAGTATTATCGCACTCGCTTTACTTGGTTCTTTAGCACCAGCACATGCTGAAGATACATTAAAATCTTACACTTCGACGTTGCTTCAGCTTGATGATGGTGATGCACGCTCGAAAAAAATCCGCTTAATTTATTCTTTAGAAAATGTCTGGAACCAATCTTTACTACCAAATGGCGCTAAAGAAGCTAAGTTGATCCTAAATGGCGGCTCTGGCTTCGACATGACTAATGTTCCAAACAAAGAACAAATCTATGGTTTTGCCACTGGGGGAGATTACCGTTACACCGTTCCAACGGCTTTTAAGCTGGCACTGAGCTATTTAAATGGCGCCCCTTTACGCCACATGAGCCATGCTCCAGAAAACACCATTGCAACGGCATCTGTCAGTGAGTCGCTAGATTTTAACCTTGGATTCAGTGCTTCTACTTCTCCAAATATTAGTGGGGGAATCTCCTGGAGCAACCGTGTAACGTACGACCAGCCAGAGTTTCAAACGGTTGCCGATTTTAACCAAGCTAACGAAAGCATTAATTGGTTAATTGAAAACAAGACTATCCGCCATAATACGCCAGCTAAAGACTGGTTATTGTATCGCTGGACCAGTTGTGACATGGGTAATTTGATTGATTACAATGAGTTACCTGTCGTTATGCGTTCAGATTTTAAACCACAAGTCGGCGTCGTATATAGAAAAAATGACATTCAAGATGGCCTAGATACATCAGAGGTCAAGCTGGTTGCTGGTTGGCGAAAAACCAATTACTACTTTGGTCGCGACTGGTGTAGCTGGTATACCACACCAGAAAATACCTGGAAGAAAAATCGTGATAGCAGTCAATGGACAGAGACTAGCCGAGCCGTAACTATCTCTTGGAATGACGATCTCTACCACTAACTTATTAGCCTGCGGCCACGGAATAAATAAGTGGCCGCCGTATTTACTAATGAAATAAACGGTAAGACATGACACATGACAAGTAACAAAAAACTCTTGACTGGATCGGCGCTAGCACTTGGTGCAGTACTCGCCATATTTCTGATTAATTCAAATAACAAGAATGCCCAGACCGAACCTGTTGCAAGCCTTGACGAGCAAATCAAGACAGAAGACGCTGCGACAATAAGTGTAACGCCTCCTGAGAGCAATGCTGCTCAAAAGGTGGTTACCGCTCCAACACCACTAAGTCGCAATGATGATACTTCCGACGTCATTCCAACTACACCTTGGATATCTGCCCCATTAAATGAACTGAGCAATGAACTGTACGATTTTATTGAAGCTGAACAGGTAAGTTACATCAGTACGACCGACTATCCATTCGACGAGAAAAAGCAAAAACAATTGCGAACATTAGCTAAGCAAGGGGTTCCTATCTTGTTTGACAATACGGAGTCATCCTATTTGGATAGCTACGGTGTCAGCGAAACCAAAGTCGTATCAGAGTATTTTGGTACGGCGTCTGAAGGTGATGTCATCATCGCTACCGGAGTACAGAATGCAGATGGCAGCATTCATTATCTAGTTTTGCCTTTGAAGAGCAAAGATCTCAACGATAACAGTAAATTGATTGAGGACACTAAGCTCGCAATCACTCTACTTAAAGAACAAAAGCATGACTTGATAAAAGAGAGACAAAACGAACATCGCGAATAAAAAGTAAAGGGAGATAGCCTCTGTATCGCTATTTCCCTTAAAACTCAGTTCTCAATTAAGAAAAGCTCATTTCTCCCTACTTACCGGCACCCTATCCGAAATTACCTTGCCGTCTTTGATGGTGATGATGCGTTTAGTGCGCTCTGCCAGAGCGTTATCGTGCGTCACGATGATTAAGGTTCTACCTTCGGCGTGGAGTTGGTTGAACAGAGCTTCGATCTCAGCACCAGATTTTGAATCGAGCGCGCCGGTTGGCTCGTCAGCTAGGATGATTTGAGGGTCGTTGCCCAAGGCTCTTGCAATCGCAACTCTCTGCTTTTGACCACCAGAAAGCTGGTTTGGTTTATGGTCTAAACGATCCCCTAGCCCGACTTGCTCTAGCAATTTAGCTGCGCGCTGGCGACGTTCTTTGGCTTTGATGCCAGAGTAAACCAACGGCAGTGCCACGTTATCAAGCGCCGTCGCGTATTCCAATAAGTTAAAGCTTTGGAAGACAAACCCGATCTTTTGGTTACGAATGCCAGCCAACTCATTCGCACTTAAACTTGCGACGTTTTGGCCGCCAAGTTGGTACTCGCCATCGGTGGGCTTATCTAAACAGCCGAGCATGTTCATTAGCGTTGATTTACCCGAGCCAGACGGGCCAAGAATCGAAAGAAACTCACCTTGATTGATGGTTAAGTCTACGCCGTCGAGCGCACGTACTTCCGCCTCTCCGCTTGAGTAGTATTTGCAGATGTTGGTTAGCTCAACAAGCGGCTGGTTCGACATGTTCTCTCCAGAGTTATTGTTGTTATTCACTTTGTAGCGCCTCCAATGGGCTGACTTTTGCGGCTCGGTTTGCAGGTAACCATGCAGATGCCACACCAATTATCACTAAGGTGAGGATGACAATCGCGACAACGACCCACGACAACTCAGGGACAGGTTTACCCAGTTGTTCATAAAAGGCATTGCCCTCTAAAGGAATGGAACTGATGGCAGACACCAGCGCGTACGTCACGCCTAAGCCAAGCGCGCCCCCCATCATCATTGTCAATAAAGACTGCACTAAATAGTGCATGCGAATGGCCGTTGGGGTTGCACCGACCGTCATGCGCACGCCGATATCACGCGTAGATCGCTTTACGGTGGCATACATCACATTGGCGATGCCAACGCCAGCAACAGCTAACGTCACGAAGCCGATAATGCCAAGAAAACTCTGCAAACCTATCAGGAACTGCTGCATACTCTTTTGCTTAAGGAACATATCATCGACTTGGACGATCTGCTCATCGCTGACACTTGCCCCGTGCTTACGGGCAATCACTTGCCTTATCGTCTTTGCTAAGGCTTCTCGGTCTACATTCGCTTGTGGCTGCACATTGATGCCACCAATTTCACCGTTGACATGAAATCGCTTCCACGTCGCTAACGGCACAAAGCTGGAATAGTTGATAAGATCCCCCAGCTCTATTTGAGCGCTGTTTTTCTCCAATACGCCCACAACGGTGAACTCCTCATTGCCGATTTTTACCTTTTTCCCCACAGGGTTGACTTGCAATGTGACTGTCGCAAACCAACTAAAGTCCTCATTCGGGTTGAATAAGTCGGCTGCCAGTTCATAACCCAGTACAACGACTTTGCGCGTCTCTTTTTGATCGAGTGGATTTAACCATCGCCCCCCCGCCATCGGCACCAAATTGGTCATGGATTGAAACTCGCTCGTGACCGCTAACGGCTCTTGCCATGAGTTTCTATCACCAACGGTGATGCGCTCTTTCCACTTCGCAGTTGGCGCAACACTTTTTACATCGGGTAACGCTCGAACGACCTCTGAATCGTCCATTTTTAATGTCAGAAATTTACCTTGGTGAAAAGCACCGTGGTCGACGGTGGCCATCCCTCCGGTCAAATAAATCAAGTTGCCGTTACCATTTTGTGCGGTTTTCAATACGCCCTGACGAATACCCTCACCTACCGCCAACATAGCAGCGATACAGAGGGTCGCCCACGCTACAGCCAGAATGGTCAAACCCAATCTCAGCTTTTCTGCAGCCATTTCTTGGAAAATTTGTCTCATCGGTAACAACATGACTAGGCCCTCGCACTCAAAGCAATGACTGGCGTGAGACGCGATGCTCGCCTTGCTGGGAAATACGATGCCATCAATGCCAAGATAAGCGTCACAAGTAAAGACCAAGCAATGGAATCTGGCGTGATCACAGGCAAACCAATCCATTCCGGTAATGCCATGCTGCTTAAGACAGATACCACGGCATACGAAAACATCAGACCTAATGCCGTGCCCACGGCTACCAAAATAAGCCCCTCAAGAATAAACTGACTGAGTATGGATTTTTGAGTCGCCCCGATCGCCAAACGCACACCGATTTCACGCGTGCGCTCCGTGACAGATAAAAACATGATGTTGGCAACGCCAAGCGCACCGACCGCCATGGTCATCGCGCCACTCGCTCCGAGAAAAATCTGAATGCCACGCAAAATTCCACTGATGACCGCCGCACCTTCACTAAAATCGGGTAATTCGACCGCATCTTTATCACTTGGGTCAAAATGAAGCTGCTTGGCGAAAAAGTTCACGATATTTTGTCGAAATGACGATGCATCCATCCCTTCTCTCGGCTTCATCAATACCATCCAAGGTTTCGCATCCCACAAATCGCGGTACGTTGTTTGAGGAATGAAAACCGTGCGGCTATCGCCGAATGAAATGCCAGTGTCCTCACCAACGGTTATCCCAATCACCAAAAACGGAATGCCGTTGACTTTGAGCCTATCCCCGATTTGGATTCCACCCATTTGCGCAATTTGATCGCCTAACACCGCCACGCGAGTGTGGTTGTCCATATCACTTGGTGACAGGTTTCTCGAACCGGATTGCAGCTTGCGTTGCATTAAAGGAAAGTAAGACGTATCAATACCGCTGACCGTACTCGATAAATTCTGTCCTTTGAGATTGGTGATATTCGCATCCCATTTGGCGTAAACGCTCGACGCCAGTTGCACGAAGCCCGACTGTTTGATCATGTCGACTTTTTCTTGTGGAATATCAATTTGTCGCCTTGAAGGTAATCCTTGCCACGGTTTACTGGTGCTCGATGGAAACACCACTTGCACATTGTTGATCATAAATGAAAACGACTGGGTCTGATGGCGATAAAAGCCTTCGCCAAGTGCGATTAACACCACCACAGAGATCACGCCCCAAGCAATCGCGATAATGGCTAGCACGCTCTTCATGCGGTGCGCCATCAACGTTTGCCAAGTTTGCTGCAACAGGCTGCTCATGAATGAAAAGCCCGAGAGATCAACGCCATGGTATCGTCATCGAGTTTCCCTGCGGTTTGCAGTAAGCCGATTCTCTTACGCCAATAGCTGTACAAGTTGGTTTGCAGACTGTTTTTCGCCTCAAACAAGCTGTTGTGTGCACTGATAACTTCCGACACTTCAAGCAGGCCAGCATCGTAAAGTTTCTCTTTGCTTTGCAACACTCTGGCGCGCGACTCAACCAGCTCATTCGCTATTAAAACTTGATTCCAATTGATATCGACCCGCGTAAACTGCTGAATAACTCGTTTCTGAATATCAATTTCCACTCTACGCATATCTTGCTTGGTGCTTAAAATGTTCAACGATGCTTCGTCCACTTTCGCTCGCACTGCACCATTGAGGTCAATCGGCAAACTCAAACTAATCCCAGCGTTAAACTCGCCGTTTGAACGATTGTCACCATCGCTGTAGCCCACACTGCCTTTGACGGTCGGGTAGTATCCACCTTTAGCTGAATCTTTCGCGAACTCGCTCGCTTTCACCATCTGCGCCGCCACCAACAGCTCTGGACTGCTGTCTTTCGCCAGCTTTAGCCATTGCTCCTGGGAGTCCACCAACATCGGCGGCTGAATTAAAGAATCCGTTCGAATTTGGTCGACACTCTCCGGCATTTGATTGATTAACGCGGCAAGCTCTGCTTTTTTCACTTCGAGATCGGCTTTTGCATTGAGGATACTTGCTTGCTCAGAAACTTGATTCGCTCGCATTTCTTCGACATCAACCGACTTCACTTTGCCTGCTCGATAGCGTTTCTCGATGATGTTGAGAAGCTCCTTCCCTTCTTCCAGCTTGGACTGCGCTAATTTGAGGTCGCCCTGTGCGCTTGCCACATCTAGGTAAGCAGTGAGAAACTTCTGCGCAAGCTCGTTATGCGATTGAGATAGCTCTAACTGTGCTTTGAGATAATTGGCATTCGCTTGATCCAGTTCCGACCACAAACTGCTATCCCAAATAGTTTGAGATAAGGTAGCACCGTAACTGTTGGAATGGCTTGAGGACTCATTCCAATCCGCTGACGCACTAGCACTTAAACCCGGTAATAACGCACTGCGGCTACTCTGTACGCCAACCTCGCCAAGCTGGACGCCGATTTTCGCTTTTTCGTAATTTGGATCGTTCTGCTTTGCTTGTTGCCAAGCTTGTTCAATAGAAATTGCGTAGGTCGGCAAACTGAGCGTGGCAGCCAACAATGCAAAGGCGATTGTTGATCGTTGCAGCTTAACCATGCACCGCTCCCATCATACTGTTGTCGATAACCTCTTCATCAAGCTCCACGCCGTCAAGCACTTCGACATTGATGCCATCTGACAGACCGAGTTTCACAGGTTGTTTATGAAACCCTTGTTCTGAGCTATCGGGGATCAGAACATTCGGTGCGTCACCATCAAATTGCAGAGCGCGCTCCGGTAGCGTGAGCACGTTTTCAGAAGTCTTCAGAATGATTTGAGCCGTCGATGAAAAACCAGAACGAAGCAACACATCTTGTGGGATCTTGAGTTCTCCCACCTCAACCTCAAAACCGTTATCAAAACTTTTTGCCGAGGTATTGCCCTCTGGTGAGTTGAGGTTCTCAGATTGAATCGCCACTTTGGTTAGCACACCAGAAATCGCCACATCAGGATAAGGCGCAACCGTCAACATAACGGGCATTCCCGGAGACAACTGCGCAGCATCATGCTCACTGACGCTACCTTTAAAAATCAGACTGTTCATGTCGGCCAATGACATCATTTCAGTCGCGGCTTGGCTTGATTGAGTCGAAATGATCGGCTCTCCGACCTCAACTTTCTGGTTGAGTACCGTGCCATCAATTGGCGCGTAGATCGTCGACGTTAAACGCGCATCGCCGATCGACGCCTCACCACTGCGGATGAGTTCGAGATTCTGGCGCTTTTGCAATACGTCCGCTTGCGCAGATTTGACTGCCGAGCGCGCACTTACGTATTCGTCGTAGTTACTTGGAATAATATCCTGCTTGACCAAGCTTTCTAAGTTGGACATTTTTTGTTTGGCGGATTCCAGATCGGCTTCGCTACGCATGAGTTCTGCCGATGCATCCGTTAATGCTTGGGGGGTTGGGTTTGGACGCACTTTGATCAGCGGTTGGCCTTGCTTCACCTTTTCACCAACTTTCGCGTAAATTTCACCGACGATACCGTCGATTTGTGACTTGATAGACACGGAGTGTGCAGGGACAATTTTACCAACAGCCACCGCTTGTTTTTCAATCGTGCCTTTTTCCACAATCAATGTAGGCAGCAATTCTGGTTGAGCAGCAGATTGGAGATAGAAATACGTACCACCGCCGAGCAGCGCGAAGCTCACAGCGGAGACAAACCAACGTTTCGTCATTATTTATTCCAACAATTATTGGGTAGTCTAATGACTACTCCTAAAACACAAAGTTGAAGGAATAATATCCTGCTTTAATAGCGGTTTGGTTGTCACAGTTGGTATGGTTTTGTCAGTCGGCTCTGACAATCAAAAACTAAAGAATCATTCAGCAAAGACGTTGTCTACGATGGCGACTAACAAGCTCTGTAACCGCTCGTTTCAACCGCCACCCTTTTCATTCTGAACAATGTGCAAAATGGCGCTGTTCGATATCCTCCAATCGCATATCCATACAGTCTTGCGCCTCACGTCCTAGAGCAGGAAAAACTGCATGCGCTTTTAAAATGCCTTGGCTGATAAAGCCGCATTTCTCCAACACACGGATATTCGCGTGGTTGCCAATATGCGGGGCGGTGCGAATGCGCGTTATACCCAAGCTTTGCAGGTAGACAACGCCAAGTTTGCAGGCTTGGGTTGCATAGCCTTTTCCCCGATAGCGAGCAGAAATACCAAAATGGATTTCACTGCTGTCTTGCTCAGGTATCAGCACCAGACAACCAATAGGAGTTTGAGAAGTGAGTTCTTCAATAGCGAAGACTAAGAGATTGGGAGACTTTTGATCATATTGAGCACACCATCTTTCGATAGCTTCAAGGGTTTGATTAACATTTTGGTGGGCTTGGCGATTGAGGAAGCGGCATGCTTTCTCATCGCCTAAATAGTTTTCAAACAGGGGAGCAGCGTCTGTTGTTTTGAGGTATCTGATTGCCACTTGTTGAGATTCAACTCTCATCATGATTTAGCTCTGATAAACATTCGGTTTCCAGATTTGCATAAAGTTTTCTACTGGAGCAATAGGAGTGAACCCAAACTGTTCGTACAACCCATGAGCATCGCGGGTTGCAAGCATCATACGGCGTAAGCCTTGTAGTTCTGGATGAGCAACAATTTCTGAGATCAACCACTTACTGATGCCTTTACCACGGTGTACCTCCATAACAAACACATCGGCAAGGTACTCAAACGTGGTACGATCGGTAATTAACCGAGCAAAAGCAACGAGTTGATTTTCATCATCCAAAACCGCGAAACAGAACGAATGGCGCAATGACTTCTCAAGGCGTTCTCTTGGAATGCCCTTTCCCCAGTAACTGTTTGAAATGAACTCGTAGATAACGTCTAAATCCATGTCATCTAACGACGTAGTAATTTGAAATCCTTGCATTGTATCCCTCAACATTGATTTATATTTTCTTAGCCACACAGACAAGCGAGTTGGCATTCGCCTCAAATGCTTGCGCTGACCAAGACTGGTACTTCTCTATGATTCTGAATCCCGCTTGTTCAAGGAAAACCTCTATGTCTTCCAGCGGACGATATTTTAAATCAATGCTGGAATACTCAATCGTTCCACCTTCAAAATGGCGCTCTTTCTTCAAATACATGATGGATGTTTGCAAGTCATACTCGGCCTTCATACCTAAATAATTCACTTCACCATAGGTTGGAGAAACATAGGTTTGCCACAGTGCCATCTCATTATCCAGTTCTAGATTCTCTGGCGTTGGTAACCGCGTATCGAAGACAAATCGCCCACCTTTTTCGAGGTGTCTTGATATTGAGCTCAGTGCACCTGCTAGCATCTCATCACTTAAAAAGGCTTGGAATGCATTCCCTGTCATTATGGCTAGGTCAAACTTCTTACCTAACGAAAACTGGGTTGCGTCGAGATGAAGAAAACGCAAGTTACTCCTGCTTTTGGCTTTGTCCTTTGCGTGTTTGAGCATCCCTTCAGAAATATCAATGCCAATGGCTTCGTTGAGTTGCTCAGAGACTGGAATCGTGACAATGCCGGAACCACAACAGACATCCAGTACACTTCGAGCATTGGTTTCTTCGATTAACCTTGTGATAAAAGCAATGTCGTGATGGTAATGCTGGTCGTATTGAGCATCGTATTCAATGCCAGACCCGAACTCGGTTAAATCTTGTGTTTTCAAAAACAATCCTTGTTTGTTACTTATTTCAGCGGTGTGACTTTTTCAGCTCTAGCATCAAGTATCGACACACATAACCAACACCAGATACGTAACCAATCACATTTTCTAGGGAAACCACTTCCAACCCCGCTTGCTGACAGAGTTGCTCAACTTCACTTTCGGTATATGCCGTATGCACGACCGATCCACTATAAGTATTTCGAAGCAAATCTTGTCCATCCGGATCGTGGTATTGAAAGCTGATAAAACATCGTCCATTCGCAGTTAGCTTATGCGAAATGCACTCCAGAAGTTGTTGAGGCTCTGCTAGAAACTCAGTAAAACCAAGTGCGGTGATAAGGTCGAAGGTTTGTTCAAACAAAAGGGAAAATGGCTCATCGAGATTATGAACCGCGACGCTTTGATAGAGGTTAGTTTGGCGCGCTTTATCAACCATTTTGGACGAGATGTCTAAGCCATGGATGGCGAGTTCTGGATAGTGACTTTTTACGACATGGCCGATACTGCCAGTCGCACAGGCTAGGTCGAGAACCGAGCCTTGCTCGATGGGAAAGGTTTTTAACTTCTCAGAAATCCAACGTGGACCGACGTAGTGACTGTCATCCACCAACTTTTGATAACGATCCGACACATCATCATACATTTTTGCTACGTTCATCGTTTCCTCCTTGATAACCAGAACGATGCTCGAATGTAGCACGCAATAAGCATCTAGACACTTATTGGTTAACTAGTTCTTTATGGTATGTGACCGACTGGTTGTTTAGGACAACAAAAAAATCCGATACTCAATATTTTGAATATCGGATTTTTATAGCGTTATCGAGCTAACCAAATTCTCGCTAGTATTCCTATCGGAGTGGTAACGCCAGTTGTGACAGAGGAAGTTTCACCATTTCTTAAAACATAAATGGTTGGGGTCACGCTAATTTTCCATTCGCGCATAATATCGCTTGAAGGATCGTTTATGTTTTCGAAACGATATTCTTTTGCCCTCATAAACTGCGCCACACGCTCATTCGGTCCCGACGATCCAGAAACGCCAACTACGGTGTAGTCATCACTCAGCCAACTCACGCTTGGGCTTACAAATTTACAAGCGGGACACCAAGTCGCCCAAAAATAAACAACGACAGGTTGTTCATAACTTTGCGCGATTGCATCGAAGTGTTCGCCATCGCTCAAGACTGAGCTCAATGGTGGTGACTCCTGTTTAGGAATATCTTTAGTGCGATACCAATCCATCGCGATGGAAATGACGGTGACAATGAGCACCATCTGTACGATTTGAACGAGCCAATATCGGAATGTTCTACGCCGCTTTGTCGAACTCATTGAATAGCTCCCCCACTCGCTTGCTTCACCGCACTTAAAACAACATCATCAGTCAGAATCACAGGTAACGGGATACCTTGCGGCGCTGCCGGGCCATAGACGATGTTAAACGGCACACCGTAACGCCCATGAGCTCGTAAAAAGTCAGTTACCGAGCCGTCCGGATGTGTCCAATCCCCTTTTAACGTCGCTACATTAGGGCTTTGCAGCAATGAGTAGACAGGATCTTGCCAGATCACACCGATCTTGTTCGCTTTACACGTGACACACCAATCCGCAGTGACATCCACAAACACCACTCGCCCATTATTGACGTGATCTTCAATCGCCGAGTTAGAAAGCTTCTGCCACGCTAAGTCCTCAGGAAGCGGTGTCGCCCATTGGTCGGCAGTGACACTACCAAGTAACAGGCCACCAGCTATCAACACTAATGACGCAGTTCCGGATACAGCAAGCGCTTTCTCACCATACACTTTCTTAACTCTTGCCATCATTACAACAAAAGCAACCACAGCGATGAGTGCAATCCATAACATAGGTACATGATTTGCCATTAATGAAAGTAGCCAAACGCTGGTTGCCAGCATCATTATGCCAAACGCTATTTTAACGACATTCATCCACGAGCCAGGCTTTGGTAGTTTCAGCGCGATATTTGGAAACACAGCGACTAAGAGCCAAGGCAGTGCCATACCCAATGCTAATGCTGTAAAGGTTGCAAATAACGTTAATACGTCGGCACCCAAGGCAAACGCCACGGCCGTTCCTAGAAAAGGCGCGGAGCAAGGCGTCGCAAGCAATGTGGCAAACATACCTTGAACATAGTGACCAACTAGGGAGTTATCACCTTTCGAGGCTAGCCATGTATTGGTACCCGATGATAGACGGACTTCAAACAGCCCCAGCATATTGGCCCCAAACAAAGTGGTGACCAACACCATCAAACCTAAGAACCAAGGGCTTTGAAATTGCACGCCCCAGCCAATGGCATTACCTGTTAGCTTAAGCACCAAAATAAAACCAGCGAGAATCCAGAACGACGTTAATATACCAAGTGACGAGGCAACAAACTGAGCGCGAATTTGACGACGCTCGATACCTTGAGCGGCAACAATACTACTTAGCTTCATCCCCAAAACCGGAAGAACGCAAGGCATAATGTTAAGAATTAAACCGCCGAGCAACGCGAATAGAAAAACACTCGTTAGAGACGTGCTCGGCAACGGTTCAACTATTGCCTCAGCAGTTGCTTGAGTGGTTTCTTCTGCTAGTAAATTGGTGTCTTTGATGGTCACAAACAGCGACTGACCATCTAACTCCACATCGCCCAGCCAAGTATCAACGATATAGCTCGCGGTGACGATGTTTCCTTCTTGATGCATTCCTTCAAGCTTGAAGCTATAGTCTCGCGTTGCTTCATCGACACCATCCACCAGCACTTGTGGTTGTTGCCAACCCTGACTGTTCTTTAGCTTGATTTGTAGTTTCGATTGGTTCGCATCCCAACTCGCCTGAGTAACATCAATAAACGGCGATGGCTGCGGCACGTTGCTCACTGCTTGAGCGTAACTGAACATCACGCCTTCATCGACTGTTAGATCAGAAGGCAAGAACGTCAATTGAATTTGATAGTCCGTCAGCACACAAATCGTCGTACAAGAAGAAAGTGTCAGTACCGCATCAATCGTGACAGGTTTGGACATGTCTTCGACGTGCAGCGTCATGGGGAACAAAGTGTCGCCTTTATACCCAAGAGTCTCGATACCTAATAGTTCGAATTTTTTTGGGTGCGGCCATTGCCAATCCACTTTGGATAAATTTTGTGAATTTTGCCAATCAATAGATGGTGCTACGCCGCCCTCACCAGGTGAACGCCAGTAAGTTTTCCAGTCCCCAGCCAACTTGACGTCCAGATAGCCAGTGATTGTTTTGGCTTGCGGATCTTGTTGACCAGTGAGCACAAAGCGCGTTTGCACTGGAGGATGTTGTGGGTTGGTCAGCCAACCTGTATCAGTAGTTTGAGCTGAAACACTCAGAGAGAGCAAACTCAAAGCAAGCGTCATAAAAAACATGGACGCAAACTGAGTCAGTTTAGTAATTTGATTCATAGTGATTCCTAGTTATAAAGACAAAGGTGCTAAATAACTGACGCTAGTGGTCAGAAAGCACGCTTTTATTCTCGGAACACACAGAAAGTCAGATGGACTCGATACTTACGGCCTATCGGTTCAGTCCAATGTTGCGCACCAATATAGGCACTGCACAACCAAATTGCCGAAGCAAAAAGACCGACAAACAGAACAACAATAAATACATCGAGTTGATGTTGAGAAAACTGAATTAACTTTTCAGACAATTCGCACTTGCTAGTTTCTTTAGTATCAATCGACTTGACGCTCGAACGCTCATCAGCAAGTGAAACCGCAGGCGCTTCCGTCTCATATTTCATAGAGCATGACGATGCAAAGCCTGAATTTTGCATCAGACACACAACGACCACCCAGCCAATAATCGCCAGTAGCCATTTTGCCCGCTTATGTGGCGTGTGATGTCGTTTAGTCAACAAACTCATAAGAATTCAGATAAAGTAAGAACGAAGAAGATAATACGCGAGTCGTCATAAAGCTCAAGTTGTATCCTCTAAATAACCTTAAGAGGCTTCACTCGCTAAGCTTTAATCTAGCCTGCCATAAATATATGCCAACTCTGCGACGGTTTTTGCCGAGAACTTCTTCAATAGATTGGCTCGGTGTACTTCAACCGTTCGCATTGCTATGCAAAGTTCGTCAGCAATACGAATGTTGCGTTTTCCTTCAATGATCAAACGTAAAATGTCTTTTTCTCTAGGTGTGAGCGATTCATAAGCCGATTTAGCTGCTGCCATATCGAGGTTTGTGGCAGACTGCGCCTGTCCCTGCAAAATGGCTCGTGCCAGTTCATCGCCTTTGACTGGTTTTTGGAAGAAATTGACCGCCCCAGCTTGCAATGCATCGACCGCCATCGGAACATCACCATGCCCTGTCAGATAAATAACGGCCAACGGGCTGTTGGCTTGATTTAAAACTTGGTGCACTTGCTGACCACGAAGGTTGGGCATTCGGCTATCAAGGATCACGCATCCGGCCTGATGAATGTTCACTTTATCGAGAAAAGATTGCCCATCAGCAAAAGTCGTCACGTTGAAGTCATGCTCTTCCAGCATAAAAGCGAGCGAGTCACGCACCGATTCATCATCATCGACTACAAAAACAGGTAGCTGCTTTTCACCGCTGCTCATTGAATGCTCCTATGCCTAGTTCAGATTAGTTTTGATATGGAAACACAAGCTCAACCAAACAACCATGTGGTGCTGTCGAGCTGATGACAAACTCGCCACCATGCATTTCCATCACATCGCGACAAATGGCTAACCCTAGCCCAAGCCCTTCTTCTTTGCTACTCACAAACGCTTGAGTCGGATTCTCTTGCTGCAACCCTGTACCATTGTCTAACACTCGAATAGAGATTTGACTGATTTGGTAATCGCAATGCAGGGCAATTTTACCTTGATAACCTGATGAGTGATATTTCTCTTGGAACAAAGTACACGCATCAATCGCGTTGCTGATCACATTAACTAAAACCTGTTGTACGCCAACTGCATCGACAAGTAACGGACGAATGTTCCCTTCTGTACTGGCCACAATAGAAATGTTTTGCTTCTGCATCCGAAAATGGAGTAACTCAATCGTGTCATCAATGAGTACTTGAAGATCGCACGACGTTTTGTCGACACTGCGCTTGCGAATCAACGTTCTTAATCGCTGAATAATTGCATCGGCTCTTTCAACTTGGCCCTGTATTTTCTCAAGCACAGGGACAATATCTTCATGAGGGCGCTTTTTGGCCAAGCGAAGTAAACCGCCTTCACTATAGTTGCGAATGGCTGCCAGTGGCTGATTGAGTTCATGGGCAAGACTAGTGCCGATTTCTCCGACAATCGCGACCCTTTGTGAATGTTCTAACTGTTCACTTTTCTCTTTTAATCGCAACGATGTCTGCTCCAACGCTTGCTTACTCTTGCTAAATCGATACTCAAGCCAAAAGTGGTACGCGTTCAACACAATCACAAACATGAACAGCGCCCATGCCCATTCTTGATGACTACGCAGCCAGCGTAGAGCCTCACTCCACCAAGGTTGTTGCAACGGATGGAGATCCAACGCCTGATAAAGTTTGTCGATGCTCAGCAAGCTGACGGGGGACGTCCAACCTGACGCGCCTGCCGCAATAACCGCAGGGTGTTCAGGTGGCATCGCTAACAATACTTGCGCAATCTGTTTGGCGATCTGAGCTGAGCCGCGCTCTGTTTTGGCAAATGACCAGTTAGGATAAAGCGGTGTGGAAACAGCGCATAACGAGCGCTCGTTCGGCTGTTGATGTAAAACTCGGTAATTACTCGGTTGTAAAAGCCCTTCACTTAGCATCTGTTCCAATAAACAAGCAGGGACAACGGCCGCTTCCACATTGCCATCACGTAATTGATACAGGTTGGCATCAATAGGAAAACCAAGATAGCGGACATCAGAAAAGAAATCGTTTGGATTAAGCCCCATTTTGACTATTTGATAGCGCATCGTTAGATAACCACCAAACGCTTTTTCTGATACCGCCGCAACAGGACGTCCTGAGACATCTTGCACCGTTTGATAACTTGAATTGGCTCGAACCACAAGCGCCGAACCAATGCCGTAATTCGAGTTTTGTGGTGCTCTGCTGGTTAGCGTTGCCATCCACGACAGCGCGTATTGCCTGCCCAACCGCACTGCCTGACCTGGGTTGGTTAAGATGAAATCCATGGTCTGAAACTTCACCGCTTCGCCCATTTCATCCAAGTTAAGGGGATGAAGGACAAAATGCACATCGGAAATTTGCTGATTGAGCCAATCAATGGTCGGTTGCCATCTCTGCTCAGCATAAAGATGGCCGCGTATCGCTAACACGCCCACTTCGACTTTTTGCTTGGCCTGTGGCTGCTCTGCTTTTTGCTCTTGCATTCCTTGCAGATCTGCTTGTTCAGAAACTGCGCCCTGAGCCAAAGATGCAAAGGCAACTAAGCAAAGAACCCAAAACTGAAGCAACCGTGGCGTTTTGTTCATGATGAGTAGAATCGTTCCTTCGAAAGTAATGGAGCAAGAATAACAGCTACCCTTGGTAAACCACATTTGTTTTAGATCAAGTTTGATCTGGGTATGTGGAAATCCACAATATAAGCCTCGCAGTGCATTTCTCACAATGGAATCAGTCAATTCAAATACAACAAAAAAAGCAGGTGAGTTATGGATTCCACCAAACGTCGCTTTCTCAGCGCGGTCACAGCCGGAGCCGCGTTAATTCCAGTCGCTGGCATTGGCACGGCAACTGCGGGAAACATTATTCGAAATAACCAGTCCGCTGACCGAAAAGGACAAGTCGGGAAGCGTTATGCCATGGTGATAGATTTGCGTAAATGTGTCGGATGCCAGGCTTGCACTGTGGGTTGCAGCATCGAGAACCAAGCGCCAATCGGTCAGTTCCGAACCACCGTAAAGCAATACGAAGTTACGTTAGATGATGGCTCTACAGCCACGCGAGAAGCAAAAGCCTTTATGCTACCGCGCCTGTGTAACCACTGCGACAACCCACCTTGCGTGGCAGTGTGTCCGGTTCAAGCAACCTTTCAGCGCAAAGATGGCATTGTCATGGTGGATAACAGCCGCTGCGTCGCCTGCGCGTACTGCGTACAAGCTTGCCCTTACGATGCTCGCTTTATCAATGAAGACACCCTCACCGCAGATAAATGTACCTTCTGTGCTCACCGTCTAGAACAAGGTCTATTGCCTGCCTGCGTGGAAACCTGTGTTGGCGGTGCACGTGTAATTGGTGATTTGAATGATCCATCAAGCGAAGTCCGCCGCTTAATTGCGAAGCACCAAGACGACATCAAAGTGCTAAAACCCAACGAAGAGACCAAGCCACACGTGTTTTACATCGGCATGGATGAACGCTTTACCAGCCATATCGACGGGCAGCCAGCTATTTACGACCCACAAGGAGAGCACGCATGAACATCACCGAAGTGTTAGTCCAACCTCAAGCGATGGCTTGGCTCCCGTGGGCGGTACAGTATTTCTTCTACATCGGTTCGGCTTATGCGGCTGCTATTTTATTCCTAATCGCCCTATTATTTGAAAAACACACCAGCCACAGACTGCGCGCTGCGCTTGTGCTGACGCTGGCCATCGGCGCCATCGTGGGACCATTAGCGTTAACTGGTGATTTACACCAACCGGGACGCGCATGGCATTTTTACGCACACATCACTCCGTGGTCATGGATGTCTCTAGGCTCGCTGTTCCTGCCTGTTTTTTCTACGCTGGCGGTTGCGACAGCATGGCTGTATCTGCGTCAGGATCTTATCGCACTGCGAAATCAACCGGGAAAAGTACTACCTCTGTTATCTAAGTTATCGCTCGGTGAGTGGACAATTTCTCACAAAGTGATGCTCACAATATCTGCAATCACCGTGTTATCAGGCTTAACCATCGCCCTTTATACTGGAGCTGAAATTGCAGTCGTTAAATCGCGCTCTTTATGGCACCAACCCGCGTCACCAATTCTTTGGTTTGTCACTGCATTTATGGGCGCTGTCGGATTTTCTCTGCTGATTTGGTTACTGCTGCCTAGCCAATCGAAAGCTCTCACTTCTGGTGATAACAATTTACTCAAAAAGTCACTGGTAACGAGCGGCGTTCTGACGCTGATTCTCCTACCCATTTGGGCATCCAACAACTCTACATTTTCGCTCTATTCTAGCGAACGATGGATGCACAACATTGCCTTGCTCACTTTTGTCGTTTTAGGTTGTATTTTGCTCGCCTTCATCTTCTTGCGCGATACCCAAAAGTCCACATCAGCCAGATTTCGTCACGTCATAGGGCTCGGTTTTGTGTCTGCTGCCGCACTGGCAAGTGCATGGCTGATTCGCTGGTTCACCATCATGGAAGTGCAAACCATCGCCAAGTTCGATGCAGGGCTGTATCCATACCAACTCACTATGGATGGAAATGGCTGGATAGGCATTATCGGCATGCTCGGATTATGGCTTGCTCTGGCACTGCTCGGCTCAGAGCTGGTTCAGCCAAAACAAGATATCGAAGCAAACGCATCATCACTCACCTTAACTGAACGCTAATCAAAGAGGATTTCATTATGGATAACAAACGCCGTCAGTTTTTGAAATCAGGCCTTGCAGTCGGTGGGCTTGGCGCATTTGCTGCAGGTTACGCCACCACAACCAAGCACATGGTAGAAGGTGCGCTGGAAGGCACTGCTGGGCAAAAGACCCGCGATATTCACCACGGCAATTCCCTCGAACCAGAATACGCCGTCAATAACCAAGGTAATCTGATCCCAAATCCAAACCAGCGTGTTGCACCATCGATGTGTTTTGGTTGCTGGTCACTGTGCGGATTGCGTGTACGCATTGATAACCGCAATGACGAGATCTTGCGTATCAGTGGCAACCCATATCACCCGCTGTCTCATCAGCAACACATTCCTTTCGAAACGCCAGTCAAAGATGCTTATTTGAGCTTGGCAGGAGAAGCGGGCCTTGACGGCCGTTCGACCGCCTGTGCAAGAGGAAACGGGATGCTAGAAATTCGCAACAGCCCGTACCGCATTACTCAGCCGCTGAAACGAGTTGGCAAACGCGGCGAAGGAAAATGGATTCCGATCAGCTACGAGCAATTGATAAAAGAAGTCGTTGAAGGTGGTGATTTATTTGGTGAAGGCCATGTTGATGGCTTACGCGATATTCGCGATTTAACAACGCCCGTTGATCCTGAAAACCCAGAATATGGACCGAAAGCCAACCAATTGTTAATGACCAACGCAGGTAACGAAGGCCGAGACGACATATTCAAACGCTTCGCGTTCAACAGCTATGGTACGCGTAACTTTGGGCATCATGGCTCTTACTGCGGCTATGCATTTCGTGCTGGCAGCGGCGCATTTATGAACGATTTAGATAAGAACGCACACTTAAAGCCAGACTTTGATAATGCGGAATACATCATCTTCATCGGTATGTCGCCAGCTCAAGCGGGTAACCCTTTTAAGCGTCAGGCGCGCCAACTCGCCAATGCGCGAACAGAAGGCAGCTTGGAATACACCATCATCACACCAAGTTTGCCGGCGGGTTCATCGAGCTTGGCAGCAGGTGACAATAACCGCTGGATACCAATCAAACCGGGCACCGACTCTGCCCTCGTGCTTGGCATGATCCAATGGATCATCGAAAACCAACGCTACAACAAAACCTTCTTGGCGCAGCCGGGGGCAAACGCGATGAAACGAGCCGGCACCGCGCACTGGTGTAATGCTACGCATCTCGTGATAAGCGATAATCAGCACCCGAGAAACGGCACGTTTTTACGCGCGTCCGACTTGAATCTGCCATTCGAGGGCGAAGTGTTGTCTGACTCCGACCCGTACGTCATCGTGGATGAGCAAAGCGGCGAATTTGGTGTTCATACCCAAGCTGAGGAAGCGGCACTGTTTGTCGATAAAACGGTTTCGCTTGCATCGGGCGAAGTGCGCGTAAAATCGTCTCTACAAAGACTCAAAGAAGAGGCGTTCAAATACAGTCTTGAGTTCTACAGCCAACAATGTGAAATCCCTGTCGAACAAGTTGTTGAACTAGCAAAGCGCTTCACCAGTCACGGAACAAAAGCGGTGGTCGATACCCACGGTGGCAACATGCACACCAATGGGTTCTATAACTCGTTTACCATCATGATGCTCAATGCGTTGATTGGTAACATAAATATGAAAGGCGGCGCGATGGCCAAAGCGGGTGGCTACCCAACTTCCGCTGCGGGTCCTCGTTACGACTTCACCAAATTTGCTGGCAAAGTCGGCCCGAAAGGCGTCTTTTTGTCGCGCAGTAAATTCCCCTACCACAAAACCAGCGAATACAAACGTCGCGTTGAGGCAGGTGAATCACCTTACCCAACTCGCGCCCCTTGGTATCCGTTTGCCGCGCCACTGCTGACAGAGCACCTATCTGCGGCTATTGATGGGTATCCATACCGCGTTAAAGCGTGGATCAACCACATGGCGAACCCGATGTATGGTGTACCCGGATTGAAAACGCTGCTGGAAGACAAGCTTAAAGATCCAAAACAACTCGGTTTGATTGTGTCTGTTGATGCGTTCATTAACGAAACCACCGCGTTGTCGGATTATATTGTACCTGACACGGTCACCTACGAAAGCTGGGGTATGGCAACGCCTTGGCACGACGTTCCGGTGAAAACCGTCACCGCTCGTTGGCCGATTGTGGAAGCGCGAACAGAGAAAACCGCCGATGGTCGTTCGATTTGCTTAGAAAACTTTTTGATTGATGTCGCCAAGAAAATGCAACTAGGCGGCTTTGGTGACAACGCGATTCAAGATGCGCAAGGGAATTGGCACGCTCTCCACAGCGCTGAAGATTTCTACTTACGTTCCGCGGCAAACTTGGCTTATGTGAAAGGCGGGGTGCCTGAAGTTTCGGCAGAAGACATTGCGTGGTCCGGCCTAGAGCGTTTAATGCCAGCCATGCAGAAGACGCTGACAGCGGATGAGATGAAACGTGTGGCGTTTATTTTTGCTCGCGGTGGACGTTTTGAAAATGCAACCGAAGCGTATCAAGGTGAGCAAATGAAGCACAAATGGACACGATCTGTCGCGATATGGAATGAACGTGTCGGCAGCGCAAGAAACACCATGACCGGTGATTTCTACACGGGTTGCCCAACATGGCATCCACAAAAACTGGCCGATGGCACATCAATGGAAGACCAGTTCCCAAGCTCAGAATGGCCTTTCAGCCTGACGAACTTTAAATCCAACATTCACAGTGCGGTATCCAATCTATCGCCAAGGTTGAACTCGATTAAAGGCGTAAACCCAGTGTACATCCATCCAATCGATGCCGAGTGCGCAGGCATTAAAACGGGTGATGAGTTTGTTATCGAGACACCATCTGCAAGCACCAAAGCACTTGCGATGATAGTCAGCGGGATTCGCGCTGGCACACTCGGATTTGAACATGGGTTTGGCCATACCGAGCTAGGACAACGCTCGCACTGGATCGGCGATAAGCAACAACCCGTAAAAACGCGCAGCCAAGATGGCGTCAATATTAACGACATTGGCTTAATTGACCCTACTCGAGAAGGCAAAGGCGTGTTGTTGGATTGGGTCGTGGGCGCGGCGGCACGTCAGTCCCTGCCGGCCAAAATCCGCAAAGCGTAACGCCGCACGTTAAGACGTCTCTACCACTTAGAGCTGCCGATTTGTGCAGCTCTTCACCACTTTGTTTTTATCGCTTATAGAACAACCAATAAAAACAAATACGGCCATTTACACTTATTAAATATGTGGAAATCCACAATACCTTTCATTATTGACAAGGCCGACAATATTGTCCAAGTGACTACCAAGTAGCACTTAGACATATTAATAAAAATTAAAGTGAGTCAGCATGTCAAAAATTCTTCCAGTGGTGGTGGCCTGTTTGTTAGCAACCACTATGGGCGCAAGCGCCTCGTCTATTCCGGAAAAAGCCAGCGTATGTAGCGGTTGTCACGGCCAAGATGGCATGGGACAGCCAAATATCGCGCCGATGATCGCTGGTTTAAACGCGAATTATCTCAACACTCAAATCGAACTATTCCTTAGTGGCGAACGCCAAAATGTGGTCATGCAAGGCATGGCGAAGGAACTCAGCGATCCCGCAGACCGTAAGGAAGTTATGGAGTACTTTGCTAACCTCCCGAGCTATGAGTTCACGAATCCAGAACAACGCGGCGACCAAGCTGATATTCGTAACCCGTATCGTAAATTAATTTTCCAAGGCGATTGGGATAGAAATATTCCAGCTTGCGCAACTTGTCATGGAGCCAGCGGTATGGGCGTCGACAAGTTCCCTCGCCTCGCAAGCCAACATGCTGATTACTTAAAAACGCAATTGATGGCATGGAAAAACGGCACTCGCAGTGGCGACCCGCTCAATATGATGGGGACCATCGCAAAAAATCTCACTGACAAAGAGATCGAAAATCTTGCTTACTACTTTGCCTCATTACGTTACTAGGAGCAGTCATGAAACGTTTCTATTCTTTGTTCGCACTGCCTTTCATTTCTACGCTCGTACTAGCTAACGATCCATTACCGGACCGCCAGAAAGAGCTACCTGCGATAGAAAAAGAAAAGCACGGTGAATACTTAAAATCGCGTGATCTCAGCACAATCCCAAACACCGCATTTGGTGAGCAAGTAAAACGCGGTTACTCGCTCTTTGTTAACTCACAACAAATGCGCGGAAAATACGTTGGCAACGAACAAAACTGTGTGAACTGCCATATGGAGGCAGGACGAAAAGCAAACGCTGCGCCACTGTGGGCAGCTTACATGGCATACCCTGCATATCGTAAGAAAAACGATCGCGTAAACAGCTATGCTGACCGTATCCAAGGTTGTTTCGAGTATTCCATGAACGGTAAAGCGCCCGCTTACGATTCGACAGAAATTGTTGCCCTTAGTGCTTACGCCTACTGGTTAGCGATGGGCGGCTTGCTTGACAAACATGGTATGGCGGATGAACCCATTCCAGAACTAGACGCAAAAACGTTGCAAATTGGTGGAAAAGCAAAAGACTTCCCGTTGCCCGAAGCCATCGCACAAGCATTACCAATTGAAAAGCGGGGTAATCTCTCTGGGCGTGGCTACCCAAAAATCGCCGCCCCTGAGCAAGAACCATCAATAGAGCGAGGCGCATTGGTCTACGAAAAGAACTGTGAAACTTGCCATCGCGCCGACGGTTCAGGCATCAAAGACACCAACGACCATTCATACATTCCACCACTTTGGGGCGAATATGCGTATAACTGGGGCGCAGGTATGCACCGGATTAACACTGCAGCCTATTTTATTTACGAAAACATGCCGCTTGGGAAAAGTGTGCAGCTGACAGAGCAAGAAGCATGGGATGTCGCAGCATACGTCAACAGCCATGAGCGTCCACAAGATCCTCGATTCAAAGGCAATGTCACCGCAAACGCGGAGAAATATCACCAGCACCAAGGCTATTACGGCAAAACGCTCAACGGTACGCAAGTCGGCTCCAATGCCTTTAAGAGCGGAACGGTCAAGTAAAGTACAACTAAGCACCTTAAATAAAATGCTCTTTTTCCCTGCTCAGATTATCTGGGCAGGGTTACTTACCCTTAAAAACAAGTAATTACCCCTCCACAGACAAGCAATATCACATTATTTTCGGCTTCCAACATACTCATCTTCGCCGTAAAATCTTGTACCAAACGCGACTTCGTTTATGTCTTAGATCTCCCATATCCTCTAATGCCAAAAGTAAGAAACTCGTAAACTCCTGAATCAAAACAAGCGTGCCTAGTGAAAAAAGAGTATTCTTAAAGCAAATGAATCTAAAACCTACCCGATGAGTATTCAACCTAATTCCCGTCAGTTAATTTCATGCGAAGAGTGCGGCCTTGTTGTTCGCATTCCCGATATCGAACAGGGGCAAAAAGCACAATGTCCTCGATGTTCGCATTCGCTGACTAAAGTGAATGCCAAGCCTTACCAAAGCGTGATCGCCATATCATCGGCATGTTTGATCATGTTAGTGCTAAGCATTTCTTTCCCTTTTATGTCGTTCAGCGTGCAAGGGTTGTCGCAAGAAATCACCTTGTTGCACGCTGCCAAAATGCTGGCTGAGTTTCAAAATGTGCTTTTGGGTGTGCTGCTACTCGCAACAGTTATCGTTTTGCCTGCAATCTATGTTGGTCTCATTCTCTTTCTTCACCTTGAAGCATTAAAAGCACGTAAACATACCCCCTCTAGAAAGCAGCAACGAATGGCAAAAGTTTTATGCCGTCTTCTGTTTCGAGTCGAACCCTGGTTAATGGTGGATGTCTTTTTGATTGGCGTGTTGGTCAGCTTAATTAAAATCGCTTCCCTCGCAGACATAGGAATGGGCACTTCATTCTGGGCGTTTTGTGTATATACCGTTCTGGTAGTCAAATGCATATCAATGGTCGACAAAAGCTGGCTCTGGGGGCACTTTATTCCAGCTATCGAGCTATCTGATGTAAAAGAGGGTGATACGCACCATAACCACAACCATATTGGTTGTCATACGTGTCACCAGCTCAACCCTATTGAAGCTAAAAAACACCAACACTGCATTCGTTGTAAAAGCCCTATTCACAAATACAACCCCGCAGACAATTTACAAAAAGCTTGGGCGCTTTTGTTTGCTTCAGTCATTTTCTATATCCCTGCGAACCTCTACCCTATGATGTACACCGTAAGCCTTGGACATGCAGAAGGTTCAACTATCATGGAGGGGGTAATATTGCTTTGGCATTTAGGTTCTTACCCTATTGCGATGGTAATTTTCTTTGCTAGCGTATTTATTCCAATGGCGAAAATGCTGGCACTCGCGTGGCTGTATTACAATGCGCAAAAAGCGCGATATCTTCCGCACGAAGAGAGTATTTCACGCTTAAAGATCTACCGCATAACTGAGTTTATTGGTCGTTGGTCCATGATCGATATCTTCGTCGTCGCGATCTTAGTTGCACTGGTTCAGCTGCAAAACTTAATGGCGATTTATCCAGGTCCTGCTGCGCTCTCTTTCGCGGCAGTGGTCATTTTTACTATGCTTTCTGCAATGATATTTGACTCACGTTTGTTGTGGCAATTGCCACAAAACGAAGTGCAGGAGCCGATTTCTGACAACTTAAACGAGAAAGCCAAATATGAGTGATGAGAACAACGTAACCGCTCAAATAAAACCGCAAAAGCAGATTTCTGCGATATGGATTGTCCCGATCCTTGCGCTAGCCATGGGAGCGTGGATGCTGTTCCAATATATCAACAGTACAGGCCCACAAATTACTCTCCAACTGCCAACCGCAGATGGGATTGAGGTTGGCAAAACCGAAATCCGAGCATTGAATGTAAAAGTCGGACTGATTACTGAAGTCACTCTCAGTGAAAATTACGATCACATCATCGCTAAGGCACAAATGAACAAGGATGCAGAACGCATGCTGCGAGATGACACCATGTTTTGGGTGGTGAAGCCTCGTATTGGCCGTGATGGCGTTTCAGGTTTAGAGACCTTGCTCTCTGGCGCTTATATCCAACTTCAGCCGGGTAAATCTAAAATAGAGAAAGAGCGCTTTACGGTCTTAGATGTTCCCCCAGTGGCCTCTCCTGATGCAGAGGGGTTACGCCTTGTGTTAACACACCGCGAGGCTGGTAAGCTAGGCGTTGGTGACCCCGTCATTTATAAAGGCTTTACGGTTGGTCGTGTAGAGAAAACTAGCTTTGATGTTGACACTCGCAAAGCGTTATACCAACTCTTTATTTTCAAGCCTTATGACAGCTTAGTGCGCACTCGTACCAAGTTCTGGCTGAATTCTGGCGTAGATTTACAGCTCAATGCTGAAGGGTTCGAAGTCAAGTTTGGCTCATTAGAGAGCATGCTAACGGGTGGTGTTACCTTCGATACCGTTCCAGGTCTTGAATCCGGTGAACAGCTCACTGAAAATATGGTCAACTTCCGCTTGTACGATGATATTAAACAACTTCGAGAAGGCATGTACGATGATTATATTGAATTCGTTATGCTTTTTGATGAATCGGTACGAGGACTTAAACGTAAGGCACCTGTCGAATATCGAGGCTTGAGAATTGGTACTGTGATGCGTGTACCAATGCGACTTCCAACCCCAGAAGAGAACTTTTCTGCGAAAAAAATCCCTGTATTGGTACGTATCGAGCTCGGCCGTGTTTATGGCGATTTCCAATCCCAATCTTTACCAATGTTAAAAGATAAATTGAAGAGTGAGTTTGCTAAAGGCCTACGTGGTACTTTAAAAACAGGTAACTTATTAACAGGCGCACTGTATGTTGACGCCGACTTCTATCCAAACGACGAGCCTTACGTACCGAGTAAGTTTGCTGATTTAGATGTTTTCCCAACCATGCGTGGTGGTTTTGCGCAGGTTCAGCGCCAAGTGAACGACTTCCTAAATAAGATTAATAACTTACCAATGGAAGAAACACTAGACTCTCTCAATTCAACGTTAAAAACGTCTGAAAAAACGTTAGCTTCAGCAGAACGCGTGGCGGACAGTATTGATAAACTTTTGAATCAAAAAGAGACGCAAGAGATCCCAACAGATATTCGCCAAAGCTTACAGCAATTACAAAAAACACTCGATGGTTATGGGCCCAACTCAACCATGTACAGCGAAATGGAAGCCACGCTAAAAGAATTAGAAAGCGTGATGACAGAGTTTAAACCCGTACTTAAACAGCTAAACGAAAAGCCAAACTCTCTCGTGTTTGGAGAAGATGAAATCAGTGACCCAATACCAGTTAAAGGCAAAAACTAATGAAACGAGTATTCTTTCTGTCTATCGCGCTATTTGTCGGTCTAACGGGTTGCAGTAGCGCTCCGCAAACTAAAGGAGCTATGTACCTTCTACCTAAGGCGGAACCAGTGACGCTGAGCTCTTCTGATATCGCTCAGCGCCCAACTTTAGTTGTTCGTCCAGTGATATTGGCGAGTTATTTGAATGATAATGGCATTGTTTATCGAACCTCTGAGACCCAAGTTATTCAGGCGAAGCACAATCAATGGGCGCACAGTATTTCTGAGCAAATCACTCAGAGAGTCGTCGCGGAACTACGTCACAAGCAAAGTCATTACTGGCCGACTGAAATGAATAATCTGTTGGATCAAAGCGGTGAAGCCAAACTCCAGCTTACGTTAAATAAATTTAATGGCAGCTACAAAGGTAATATCGAAATTGAGGGGGAATGGTTACTCATTAATGCCGAAGGTAAGGTAGAAAACAGCGCGCCAATACAAATCTCACAGCCGCTTCAAGATGAGGGCTATGAAGCGCTCGTCAACGCTTTATCCATAGGCTTAGAAAGCCTAACCTCAGACATTGCCAAACAACTCTAAGTCAATGTCAATTACAGGGAAGCAAGTTGCTTCCCTTTTTTATGCAGAGTGTAGCGACTTCTACTAAGCTGAAAGCTGACGAAAAGCCGAAAAGGAAATTGGATGAAACCATGTAACCTGCTATCACTCTCCTCACTCATTCTTGTATTACCTACATCAGTAGCGCTCTCAGCCGAGACACAAGAATCTCGTTGGCGAAATAGCATAGAAGTGTACATGCTAGGACTGAATATCCACGGGGATACCAGTATTGGTCGCTTTTCATCAGAGGTGGATGTCGATCCTAAGTTCATCGTAGACCACCTCGATATTGGGGCGATGTTGCGATTCGAGAGTATTTACCAAAGTAAGTGGGGCTACTACATAGATTATAGTTTCATGAACTTAAGTGGTGATGTTAATAATATCAAGGGCGCTCTGCCTAACGCTCGTTATCGTGCGGACATCGAAATACGGCAAGGTGTTCTAGAAGCAAAGGCATTCCAACGCGAACAATATTCATTTGGTAAACTGGATTATATGTTTGGATTACGTTGGTGGGACAATGACATCACCGGCAAGCTGTATCGTAATGACAACCGGGTACTAGAAGATAGACTGTCATTACAAGAAGATTGGGTCGATTTTTTAGTTGGCTTGCGACTCATTGATGAATTGAGCGAAAACTGGCGATTTCATGCCAGCATCGACGCCGGATTTGGCAACGATACTCACTTCACTTATGCCATTCAAACTGGTGTTCGTTATAGCTTTAACGAATGGTCTGATCTCAACTTAGCTTACAAGTCGACCTGGGTCGATTACAAAAATGAAGAGGTATTTGAATATGATACGGCTTCTCAAGGGCTTTTAGTCGGACTTGGCTTTTACTTTTGATTAGGTTGAACCCTAGCCTATATTCAAGCGTTGTAACTTGTACCAACTCTAGGTACACGTCTAGTGCCACGTTACAGATGCTTAAATAAGGCAAATTGATCTTCATCAGACTATAAATTGCTCTTCGGTGCTACTCTCTGTCACAAAATATAAAACCCCACTCTATGACCTCATATAGGTCTTGTTGATAAGGTTCCCGAATAGCAATGTCGATTAACATTTCCGATTTAACCACCGCCCTAAATAAGGTGGAGCATATTCATAAAGTGCAGCTTGAAAACGTACATCAGTTCTTCAAAGCAAACGAAGCTTTCTCGTTGCAAACATTCAGCCAGCTGATATCAAGCGACACGCTTGATGATCGATTTAAAACCATCGATAAAGCTTTCTCTTTGCTTGGTGATGCAAAAACCTACCTTTTAGAAGTGTCTTACCTTGTTAAGTAAAAAAGAAAGCCCCGATAAAATTCATTACCGGGGCTATCATTTTCTATCTAAACTACTGATTTACAATTTGTAACGATCATCAATTACCGTTAGTTCTGGGAAGGTTTTACCCTCGTCCATCGCTTCTTCTGTCTCTTCTTTTACTTGGTTATCAATCCAGAAATTACCGATATCCATTGGATGAAGCACCCATTCTGTCGCTTTTGTCATGCCGTTTTTAGGAATTTTAACCCAGCGCCAATGAGCAACTCGAGAATAAGGCACCATGTAGCCAGGAACGATGATATTTGCTTTGCTGACATAGTTTTGGATTTGATGCGACAAGTCGTAACGCTTCTCCTGATCAAACTCAGAGTCATATGCTTCAATTAACTTGTCTAGCTCAGGGCTGCTGTAGTTGGTGTGAGCATTCGTTTGTGGTCGATTTGCATTATCCGAGTGTAGGTATTCCCAATACGCAGGGATCTCACCAGAGCCCATATTCAAAAACGCTAGCTGATGCTTTTTCTCAAGAATGTATTTAAACGCAGATGAGCCATCCACCAAGTTTAACGTGAACTCAAGACCAGCAAGTTTCGCTTGCTCTTTCAGGTATGCAATACGCGGTGTCCAAGAGTTGTATCCGTAGGTGATGGCAAAGCTCAAGCGTTGGCCCTTGTCGTTAACACGAATACCATCTGCGCCCACTTTGTCAAAGCCCGCTTTTTCGAAGTGTTTAACCGCCGCATCAGCATCAAACTTTGGCGGTGTATTGTTAGGATCATCGTATTCGCCATGACCAAAGCCGAGTCCATGCGGTTTACGTGAATAATCTCCACGCATGATGTTTTCAATCATGCCGTCATAGTCAGTGGCTGCCATAACACCTTTACGCACTTCTAGGTTATCCAACATCGGCATCGCTGTGTTCATCCAAAGACCACCAGCTCCTTGCGGTGCTTCGTTAAAGCCCCAGTACTTTTGGATATAGCCTTTTTTGTACACATCACTATTGGTTTTGTCATGCCAAAAGCTTGGTAGCACCATCTCAAAGTAGTCTAAGTTGCCTTTCTCAAAGTGCTTCATGGCAATATCAGGATCGCGAATTACCTTAATGCGAACCTTTTCAACGTTATAACGGTTTTTATAGTAGCGGTTGTTGTATCCCCACCAATCTTCACCGACATGTTTGAATGTCACGCTCTTACCTTTCTTCACTTGATCAATGTAGTAAGGCGCTGCGGTTGGCTCAGATTTAAAGTTAAACTTTCTGACGAAGTTATCAGGCATGCCATCGTTATTTGCGTCCTTTTCTCCTTCAAAGAAGTGTTCAGGACGAGGCTGAAAACCATTACTTGGCATGTTAATCATAACCATAAGTGAGTCATGACTTTGAGCTACAGCAAGGTTGACTTTGATCGTGTAGTCATCAATTTTTTCAACACTCACAATACTGTTTGTGAAGAAGTCGTTATACCACGGGTCGATAATGTCTTTTGACGTGTAGTACTTCATCATAAAGACGTAATCATCTGCTGTAATTTTTTCACCATCTGACCACTCGGCCGTTTCGTCGAGTTTAAAGAATACGGTTTTGTTGTCCTCTCCAAATGCCCATGACTTAGCAAGTTGAGGGATCCATTTGCCAGTATTTGGATGACGCTGAGCCAGTTTTGGTGAACCATCCATTAAGTATTGGCGCAAACCTGAGTTCGCATCTGGACCAACACTTCGTAATGTTTGCGGAAAGCTCTGAATGTAAGTGCGATAGGTGCCACCTCGTACCGCCTCTTCAGAGGCAAATAGAGGTTCGTTGTTGTTTGAAATCCATTCGATATCAGCTGGCAATTCTGCCGCACTCAGTTGAAAACTGGCAGCGGTCAGTGTTGCTAGTACTGAAAATGGCAGTTTTTTAGTCATGTTTCTTCCTTGTTGTGTTTGCGCACTAAGGTCGTAACAAGGAAGACAGCGTGTGAAAGCTCACAGAAAGCTGCGATTTAAAATACGCAGATAGGAAATAATAGGAACGTAATATGAAGTGACGTCCTGCCAGCTTCTATATTAATTTCAAAGAGTTTCACTAGGTCATCCTAGACCTTACAACGCAGTGAATGCATCTTCGCCATAGTATTCTTTAGACATTTGTAACGCAAGCCATCAATAACACATGGTTGCATTTTCGAGGCATCACAATGAGTTATGTTACAAAAGTGTGATCGGCATAGTACCAAGCCCTACTTTACTCAGAATAAACCGCAGAACCTTTATCTCAATTGGCCCCGATATACCAGTTAAAGCGAGTAAATGATCAGACATAGCTGGTTAAAAGGAATGGTTGTTTACCGCGATTAGTATTTTCATTCGATGTAAAAAGTGAGGCATCTTAGCCTCACTTTTCTCCATACAATCGAGACAGTGCTTACATGTTAGATAAGCTCTCATTGACCGACTTCAGCACTTCTGCAGGATTTGACGCTTGAGTGATAGGGCGACCAATCACAAGATAATCTGAACCTGATTGGATAGCGTCTACTGGCGTCATGATACGGCGTTGGTCACCTTGTTCTGAGCCAGCAGGTCGAATACCAGGGGTCACTAATTTAAATTCTTGGCCTAGTTCGCTCTTCAGTAGTGAGGACTCTTGCGCTGAACATACGACACCATCTAAGCCCGCGTTTTTGGTCAAGGTTGCTAGACGAATCACTTGCTCCTGAGGCGCAACATTCAAACCAATACCAGCTAAATCACTTTGTTCCATACTGGTTAGTACCGTTACACCGATAAGAAGTGGACGATCTTTACCATATGGCTCAAGAATTTCACGTGATGCCGTCATCATACGCTCACCACCGCTCGCGTGTACGTTCACCATCCATACACCCATTTCAGCCGCAGCGCGAACTGCTTTCGAACAGGTGTTTGGAATATCGTGAAATTTTAAATCTAGGAATACCGAGAAACCACGTTTATGGAGTTCACGTACAAAATCAGGACCAAATAGCGTAAACATCTCCTTGCCAACTTTTAGTCGGCATGACGCAGGATCAATTCTATCTACAAACGCAAGTGCATCTGCTTGGTTATCATAATCCAGTGCGACAATAACTTTTTGGTCGATCATTTCATCTCCTAACTGTTTTGGTTCTTATTAAATAAAAAGTTAAAAAAATGCAGCGGACAGAAACTCTGCCAGCTGCATTAAGAATTATTCACCATCCAATCCGCGGATTGGCTTGATCGTCCCCCATCCTTTACAGGACGGACAATGCCAATAAAGGGAATGGGTAGAAAATCCACACTTCCGGCATCGGTAATGCGGTTTCACTTTTAACTGTTCACCCACCATCGCTTGTAGCGTCGATAGGCTGTCTTTCGCTCGACCATCTTCTGCTTCTGCAATGTGGTAGTCAATTAAACGGTAGAAGCCCTTCATGGTTGGGTTTTTCAGCAATTGTTTCGTCAGTAACTCTTGAGCAGCCCCAACGTTCTCGTGATGAGCAACTAATTGAGCCAACATCAACTCGGCTGATACGCCTGCTTTCTTATCAATACAAGCTCGCAGAAACTCGACAAGTTCATCTTCCTGACCCAGATGATGATAGCATTCTGCAATAGTTGGCAAGACATCACTGATAAAGTCTTTATCTTGCTCAAGTACCCCTGTCAGATATTTGATGGTGTGCTTATAGTCTTCAGACTCTAGATAAATTCGTCCCAAAGCAATACTTGCTCGAACACACTTCGGGTCTTCCGCTAACGCTTTTTTAAAATGCTGTATTGCCTTATTAGTATTCCCATCAGCTTGGTCGAGCATGGCTATTTCACACCAAAAATGGGCAATATTTGCACGCATCCTTGAGCGTTTATTACCTAACTTAGCCAATTGGTTCGCGTAATAAATCGCCTTTTCCCATTCTCGTGTTTGCTGATAAATGGTCACTAATTGTTGAAGAGCCGCCTCTTTGTAATCTGGCTCTTCGACTAACTGTTCGAAGATTTTCTCTGCACGATCAAGAAAACCAGAGACCATGTAGTCTTTCGCTAACTGTTGAAGGGCGAGGTTCTTTTGGTCCAGTGTTAAGCCTGAACGAGAAATAAGATTTTGGTGAATTCTGATTGCGCGGTCGACTTCACCACGAGACCGGAACAGGTTACCCAACGCAAGGTGAGTATCGATGGTCTCGTTATCAACTTGGAGCAATTCAATAAAGTGATCGACAGCCTTATCTGATTGGTCAGAGAGCAGCAGATTAAGACCCGTCATATACTGACGAGAGATTTGATGAGATTGCTTCTGCTTGTCTTGCTGAGCGCTGCGATGCCCCATATACCAGCCATACGCAGCAGCTATAGGCAACAACAAGAAGAGTAGTTCAAGCATTAAAGTTAAGCCTTATCCTTATGCCTGTTTTTCAATGGCTGGCTTATCAGCAGCGTTGTTTGATTCAGTTGGTTCGTACTTTTTCAGTTTTTTCTTTAAACGACGGACCTGTAGCTGAGTTTTCAGTTGGATGCTACCAAAGATAACCCACGCTAAAGCAAAGCCAACCACAAATACTACACCTAATAGCGTAGATAAGTGGAACTCTCCTTTTGCTAGAAGATAGTTAAAAGTCACGAGCTCTTGGTTTTGGGAACCTAACGCCAATGCAATTAAAAAGAGAGCTAAAACAGCAACGATTTTTATAATTTTCATGTTACATCACCCTTCTAGGAGTAAGTCGGTAAGATTATGCAGGAAAATGCTTCTTCAGACTACGTATATTAGCAATAATCTATACCCAAGTAACCTCAAGATGCTTAGTTTGTAGACATGCTTAGAAGTTAAAGTTATTTGGGTATAGAAAACAGCTGAATCCACAATTAGATTAGTAAACGATCTTGGATGTATTACTAACTTGGATACATTACAAAAAAGCGGCATACACAAACGTATGCCGCTTTTTTCAAACTAATAAGAGTGCATTAACCAATATTTACACGCTCACGAAGTTCTTTACCAGGTTTGAAATGTGGAACGTATTTACCTTCCAATTCCACTTTATCGCCCGTTTTAGGGTTACGACCTACGCGAGGCTCGCGGTAATGAAGAGAAAAACTACCAAAGCCACGGATCTCGATACGGTCACCGCTCTCTAGTGTAGAGGCCATGTGCTCTAAAATATCTTTTACAGCATCCTCTACCTCTTTCGCTGATAAGTGTGTTTGCTCAGCGCAGAGTCTTTCAATCAGTTCAGACTTAGTCATAGTTGCCCTCTTTGAGTATCTTTATCACTTATTATAGTAAGTAATACTAATTCCAACAAACACTTGCTGACAATTCTAGACAAATTTTATGCAAAATGCGCAATGAAGAAATGCCTTTTATTAAGATAGTTTACTGTCATTAGTATTACTACTTAAATATGACCAAATATAAAAAAGGAGCCTTGCGGCTCCTTTTTTGCTTAAGCGAGTATATTATTCGCCTTTAGCAGCTTTGAAAGCGTCAGCCATTGCGTTACCGAATGCATTGTCATCTTGCTTGTTGATAGATGCCATTGCTTCTTGCTCGTCAGCTTCGTCTTTAGCTTTGATAGATAGGTTGATTACGCGGTTCTTACGGTCTACACCTGTGAACTTCGCTTCAACAACATCACCAGCGCTTAGGATTAGAGAAGCATCTTCTACGCGATCGCGTGATACTTCAGAAGCACGGATGTAACCTTCAACGCCTTCTGCGATTTCAACAGTAGCGCCTTTAGCGTCAACAGCAGTTACAGTAGCGTTAACTAGAACACCTTTCTTGTTGTCAGCAACGTAAGCATTGAATGGGTCATTTTCCATTTGCTTGATGCCTAGAGAAATGCGCTCACGCTCAGCGTCTACTGCTAGAACAACTGCAGAGATCTCGTCGCCTTTCTTGTACTCACGTACAGCTTCTTCGCCAGCAACATTCCAAGAAATGTCAGATAGGTGAACTAGACCGTCGATGCCACCTTCTAGACCGATGAAGATACCGAAGTCAGTGATAGACTTGATCTTACCAGTAACTTTGTCGCCTTTAGCTTGTGCTTCAGCGAATGACTGCCATGGGTTAGCTTTACACTGTTTCAGACCTAGAGAGATACGACGACGTTCTTCGTCGATTTCAAGAACCATAACCTCAACTTCGTCGCCAACATTAACAACTTTAGAAGGGTGGATGTTCTTGTTAGTCCAATCCATTTCTGAAACGTGAACTAGACCTTCAACGCCTTCTTCGATTTCAACGAAGCAGCCGTAGTCAGTTAGGTTAGTTACGCGACCAGTTAGTTTGTGACCTTCTGGGTAACGCTTAGCGATTGCTACCCATGGATCTTCGCCTAGTTGCTTAAGACCTAGTGATACGCGAGTACGCTCACGGTCGAACTTAAGAACTTTAACTTGGATCTCGTCACCAACGTTAACGATTTCAGATGGGTGCTTAACGCGCTTCCAAGCCATATCAGTGATATGTAGAAGACCGTCAACGCCACCTAGGTCAACGAACGCACCGTAGTCAGTAAGGTTCTTAACGATACCTTTAACTTCAGAACCTTCTTGTAGAGTTTCTAGAAGCTCGTCACGCTCAACGCTGTTCTCTGATTCGATAACTGCACGACGTGAAACAACTACGTTGTTACGTTTTTGGTCAAGTTTGATAACTTTGAACTCTAGCTCTTTGTTTTCTAGGTGAGCAGTGTCGCGGATTGGACGTACGTCTACTAGAGAGCCAGGAAGGAAAGCACGGATACCGTTTAGTTCAACAGTGAAACCGCCTTTAACTTTACCGTTGATGATACCAACAACAGTTTCAGCTTCTTCGTAAGCTTTCTCAAGTACGATCCAAGCTTCGTGACGCTTAGCTTTCTCACGAGAAAGTTGAGTTTCACCGAAACCATCTTCAACAGCGTCTAGAGCTACGTCTACTTCAGCGCCAACTTCAACTTCAAGTTCGCCAGCAGCGTTCTTGAACTGTTCAGCAGGGATAGCAGATTCAGACTTAAGACCAGCGTCAACAAGAACGAAACCGTTCTCGATAGCTACTACAGTACCTTTAACGATGCTGCCTTGTTGGAATTCTGTTTCGTTTAGAAACTCTTCAAAGAGTTGAGCAAAAGATTCAGTCATTTAATTAATCTTCAATAAATTAAACTTCCACGGGTATCCTACCGCATGGGGTTATTAAATTCGCCAGTCATCATCCTTGCGACCAACGCTCTTAGCCTAGTCGAGTATTATTACTCAGCTAGCTTCGATTCGATATATTGTAGTGCCTTTTCTACTACTTCGTCGATAGTCATCGACGTAGAATCTAGCACAAGCGCATCCTCAGCAGGGCGTAATGGCGCCACTGGGCGGTTACGATCTCGGTCGTCACGCTCTTGGATCTCGCTTAAAAGGTCAGCAAATCTAACATCTAACCCTTTCTCTTGCAACTGTTTAAGGCGTCGATTTGCACGCTCTTCAGCACTTGCATCAAGGAAGATTTTTGCTTGCGCACTCGGGAATACAATTGTGCCCATATCACGACCATCAGCAACCAGACCCGGAGCGGTCTCAAATGCACGCTGACGACGTAGTAATGCTTCACGAACACGTGGCAAAGCCGCAACTTTAGATGCTGCCATACCCGTTTCTTCTTTACGAAGCTCCCCTGACACATCTTCGCCTTCTAGAATGACCTTAACTAAGTCACCTTCCGCGATAAATTGAACGTCTAGGTGTGTTGCTAGTGGGACAAGAGCATCTTCTGACTCGGTGTCGACACCGTGGTGAATCGCAGCAAGTGCAAGTACACGATAAATTGCGCCAGAATCTAAGAGTTGGAAACCCAACTTTTTCGCCAGCAACATACATAAAGTGCCTTTACCTGCACCACTAGGTCCATCTACGGTTACAACCGGAGTTTGAGAGGACATGTTCTTCTCCACCAATAGTTTCTTTTCAGCAATTTGCTCGGTTTTCGAGGCGCACATTATACGGGTAATCAGTCTTTGGAGCGAGGAAAAATGTCGTGTAAAGCATTACACCTAATGCGTAATTGGATTCATCAATAAACATAAAGTTCAACAAAAACGGCGAGAGCTTCCGCCCTCGCCGTTTTAAATGTCATGAACTTAAGCTCGATTAAACAATCGGCTTTTGACCACGCTCAGCTAACTTTAAAATCACACTATCAGCGACTTTACCCGCCACACCTGCTAGCTTGTCTGCCAGCTTTTTCTTCTGCACATAATGCACAGAAAGTACGGTTTTATCTTTGCATGCCGCAACAACGATATCATCAGATGTACTAATGTCATCCACCAAACCAAGCTCTTTCGCTTGTGTACCGAACCAGTGCTCACCAGTGGCTACTTTGTCTAGGTCCAAACTAGGACGACGCTCACGGATGAAGTCTTTAAACAAGACATGTGTTTCTTCAAGTTCTTGCTTAAACTTATCGCGCGCTTTATCGGTATTCTCACCGAACATCGTTAGCGTGCGTTTATATTCACCCGCTGTTAGTTGTTCGTACTCAATGTCATGTTTCTTCAACAGTTTGTTGAAGTTAGGAATTTGTGCGATAACGCCAATAGACCCCACAATTGCAAATGGTGCAGAAACAATCTTATCTGCTACACATGCCATCATGTAACCACCACTTGCCGCAACTTTGTCAACAGAGATGGTCAGAGGAAGACCCGCAGCTTTGATTCGGTCCAGTTGAGAAGAGGCAAGGCCGTAACCATGAACCATACCACCGCCAGACTCTAAGCGAAGTAACACTTCATCACCTTCACGTGCGACAGCCAAAATAGCGGTGATTTCTTCACGTAGAGACGCGACTTCTTTTGCGTCTATGCTACCGTTGAAATCAAGAACAAATAGGTGTGGTTCACGCTTGCTATCTAATGAACCGTCTTTGCTCGCTTGTTTGATTTCTTTCTCGCGAGATTTGTTCTTCTCTTTTTCTTCTTTCTTGACGGCTTTATCTCGAGCCTTGATGAAAGCATCGTCATGCAAATGATGCTCTAACTGCTCAACAGATTGTTTGTGTTGCTCTGAAAGGTTGGTAATCTCTAACTCCCCTTTCGCCGCACCCGATTTGCCACCAGCCGATTTTGCAATAATGAGCAGAACAATTATCGCAGCAACCACCGTGATAATTTTGGCCAGAAACAGACCATAATCTAATAAAAATTCCAACGAGAGCTCCTTTATCTCATTTCAGATGACGTTAGTATGTTACGCAGAAACATCAGCGAGAAGGCAGCGCGGTTTGTAACCACTTGTTCTGATTGATAGCATACTTAACGAAAGTTCTGGAATTGGTATAACACATGAATTGGTGTATTGTAACCATCTTGTCACGATTACCAAGATTTTCCATTGAGAAACAGGCGTTTTTTAGCGTCAATTAACTATCATGGACCCTCTTACAATAATAAGGATTTATCGCCGTGAACTACTCCGTTTCAGCTGATGCTCTAAAAGGTAAAGTCATTCTTGTTACTGGCGCTGGTAATGGCATCGGCCGTCAAGCCGCGCTTTCTTATGCCGAGCACGGTGCAACTGTTATTCTCTTGGGTAGAAATGTGCAAAACCTTGAATCTATCTATGATGAGATTGAAGCTGCTGGCTATCCACAAGCTGCTATCATTCCATTGGATCTCAAGGGTGCAACTCAGCAGAATTACATTGATATGGCAGAGACAATCGAAGGACAGTTTGGTCGCTTGGATGGTCTATTACACAACGCAGGTGTCTTGAGTTCGCTGTGTCCATTTGATCAAATCAAAGAGGAAGACTTCGACGATATCATGCAGATCAACGTGAAAGCCGAAGTGCTAATGACTCAAGCATTACTGCCTGTGATGCGTAAATCAGAAGCTGGGCGTATTATCTTTACCTCTTCAACCGTCGGCCACTCTGGCCGCGCATTCTGGGGGCCATACGCTATCTCTAAATTTGCCGTAGAAGGCATGATGCAAGTTTTAGCTGACGAGCTGAGTGATACACCGATCCGCGTTAACGCAATTAACCCTGGTGCCACTCGTACTCGCATGCGTGAAAAAGCATATCCGGGTGAAGATGCGAATACTCTCAAAACGCCACTGGATATCATGCCGCTATATTTGCACTTAATGGATCCTGCGGTTACCGATGTGAACGGTCAGTGCATCGACGCTCAACCGAAGCGTAAATAACTCATTCAGGTTACCTCACATAATCGATTGAAAAGGCAGCAAACGCTGCCTTTTTTCATTTCTCTCTTCATAAAAATCTTGCGACTTTCTCCCACAGAAATATACTGTATGTATATACAGGTACTTATTATGCAAGATATTATTCAGAACTTAAAAAGCCAACACCTTGTTTGGCAAGCAAATTTAACGAAAGCAGATCCGCAGCAGTTGCAGACTAGTTCCGGTTTTTCTGAATTAGATGATTTGCTCGGCGGAGGCTTTCCACCTAATGGCGTAGTGGAGATGGAATCTATTGGTAGTATTGGTGAATTGCGTTTGCTCGCTCCCTATTTAAAAGCCACTCAGACCAATGGTATGACCGCATTTATTCAACCACCTGCTCTAGTGAACTCTCTGTTTTTACACTACATCGGGTTGGATATAAACCAAGTGTGGGTTGTTACTCCAACTCACCCCAAAGATGCTCTTTGGGCAGCAGAGCAATGTCTGAAAAGTGGGGTATGCAGTAATGTTTTGTTATGGCAAGAAGAGCTTGAAATACATCAAGTGAAACGCTTACAGGTAGCGAGTGAACAAGGTACTTGCCCTCTCTTTATGCTTAAAACAGATACTATCAACCGCTTGTCTTTGCCTGTGTCACTCAGTTTAAAACTGAAAGGCGACGAGCAAGGGATTCATGTTGAAGTGCTGAAAAGGAAAGGAGGCTGGAATAGAGGTAGAGGTAGCGTTAGTATCGGCTTCCAACACCATTATCCGCAACTGGTGAAACCATCATCTGAAACTGTGCACTCGACTGTGGTCAATTTCCCACTGGCGAACCAAGGTTAGTGATATGGCTCTGTGGATTTACTTGCACTTCCCTCGCCTGCAGCTAGACGCACTCTTTGGTGATAACCAAGAACAACCCGTGGTGATTGTCGAAAGCCAACGTTGCCAGATTATTCAATACAACGAGATTGCCGAACAACAAGGCATTAAACCAGGTATGGGCCTAGGCAGTGCTGCGTCCTTGTGTCGAGATTTACAAGTGCATCCTTATCATCCACAAACCGAATTAAATAAATTACAAGAGGTAGCCCAGTGGTTGTATTTGATCACATCTGACGTTGTGTTGATGCCAAACCAAGGTATTTTACTGCGTGCTACTCCAATGCTCGCTCTGTATGAAGGGCTTGAAAACTATTGGAGTAAAGTCAGAGCTCACTTATCGGAGCTGAAACTGAGTTTTCAATTCGGATGTGGTTTTTCGCCTTTTGCTGCCAAATTGATGGCAATATCAGGAGCGAACGTCATCAGTGAAGACAAATCTGCCATACAAAAAGCTTTATCACCACTACCGTTAAAACTGACAGATTTATCAAACGCTACCGTAGAGAAGTTACAACGTGTAGGCGTCACCACATTGCAAAACCTGCTTGAACTGCCATTGCAAGACATCGCACGACGCTTTGATATCGATTTGGTGAACTACGTTGGTCGACTGACTGGGCAGTTTAAACACCCTGTCGACTTTTATCACCCTACCGAATCCTTCCAAGTTTATTTAGAGCTGTTGTTTGAGATCGAAAACGTTCAGTGGATTGAAAAGCCGTTGGCCAAATTACTTCGTCAACTCGAAACCTTTCTTAAATTAAGAGATAAGGTCGCTTTTGAACTGTGTTTAACACTCCACCAGCGTGAGAAACAAGAGCAACACCTTCAACTCACTTCTGCGCAAGGTGATTACCTATGTCAGCGTTGGCAACAGTTAGCGAGTTTAAGCTTAGAATCACTCTCGCTTAATGGCCCAGTCACAGGGCTAACGTTAAAAGTCATCCGTCAAGGTGAGCCTCTTAGTGCATCACGCGATCTCTTTGCTGGGCAGAAAGGAAACATGAATGCTTTAGAGCTGCTCTCTTTACTGCAAGCTAAATTGGGAAAAAGTGCCGTTTTAAAACCCAATATTGCTTGCGATCCTAGACCAGAAAAGGCCAGTCAGTATCGCCCTGCTGATGCTCCGGATGAAAAGGGGCACGCCATACCATCCATACTACGCCCAGCAATGCAATTACCGACTCCCATTGTATTGCAAGAGCAAGTTTCTTTGGTCCACGGACCTGAGCGAATAGTTTCTGGGTGGTGGGATGGTGATGAGATCATGCGTGATTACTACATTGCACACACCAAGCAAGGCCGCTGGTTATGGATATTTCGCGATCAGCACAAGCACTGGTTTCTTCATGGCTATTTTTGTTAAATCGACAGTTATTTTTGTTGGGTCATTATGAGTTACGCGGAACTATTTTGTCAGTCTAACTTCTCTTTTTTGACTGGGGCTTCTCATGCAGAAGAGCTGGTACTCCAAGCTGCTTTCTATCGCTATCAAGCTCTAGCTATAACGGATGAATGTTCAGTCGCGGGCGTTGTCAAAGCCCATGCGACCATCGAACAACATAAACTCGATATCAAACAAATCGTTGGAAGTATGTTTTGGTTAAATGATGAATGCCAAATCGTACTGCTTTGCCCTTGTCGCAAGGCTTATGCCGAGTTGTGTCGTATCATCACAAACGCAAGGAGACGCAGTGAAAAAGGCAACTATCAACTGTTCGAATGGGATTTGATGTCGGTTCGACATTGTTTGGTATTGTGGCTGCCCACACATCAAGAGAGTGATCACTATTGGGGGCGCTGGCTCAATCAACACCACGCTAATCGTTTGTGGGTAGCGATTCAGCGCCATTTGAGTAACAACGATACTGAGTACATTGCGCACTGCGAGCAGTTAGCACATGAATTTCAATTACCTATAACTGCCTGCGGAGGCGTTCTCATGCATGATGTTGAACGCTTGCCATTACAGCATGTACTTACTGCTATAAAGCATGGGTGTAGCGTCGATAAACTCGGTTTTGACCGTATTTCGAATACTGAGCGAGCGCTTCGTCCTTTTAAAAAGTTGATTCGGATTTACAAACCAGAATGGCTGGAAGAAAGTACTTACATCGCCGATTTATGCGAGTTTAAGCTCTCCGATTTAAAATACGAATATCCTACCGAGCTGATCCCAGATGGTTATACACCCGACTCTTACTTACGTATGTTGGTCGAACGTGGTAAAAGGCTGCGTTTTCCTGAAGGCGTGCCAGCAGAAGTCAATCAAACCATCGAGAATGAACTGGCGCTTATTCAAGAGCTGAAATACCACTACTACTTCCTTACTATTCACGACATCGTAATGTTCGCGAAACAGCAAGGCATTCTTTACCAAGGGCGAGGTTCCGCTGCAAACTCTGTGGTGTGTTATTGCCTGGAAATTACCGCCGTCGATCCTCGACAAATCGCTGTCTTATTCGAACGATTTATCAGTAAAGAACGTAAGGAACCGCCGGATATTGATGTGGACTTTGAACACGAGCGCCGTGAAGAAGTTATCCAGTATATTTACAAAAAATATGGCCGTGAGCGTGCAGCACTTGCTGCAACAGTGATCAGCTATCGCTTTAAAAGTGCCGTGCGTGAAGTCGGTAAAGCACTAGGGATTGAAGAGACCCAATTAGATTTTTTCATTAAGAACGTTAATCGCCGAGATCGCAGCCAAGGCTGGCAAGCTCAAATTATTGAACTGGGCTTACAACCAGAATCTCTCAAAGGGCAGCAGTTTATCCAATTGGTCAACGAGATCATTGGCTTCCCACGCCATTTATCTCAGCACGTAGGTGGCTTTGTAATTTCATCTGGCCCTTTATATGAGTTGGTACCTGTTGAAAATGCCTCGATGGAAGATCGCACTATCATTCAATGGGATAAAGACGATTTAGAAAGCTTGAAGCTACTAAAAGTCGATGTGCTCGCACTCGGCATGTTAAACGCCATCAAAAAGTGCTTTCAGCTGGTCGAGAAACATCACCAGCGATCCCTCTCTATTTCCGAAATCACTCGCCGACAAGATGATCCACACGTGTATCGCATGATCCAAAAAGCTGACACGATAGGCGTATTCCAAATAGAATCTCGTGCACAAATGAGCATGCTTCCTCGCCTAAAGCCTGCTTGTTATTACGACTTAGTGATTCAAATTGCAATTGTTCGTCCAGGCCCTATTCAGGGTGATATGGTGCATCCTTTTTTAAAACGACGAGATCACAAAGAGCCTGTCAGTTATCCATCGGAAGAAGTAAAAAGCGTTCTTGAGCGGACTATGGGCGTCCCTATTTTCCAAGAGCAAGTCATCAAGCTAGCCATGGTAGCCGCAGGGTTTAGCGGCGGCGAGGCCGATCAACTCCGTCGAGCAATGGCATCATGGAAAAAGAATGGCGATCTCGCTAAATTCAGACCAAAACTGATCAATGGTATGCAAGAGAGAGGTTATGACTTAGCGTTTGCTGAGCGCATTTTCGATCAGATTTGCGGCTTTGGTGAGTACGGCTTCCCTGAAAGTCATTCAGCGTCTTTCGCAGTGCTGGCATATTGTTCTGCATGGTTAAAATATTATTACCCAGCCGAATTTTACACTGCATTGTTGAACAGCCAACCAATGGGGTTTTATAGCCCATCGCAATTAGTACAAGATGCTCGCCGACATGGCGTCGAAGTATTGCCGGTGTGCGTCAATCATTCAAAATATCAACATCATCTCGTCTCACGTCCGAATGGCAGGCTCGGCGTGCAACTTGGTTTTCGCTTGGTGAAAGGCTTTAACGCAGAAAGCGCACAAAGGCTTATTGAGCGCAAACCACTTAATGGTTACCGATCGATTCAAGAAGTAAAGCAGATATTAAGAAGCCGAAGTGACATTGAATTATTGGCTTCAGCCAATGCATTTCAGGCCTTATCGGGAAATCGTTATAACGCTCGCTGGGCAGCAATGGATTCCTTATCTGACCTACCATTGTTTCACAAGGTCGAAGAACCCAATGTTAGCTACCAGACTCAACCTTCTGAATATGAAAATTTAATTGAGGATTACGCAAGCACGGGACTATCTCTTAGCCGCCATCCAATTAAATTATTAGAAGAAACGGGCAAACTCCCTCACTTTACCCGCATGAGGCAACTGACAGAGAAACCGCATAAGTCACTGGTCACAGTGGTAGGTGTGGTAACAGGAAGACAATCTCCAGGCACCGCCGCTGGCGTGACATTTTTTACGTTAGAAGATGACACGGGCAACATTAATGTGGTCGTTTGGCAAGCGACAGCACGAGCCCAAAAGCAAGCGTATTTAGGCGCTAAAGTATTAATGGTGAAAGGCATTCTTGAAAGAGAGGGAGAAGTCACGCACGTTATTGCTGGTAAGTTGATTGATTGCACGCACTACTTGAACAATCTACAAAGTAAGTCTCGGGATTTCCATTAGTACAGAGGAATTAAGGAGAGAGATGTTAAAAATCAGAGAGAGGTGCGCTCCCTCTGATTTCACTAGATCTAATCATGCACTTTTAGAAAGCATCTGGCGTAATCGGTCTTGAGCAACTTCAACCAGCAGATCCGGTTGGAATTTAGATATAAAGCGATCACAGCCTACTTTTTGTACCATGGCTTCATTAAAACTACCGCTCAGAGAAGTGTTCAATGTGATAAACAACTTAGACATACGTGGGTCTTGGCGCACTTCATGGGTCAGTTTATAACCGTCCATTTCAGGCATTTCAGCATCCGTAATCATCATCAACAGCTCTTTTTCTACATCTTTACCTTCATCACACCAACGTTTTAAAACCGTTAACGCTTCTAGCCCGTCACGACACTCGATGATATTCATACCCAATTGAGAAAGCGTATCGCGAACTTGATTACGAGCTGTAGAGGAATCATCCACAATCAGAACATTACGCCCGACCATTGCTTGGGCCAGTTCTTGATCGAGAATGTCCTCCGAAATAGTCACGTCGTAATGCACGATCTCTGCTAAAACTTTTTCAACGTCAATAATTTCGACAATTTGAGAGGCATCCCCTTCTTTGATTTGCGTGATAGCCGTGAGGTAATTCGAGCGACCAGACGTGGAAGGAGGCGGCTGAATTTCAGTCCATGCCGTATTAATAATGTTTTTAACCGGACCGACTAAGAAGCCCTGCACCGTGCGGTTGTACTCTGTCACGATCAAATTTTCTTCTTCCGCTTCACCACGTAAAGCAGGAAAACCAATTGCGCCTCGTAAATCAATCACTGGTACCGCTTCACCTCGTAGAGAAGCAACCCCACGAATATTGTAGTGCGATCCAGGGAGCTTGGTTAACGGTGGAAGCTTGATGACCTCTTTCACTTTGAACACATTAATCGCAAATAATTGGCGACTATTTAAAGTGAACAGCAGAAGCTCTAGTCGATTTTCACCAACCAAGTTTGTACGCTGGTCAACCGTATTTAACACTCCGGACATACTACTACCTAAATTATGGATAATTCTTATTTTACTCGAAATCAGTACAGACACAGCAAGGTTATATAACCAAATAACCTTAAAATATTTGGCTTTTCGAGCACAGCTTTAAAGTACAACAGTTTTAGCGTATTACTTCTCTTTGCATCAGACGCAAAGTCACGCAGCACATTGAAAGCCATTTTGTTTATTTACTTGAGCTTTTTAGGAAATTACATGAATGGCGCAGATATAGCAATGCAACATAACTCAAATTCCCTTTCTAGTAATAGGCGATCAAAAAGGGTGAGCCGTTAAGTCTCACCCTAAATCACCTACAAATGCAGTCTCAACAGCCAGGCACATCATCATGTTAAAAAGTACTTAACCTTCCACAACCTTCATCAATAGTTGACCATCGTACAACGCTTGCTTAATCAACGCGGCACCAGGCATTGTGGCTTGCTTATAGAAACGAGACTCCACCAGCTCAAGATCTTGGTGATAAACAGGTAAACTCTGCTCTTCGATACATCGACGAACCGCAGGATAAAGCACATCTTTTGCTTGGTTAATCACACCACCGATCAAGATTTTCTCAGGGTTAAATAAGTTGATCACAATAGCAATTGCAGAGCCTAAGTAGCGTCCAAGTTTTTCAATCACATCGACGGCCAAAGGATCACCGTTTGCAGCGGCTTCACAAATGCTCTCAATACTCATTTCCTCTTGTTTAGCAAGAATAGAGTCTTCGCCATCAGCGATTCGTCTTACGACTTCTTCACGAATTGCTTGAGAACTGGCAACGGTTTCCAAACAGCCAATATTGCCGCAATGACAACGTTTTCCATTTGGGTCAATTTGAATATGCCCGAGTTCACCAATGTTACCGTGACGGCCTTGCAAAACGCGCCCATCCAGAATGATGCCCGCACCTAAACCGTGGTGGATAGAGATAAGAACGGAGTTGTCATTATCTTGAGAATGACCAAAAAGCTTTTCTGCTAATGCCCAAGCTCGCGTGTCATTGGCAATGAAAACTGGCAAGCCTGTTGCTTTGTATATCTCTGGTCCAAGAGCAAGATTTTCGACATTGTAATGAGGCATCTGCAAAACGACACCTTGCTCTGAGTTCACGAGACCAGGCAGTGTAAGGGCAATACTGGTAACCCGATCCAGTTGATCCGCGTAAGTCTGAAAAAATTCATCAATTTCGTAAAGCAGGCGCTCAAGCACATCGTCTTGGTCAAGCTCGTGTATCTCGATTTTAGTATCGATCAGTACATCACCGCCTAACTCATGCAAAGCAATGGTTAAATAACCCCGCCCCAAACGCATTGACAAAAATTGCCAGCCTTCATTATTGACCTGCAAACCGACAGCAGGTCGACCACGACTCGTCGCTTCTTGTACTGTCGTTTCATGAATCAAGTGCGCTTCAATTAATTCTCGAGTGATTTTGGTGATACTAGCAGGAGCAAGCTCACTCTGCTTGGACAAATCAATTCGAGAAATAGGACCTTTTAGGTCAATTAGTTTATATACACGACCAGCATTGACCTGTTTGATATGATCAATATGGCCCGGTTGAGCCATGTACATCTTGCACTCCGAAATTCTATAACGGGACAATTTTTTTACTTTGCGAACTAATTGTGAAGTGAATTAATAAATCCCCGTGACAAGCATCACGTATAAACCTGTTTGTTTGTGTATTCAATCAAATAACGAAGAATCTACTCCTGTTAAATTGTTTGAAAAATAACTTATTTTTATTCACTAAATTATGAAGTAGTGCCTTTAAAGCAGCGCATTTTTATCAATAAGGCCATTGCCTGTCGAATATCTGTCTGTTTTACCGGGGTTACTCTTAATGTAAACATTCTGTGCATATACTTATATTCAAATAGCTTTAAGGTGTGGGCTCAGCAACGAGGCTAACCTTGAGAGCGATTGCGTAAAGTAAGGATAGAGTTCAAGTTACCTTTACACACACATTCATCGGAGAATCTATGACTTCCAAATTAAGACGAACAAAAATTGTCACTACGCTGGGTCCTTCAACGGATAAGGACAATATACTTGAGGAGATCATCAAAGCCGGTGCAAACGTTGTCCGTATGAATTTTTCACATGGAACCAGTGAAGACCACATTCAACGTGCGAACAAAGTCCGTACCATTGCAGCAAGACTTGGGCGTCAGGTTGCAATTCTTGGTGACTTACAAGGCCCTAAAATCCGTGTATCAACGTTTAAAGACGGCCAAGTCATTTTGAATGTGGGCGATAAATTCACATTAGATAGTGATTTACCAAAAGGTGAAGGCAATCAAGAATCTGTAGGGTTAGATTATAAAGAACTACCGCAAGATGTTTCACCAAATGACATTTTATTACTCGATGATGGACGCGTTCAGCTGCAAGTTACCAAAGTAGAGGGTAATAAAGTTCATACCCGTGTGATTGTCGGTGGTCCACTGTCCAACAATAAAGGGATCAACAAAAAAGGCGGCGGATTGTCAGCGGATGCGCTCACTGAGAAAGATAAAGCCGACATTCTTACCGCCGCAGCAATTCAAGTGGACTACCTTGCTATTTCATTCCCACGTAACGGCGAAGACATGCATTACGCTCGACGCTTAGCCAGAGATGCAGGCCTTGAAGCCATGTTAGTGGCTAAAGTCGAACGAGCAGAAACCGTCGCGACCAATGAGTCTATTGACGACATTATTCTCGCATCCGATGTGGTGATGGTTGCACGTGGTGACCTTGGTGTAGAAATCGGTGACCCTGAGCTCATTGGTGTCCAGAAAAAACTGATTCGCCGCGCACGCAGTTTAAACCGTATCGTGATTACTGCGACACAAATGATGGAATCCATGATTACTAGCCCAATGCCAACGCGTGCTGAAGTGATGGATGTAGCCAATGCGGTTCTAGACGGCACTGACGCGGTGATGCTGTCTGGAGAGACTGCTGCAGGTAAATATCCTGTAGAAACGGTCAAATCCATGGCCGAAGTATGTGTGGGGGCAGAAAAAATGTCGGAGGCAAGTCTATCAACCTATCGCTTAGATAGAACCTTCGAAACCGCTGAAGAAACCATCGCAATGGCAACCATGTACTCTGCGAATCACATGGAAGGAATTAAAGCGATGATCTCGTTAACTGAGTCCGGCAGGACTGCGTTGATGATGTCTCGCTTAAGCTCTGGCTTGCCAATATTTGCCTTATCACGGAATGAATCGACACTAAATCGAGCAGCATTATACCGAGGCGTGACACCTGTATATTTCGAGTCAAAAAGTGATGCGGGTTTACCAACGGCTCAAGCAGCGATTACTAGCCTTAAAGAGCAAGGGTTCTTGCACAAAGGTGATTTAGTCATTATTACTCAAGGCGATGTAATGGATGTTGTGGGCTCAACCAACTGCATGCGCATTCTACAAGCGTAGTCGTTATACCTAACTGGAATTAATCACAAGAACCCGCAAATAAGGCTCAGAAAATGGAGCCTTATTTATATGCTTTGTATATTGCGCACATCGTGAACGTAAGAAGGTTTATGCACTCTCTCTACCATCAATTTCAACATCCAGCTGGTCGTAGAGTTGAACTAGGTTAAACCCAGCTTGAAGCCCAAGTTGATAGTCATGCTCTAGTGACTCTTGGTCACTTAACAAAGAAGAAGAACGAAGTCCCTCTTTAGGCGCAACTTGTAAAATAAAAGTGTCGTCAGGTGGAGCAGATATAAAGGCCTGCGTGAGCTCAAATGTTTGATAATGAATCATCAGCATGTCGGCTAAACCTGAGTCAAAATTCTCACCAATCAGGTGGCTTAAACGATACAAGTTATCGGCACCGAACAACCAACGGCCTCCATTTAACAGCATTTTCCCTGCAAGCTTCGATTGATGTGCTGCATTAATTTTTTGTTGGAAGAACGACGCCCAATCCAGCTTCCACTGATTCACTTTTTGCTGCCATGATTGCTGTACTGAGTTGATAGACTCCCGATACCATTCGACAGGCACATCCCCCACCTCACTTTGGGCTCTCGCTTCAATCTCTGAAAACGGCTCTGTGCGAATGACAATAATGTTGCGAGCATTCTGACGCCACGCTTCTTGAACAGGGATAGAGGCAGACACGCCGCCATCCACAAACTTATTGCCATTTACGTCGACAGGTCCGTGATATAACTTGGGAATCGCACATGTCGCTAGCATAGTGTTAAACCACGAGTCATCCAAGATTGGTAGATATTGATCTGATAGCGTCTCTATATTCGTTACCGCAGCAAACGCCCCTCGTTTTCCCAATGCACTGCGACCTAAATCAAGGTCAAGCTTGTATGGGAAATCTTGAATCCGTTCTAATGCCCACTCTAAACCTAAGTACTGCTGCTTTCGGATATAGCGAAACAGATTAAAAAATTCAGGAGACGTTGTCAGCTCGGTAATAAAAGCTTTGCCCATGCCATGTTGACGACACAAGTAAGAACATAAGTTAAGTGCTCCGGCAGAGGTGCCATAGAATTCATCGAAAGGATCGAAGTTGGAAAGTAAAAAGGCGTCTAAAACGCCAGCGGTAAAAATCCCTCTCTGCCCTCCACCTTGCGTGACTAAAGCAGTTTTACCATGCCTAAATTGCTCATAAACTTTTACATCAAGCTCTGCATGGCTTTCTGTGATTATACCGCTGTTACGTATCATAGGCTCACGCCATTTTGTTAAAACGTTTGGTAAAAGTGGTTATCTTAAGCTGTTGTAATAGCAATGATGCCAAATGACAAAAGCACTGCAAAAACAGTCACCACAATGATTAATGCGGATTTTAGATCGTGTTCCATAAACACCTCCTTAGTATGTAACAAATTAATAACACCGGTGTGAAATATGTTCAAGATTTGCTTAATTTAGTCGCGCAATTTTGACTAACCCATCACAATTAGCTTAGTCATAATAAGGAGATAGGGCATGAACCAAAAACTCAGCTGGCTAGTAGGAATCATGATGATGAGTACTGCTATCAATGCACAAGCGAATATCATCGTTACACCATACATAGGCTATACAGGAGGCGGCCAAGTAGAGGATGAAAGTGGTAATACATACGATCTCGACCCCGCAGTGAATTACGCTCTTTCAGTCGAGACTCCCTTAGAAAAAGGAAGGATCGGATTGTTTTACTCCAATCAATCGACGGAACTTGAAAAGCTGTCCAACTCGGCAGATATCCATTATCTGCACTTCCAAAGCAGCATGTACTATCCTGTCGCAGAAAAATGGCAAACCTATATCGGTGTAGGTTTGGGCGCTTCTTACGCCGATGTGGATTGGGTAGACAAAAAATACGGATTTTCGGCTAGCGCTTTTGCAGGGCTGGAATATGAATTTTCAAAGAACTTTGCATTAACAGCCCAACTGAGATGGTTAGGAACGGTCGTTGATAACGATACATCTGGCGCCTGTACTCTACCTAATGACGGCTCAAACTGTATCATTAAGTTCGATACTGATTGGATGAACCAATTCCAATCAAATGTCGGTTTTAGTTTCCGCTTCTAATTTTTATGCATGTTCCTTTATAGGACTCGTCACAAAGAACGCTGAACGAGTCCTGCACAGAGCCGATAAAGGATATCGTCTAAACACCATTGTTTGGCAAAGTAACGAAGCATCATCTAGATAGGTGCACAAAAGATAGCCGTACGCCCTAATTAATCAAAATAGTCTTAAACACCAAAGCAATTATTAGATCCCAGTCATTTATTCCAGACAAACAACCACACACCCACATAAAACCACAATCAAACTCAAATTTAACAAGATTAAAACCAGACAACGCATCTGAATTAACATTTAGATTCTATTGCGCTAAGTATTATTAGAAGTTAGTCTGATCAGTGAAAACAGATAAATATTTCAGTTTTATCAAACACACATCAAAATTTTAAGATTAATAATCTACTTTCTCTTACAGTAGCCAGAATATAGCTCTATAAAATTATAAGAAGTTAGAATTAAGGATAGAAAAGCTGATGGATAACAGCGGTCCTTTCTTCCAACTGTTTGCGCAATTATTACTGTGTTACGTAGAGAGCTTCATTCCTCAGGGAGTCTTATAGGAGTCAAATATGAAGCGAGAACAATGGGGATCCCGGGCGGGATTCATCTTAGCAGCAGTTGGGTCTGCTATCGGTTTGGGAAACATTTGGCGTTTCCCATACATGGCCTATGAAAACGGTGGCGGCGCATTTTTTATTCCTTACATTTTTGCCATGATCACTGCCGGTATTCCATTTATGATCCTTGAGTTCAGTATGGGACAAAAATACCGAGGCTCGGCACCAAAAACACTAGCGAAAATTCATTCTAAATTTGAATGGCTTGGCTGGTTCCAAGTTGGTGTGGCTGCAGTTATTGCCGTTTACTATGTGGCTGTTATCGGTTGGTCGATTTCTTACTTTGGGTTGTCGTTCACTCAAGGTTGGGGAACCGATACCAACGCATTTTTCTTTAGTGAATACCTAAAGCTAGGTGACAACTCACCAACAGACTTAGGCAGTATTCAATGGAAGATTGCTTTATCCATGGTGATTGCTTGGGCAATTACTTACACCGCTATTGCCAAAGGCGTGAAATCAGGAATTGAACGAGCATCTAAAATTATGATGCCAATCCTATTCTTGATGGTGATTTTCTTAATCGGACGTATGATTTTCTTGCCAGGAGCTCTAGATGGCGTGAACTACATGTTCGAACCCGATTTCAGCAAAATTTGGGATGTGAAAGTATGGGCAGCGGCATATGGTCAGATCTTCTTTACGCTAAGTATCGGCTTCGCCATCATGCTAGCTTATTCTAGCTACCTACCAGAAAAGTCAGACATAACGAATAACGCGTTTATGACCGTGTTGATCAACTGTGGCTTCTCGATCCTAGCCGGCATCATGATCTTCTCAGTATTGGGTTACATGGCTCAAGAGCAAGGTAAGCCGTTAACAGAGGTGGTATCTGCAGGCGTTGGCTTGGCTTTTGTTACTTTACCTGCGGCAATTAACCTACTACCTGCCCCATATATTCTTGGTCCACTGTTCTTCTTTGCACTGGTGGTTGCTGGTCTAAGTTCGCATATTTCAATTATGGAAGCCGTAACTTCAGCCATTATCGACAAGCTGAAGTGGAGCCGTAAAAAAGCTGCAAATGTTGTGATTGGTATTGGCTTCGTTGTCTCTATGGCGTTTGCTACCAATGGCGGTCTGCTGCTACTCGATCTAGTAGACCACTTTGCAAACAACGTTGGCATCATGGTTGGTGGTCTGGTTGAGATTGTCTTGATGGCGTGGCTATTGAAGCGCGTGCCAGAAGTACGTAATTACGTTAACGAGCGCTCTGATTTCTCTGTTGGTCAATGGTTCGAGGTCTGCTTACGCTTCGTTACACCAATCATGCTCGCCATTATCTTAGCGACCAAGCTATACGCCCTAATTACTGAAGGCTACGGTGGCTATGATCTAACTTTAGGCTGGGCACTTATCGCCGCACTCTTTATCTTTGGTCTAGTGATCAACGCAGTGAACCGCAAGGAGACAGCAAAATGACAATCAGCGCAATTATTATGATGGTTATTGGTTTAGGTATCACTTGGGGCGGCGCTGCCGTTTGCATCAAGCGAGCCATGGATAAACAATAGAACGTTAAGTTCCACATAAAAAACGCCGGTAGTTACCGGCGTTTTTTTATACATACATTAGTTCAATTCTAGAAACTGTACTTGATGCCAACGGCGCCGCCAAGTTGCAAGTCAGCACCTTTGTAAAGATCTAGCTCTGGGTGTATTTGACCATAAAGGTCCCAGCCGCGTGATAAATCCCAGTTCACACCAAGTGGTACTCTCACACCAAACTCGTCATCCCATTCATACCAGCCACCAACGCCGACATACCAAGTCACAGGCATGTTTTGATCGAATGTTCCACGCTTAGCGATGTAATCAAACGCCATACCATCGTTTCCGATAATGCCACGATATTTGTTATCTAACTCTACAACAACACTTAATTGTTGATCGACAGCCATACCAACTGATAGATCCGTTGGCTCGCTTGCCGCCATTGCCGTACTAGAAACTAGTCCCAAAACTAAAATGAATTTGTTCTTCATACACGTTATCAATTATTCAAAAAAACATTATTCGCTATTCAAACATAATGGCATATCAATATGTCAACGATGGGTAAGCTCGATGTATGAAAAAGCTGACAAAAGTAAAGATGAGTTTAGGATCACACTAAAAAAGGAACTGTCAGTTAATAAAATAGGAACTAAAAAAGGAACTGTCAGTTAATAAAATAGGAACTAAAAAAGGAGGCCGAAGCCTCCTTTTATGCATTACTATGAATGACTGCGATTAACCGTGGTTACGAATCCACTCATCCATTTCAGTTTTTAGGTTATCAGACTTAGTACCGAAGATAGCCTGTACACCACCAGCTACAACTACAACACCAGCAGCGCCTAGTTGTTTTAGCTTGTCTTGGTCAACAGCTGCTGTATCTGCAACTGCTACACGTAGACGTGTGATACATGCATCTAGACCAGTAATGTTAGCTTTACCGCCAAACGCTGCAACCAGTTCACCGCCCATATCAGAGCCAGAAGTTACAGCTGCACTTTCCGTTTCATCTTCACGGCCAGGTGTTTTTAGGTCAAGCGCTGTGATTACACCACGGAACACTACGTAGTAAATTACTGCGTAAACTAGACCAACGGCAATCATTAGCACCATCTTCTGAGCGTTACCAGATAGAACTAGGAAGTCGATCAGACCGTGAGAGAAAGAAGTACCGTGTACAAAGCCTAGAGTGTTCGAAACGATGTATGCAGAACCAGCTAGTAGAGCGTGGATACCGTATAGTAGTGGAGCAACGAATAGGAATGAGAATTCGATTGGCTCAGTAATACCAGTTAGGAATGAAGTCAGTGCAGCTGACGCCATGATACCCATTACTTTTGCACGGTTTTCTGGTTTAGCACAATGAGCAATTGCGATTGCTGCAGCTGGTAGACCGAACATCTTGAACATGTAACCACCCGCTAGCTGACCGAAGCCATTACCAGCAGCACGAGATGCTTCATCAGCAACTAGGTAACAAGTTAGTACACCATTTTGAGCTTCACCGGCAGCGTTAACACAAGAACCTGCTTCGAAGAAGAACGGTACGTTCCATACGTGGTGTAGACCGAATGGGATTAGAGAACGCTCAACAACACCGTAGATACCGAATGCTAGCTGTGGGTTTTGGTGTGCAGCCCAATCAGAGAATGCAGAAATTGCACCGCCAATTGGTGGCCAGATAACAGAAAGGATAACACCTAGGATGATCGCAGCAAAACCAGTGATGATTGGCACTGCGCGCTTACCAGCGAAGAAGCCAAGGTACTCTGGAAGTTGGATTTTGAAGAAACGGTTGAATGCCCAAGCAGCCACACCACCGACAAGGATACCACCTAGTACACCTGTATCGATTTTCTCAACACCCATAACGCCCGCCATTACACCTAGCGTTGCCGTCATGATGCCGTAACCAACGATAGCTGCAAGACCTGCAACACCGTCGTTGTTAGTGAAGCCTAGAGCTACACCTACTGCAAATAGAAGTGCCATTTGGCCGAATACTGAACCACCAGCTTGTTCCATAAGATTAGAAACGATCTCTGGAATAAAGCTTAGATGGGCAGCACCCACACCTAATAAAATACCTGCAACTGGTAAAACTGATACTGGAAGCATCAGAGCCTTACCAACTTTTTGCAGGTTAGCAAAAAGGTTCTTAAACATGTTTATGCTCCTGATAAATTTATAAGTATTATTTGGGCACTAACGGCACACCCCCGTAGCCTAAAGGTTAGCACCCAATGAAAATGTAACCACAACTGCATTATATTTTCCGGCTCTAAATATATATTGATGACCCTCAAACTTTCCACACAGTTACGAAATTTAGTTTCAAAACAAGTCTTGGATCACACCCAAAAACAGCCGATGAAAAGGTTTGCATTGCACTTATATTACTGTTTTATAAAGAATTAATTATTTATATAATTAATTTTAAGGCGTAAATAAAATACGCCCCAATGTTATTTTTAGTAACAAAATTACATTTGTGATTTTTGAATGTTATTAAATCAACATTTTTAGTAAACATTAAACTCGTGAGCGTATCTGTTGTTTTTATCAACAAAAAAGGAGCCTAAGCTCCTTTTTTATGCTCTTATTATTTTTTCATCGCAAAAAAAGATTTCGGAAGTTTTCGGTGGTTTTTTGTGCCACTTCAGAAAGAGAGCACGATTTGAGTTGCGCAATATAAGAAGCGACTTCGACAACGTAAGCGGGTTGATTCTCTTTGCCACGATGGGGAACAGGAGCCAAGTAAGGAGAATCTGTCTCAATAAGAAGCTTCTCTAAAGGTAGAGTCTTCACCACTTCTTTTAACTCTGTAGCTTGACGGAAAGTAACAATCCCCGAGATAGAAATATAAAACCCCAGCTCCAGTGCAGCTTCAGCAAATGGAAGATCTTCTGTAAAACAGTGGATAACACCACCACATTTCTCTGCCCCACCCTTACGCAAAATATCTAGAGTATCCGCACGTGCGTTTCTGGTATGGATAATTAAAGGTTTGTTGAGCTCCACTGCAAGATCAACGTGTTGCTCAAAGCGCTCTTTCTGTAACGCGGCCGTTTCGGGCTTGTAATGATAATCTAAACCCGTTTCGCCAATAGCGACGACTTTTGCATTCGACGCATGGTGGCGCAATACGTCCATCGAAAAGTCGCTTTCAACATCAAGTGGGTGCACACCGCACGAAGCATAAACATTGTCATAAGGCTCGATCATTTCCATCATTTTCGGGAAAGAATCCAGCGTTACTCCAACAGAAAGTAGCTCAGTTACGTTTGCTTGTTTAGCTTTGTTAATAACGTCTTCCACATTGATGTGGAGATCGTCGTAATTCAATTTGTCTAAATGACAATGAGAATCTACGAACATAATGCCTCTCGTGATTCAATTAACCAATTCATTGATAGTAGCTCAAGGTTCAGGCCAGGAAAGGCTTGCACCTGAGCTTTCAGGTTCATCAGCGCCTTCGCTGATGAGTACAAACCGTTATAGTTGTCCGGTTGAAACTTTGTCGCGCCCGGAAGCATTTGAGCTTCTGATACACCAAACTGCGCTTTCTGAGCATCTGTCAGTAAATACCATGCCCAGTCTAGTGATTGCTCTGAGTGTTTAGCGATTAAAGAAGCACACTCAGAAACGTCTGAAACAGGCGAAGACATTGCCTTAATAAAACTGCGTTCAAAAGCCAAGTAAGCTTCGAGATCACCATTATTTAACGCATCCAATGTTTTTATTGGAGAGCCCATATTCAGTTTTAAAGCATAAGCAGGAACTTGCTTCGCCCCTTGTTCGTGCATCCATTGCATTGCTTGTTCCGCTGACGGAGGCGCAACAACCCAGTGTTGGCAACGGCTACGAATCGTTGGGAGCAGACGCTCCTGATTGTGGGTAACGAGCAAAAACAAGCACTTTGCCCCAGGCTCTTCTAGCGTCTTTAACAGCGCATTCGATGCCGACTCGTTCATAGAGTCCGCCGGTTCTATTACAAATAGGCGGTAACCATTAAGCTGAGATGATTCCTGAGCAAGACGGTTACAAGCGCGAATTTGGTCCACCGTTATCGCCTTTCCTTCTTTCTCTGGCTTGATCCAGTGTAAATCAGGGTGGTTTTGAGATTGATTTAGCTGGCAGCTATGACAAAAACCGCATGCTTCACTCGCGTAATTTTGGCAAAGAAGCGCTTGGCTAAAAAACTCGATAAGTTTTTCGATGCCTAAGCCCTGATCGCTTTGTAATAAAAGCGCACCTGGTATTCTGTCCGACTCTAACCCTACTTTGAGGTTATCCCATATTGGCTGTAGCCATGGATAATCATTTAACATGAGTCACCTAAATTTACATTTCACTTATTGACGAGCTAGCCACTCGTTTAGAGCGTCCCGAATATCACGCGACACGCCTTCAATCGTCTGTTCTGCGTTAATGATAACGATGGAAGGATCGGCATGAGCAATCTCCAAATAACGCTCACGTGTACGCTCGAAGAAACTAATATCCATCTTCTCTATACGATCTAACTCACCACGCCCACGTGCACGCTCAAGCCCAACACGAGGGTCAATATCCATATAGAGAGTGAGAGCAGGTTTAAAATCACCAAGCGTTGTATCCCGGAGATTTTTCATTAACGATGCGTCAATCTGACGGCCACCACCTTGATAAGCTTGCGACGACATATCGTGTCGGTCACCAACCACCCACTGACCGTTTTCCAAAGCTGGTTTGATCACGTTCTCAACCAACTGAACACGTGCAGCGTACAGAAGAAGCAACTCCGTCATGTCCTTAAGTTCTTCGCCTTCGTGCTCTTCTTTCACCAGAGCGCGCATTTTTTCTGCTAGCGGTGTGCCTCCTGGCTCACGGGTATTTACGATATCCTCAATACCGGCCGCTTTTAGCGTATCTAAAACGGTTTTAATCGCAGTGCTTTTACCCGCGCCTTCTAGGCCTTCAACGACAATAAAGTTTGCTTTCATCATTTGTTCTTTCTTAGTTCTCTTAAATAGGCACGAACAGCACGGTTGTGCTCAGCAAGGGATTTCGAGAATACATGTCCGCCCTTTCCACTTGCTACAAAATATAAATAGTTGCTGCTTTCTGGATTCAAAGCCGCTTCAATGGAAGCTTCACCAGCCATCGCAATCGGTGTTGGTGGCAAACCATTGATGGTATAGGTGTTATATGGTGTCGGCGTACGCAAATCTTTCTTACGAATGTTGCCATCGTAGGCGTCACCCATACCATAAATAACTGTCGGATCAGTTTGTAACCTCATACGTTTGTTCAATCGGTTGATAAACACAGAAGCGACGCGCTCACGCTCAGAATCAATAGCCGTCTCTTTCTCGATGATAGACGCGAGAATCAAGGCTTCATATTTATCCTGTAATGGCAGCTTTTCTTGACGAGCTTCCCAGCTAGCGTCCAGTATTTTCTTGAGTTTTCGATGCGCTCGTTTTAATAACTGGCTTTCACTCGCACCCGCTGTGTAATGGTAGGTTTCTGCTAAAAACAACCCTTCTAGCTTTTCTCTCTCAATTCCGAGCTTCGCAGCCATTTCTTTTTCTGAAAGATCGGTTAAATCATGCTTTAAATAAGGAGCACTTTTTAGTTGATCTACCCATTCAGAAAAGCGGCTGCCTTCAACAAAAGTGATCGCAAACTGGTATTCTTTTCCAGTATTCAGATCCTCCAATGTTTGCGAAAGTGACATACCAGGCTCAAGTTGGTAAGTACCCGCTCGCACTTGCAACAATTCTGGATATAAGTGAGGAATTAAACGGATATACTCCGATGTTTCAATCACCTCATCTTCAACTAAGGCGCGCATGACATGATGAAAGCTTGTACCACTTTCTACAGTAAACAGCTGAGGTTGTTCCAATAGAATAGGCTTTTCAACGTATTGTTTAGCCTGTGAAATTATATAAAAAACAGCTGCTGCGCCTATCACTGCAATCAGCACAACAAAAGCCAACAGTTTTTTAATCACGTAGTTAAATTCCCTTGCAGTCGTTGAGTCAATTTTCCTATCGGAAATATAGTCTTAGAGTTCGATGTCACTATGCTGCGAATAGGTGCGACACCTAATATTGAGTTACACATGAAAGCCTCGTCAGCACTCAGAAAATCTGGAAGTATAAAACGCCCCTCGATGACTTCAATATGACTTACTTTAAGTAACTCAAGCACCTTACGACGCATTACGCCCGTAACGCCTGATAAGGTCAGCTCCGGCGTAAATACTTTATTACCTTTAACCCAAAAAAGGTTGGCCATTGTAGTTTCAATGACATGGTTTTGCACATTTAACGTTATTGCATCTGCAAACTCTGTATTGTCGATTTCAGCCTTGGCGAGAATCTGCTCTAAACGGTTGTTGTGCTTATGTCCAGCAAGTAAAGGTTGAATCCCTAGACGAGTATTACAAACGCCCAAGTCCACACCTTGTTCTTGCCAAGATGAATAATGAGAAGGAAACGCAAAATTGGAAATCGTCACGATAGGGCCTTCAATCCCATTAGGGCTATACCCTCGCCCGCCAATACCGCGGCTAACGTGAATCTTCACCCCCGCTCGTGCGTCAGATAAAACCGCTTTGCTTGCCCAATCATGCACAACTTTCCAGTCAGGTGAAGAGATCTTCAAAGCGTCAAGGCAAGCACTCATGCGCTCAGTATGTTCTTGCCAGTAAACCAACTCTCCATTTTGGGTCAGGATGGTGGTAAAGCCTCCATCACCGTATTGGAATGAGCGATCACCTAGCTCTACATGCGTTTGCGGAACTCCATTTACCCAAAACATTCACGTACCTTCAAATTAGCAGACAACAAATAAAACAAAACGGCTCAATGCTAAGCATCGAGCCGTTAGAATACAAGTTTCGCTTATCTAAATTAGGTTAGATAGTGTTACTCAGCGAACTTCTTGAAGATCAAAGAACCGTTTGTACCACCAAAGCCAAACGAGTTACAGATAGCGTACTCCATACCTTCAACTTTGCGCGCTGTATGCGGCACAAGGTCGATGTCTAGACCTTCTTCTGGATCATCAAGGTTAATGGTTGGCGGAACAATTTGGTCAACCAAAGACATAACCGTGATAATTGCTTCAACAGAGCCAGCAGCACCTAATAGGTGACCCGTCATCGACTTAGTTGAAGACACAAGAACTTGCTTCGCACCTTCTTCACCAAGAGCACGTTTCACGCCCTTGATTTCTGCAACATCACCAGCAGGAGTAGAAGTACCGTGAGCATTCACATAACCTACTTGAGTACCTGTGATGTTAGCGTCACGCATCGCCGCTTCCATCGCAAGTGCACCACCAGAGCCGTCTTCGCTTGGAGATGTCATGTGGTAAGCATCACCAGACATACCAAAACCAACCAGTTCTGCGTAAATCTTCGCGCCACGTGCTTTTGCGTGTTCGTACTCTTCAAGCACCATCATGCCAGCACCATCACCTAGAACAAAACCATCACGGCCTTTATCCCATGGGCGAGACGCTTTTTGAGGCTCTTCATTACGAGTAGATAGTGCTTTAGCTGCACCGAAGCCAGCCATGCCAAGAGGCGTAGAAGCTTTTTCTGCACCACCAGCAACCATCGCATCTGCATCGCCGTAGGCAATCATACGTGCTGCATGGCCGATATTATGCAGGCCAGTAGTACATGCGGTAGAAATCGCGATATTTGGACCACGAAGACCACGCATGATAGATAGGTTACCTGCAACCATGTTTACAATGGTCGAAGGAACAAAAAATGGGCTAACTTTGCGAGGGCCTTTGTCTACTAATGCAGTATGGCCAGTTTCGATAAGGTCAAGACCGCCAATGCCTGAGCCGATAGCAACACCAACTCGAGCCGCATTTTCTTCGGTAATTTGTAAGCCAGAGTTATCAAGAGCTTGAATACCCGCTGCAATGCCGTACTGGATGAAAAGGTCCATCTTACGAGCATCTTTTTTAGACATGTACTCTGTGCAATCGAAATCTTTAACAAGACCTGCAAAACGAGTTGAGAAGTTCGTAGTATCAAAGTGCTCGATATTTACGATACCACTTTGACCTTCTAGCAGGGCTTTCCAAGATGATTCTACTGTGTTGCCTACCGGTGACAACATACCCATGCCAGTGACAACTACACGACGCTTGGACACGATATAATTCTCCGGGAATTGAATATTTCTATGAGAGGATAGAAGAAGTTAGAAAGAACACAGGCGGTCTAGGAGACCGCCTGGGAGAGCTAATTACTGAGCGCTGTTTACGTAGTCGATTGCAGCTTGAACAGTAGTGATCTTCTCAGCTTCTTCGTCAGGAATCTCAGTGTCGAATTCCTCTTCTAGAGCCATAACTAGTTCTACAGTGTCTAGAGAATCAGCACCTAGATCGTCAACGAAAGAAGCTTCGTTTTTAACTTCTGCTTCGTCTACACCTAGCTGTTCAACAATGATTTTCTTTACGCGTTCTTCGATGTTGCTCATTTTTCTTTTCCTTTACAGATTTCGCCTAATGCGATGATTCCGTAGTTTATTCGAACTATTGAAAGTTGCAAGGGGGTCCTTGCTGGTCAAACCACAAAATTAGCGAATTTAACCGAATTTCAATACATTTTTGACTTAAATCATGCACAAATCTTGCGCATAAGCATGACAAGTTCATGACAGTTAACTGCAACTATAGGCTATTTTTCACAATGTAAAATAGCTTATTTTGCATAAACTGTCGCATTAAACCATGTACATGCCACCATTTACATGCAAAGTTTCACCAGTAATGTACGCTGCTTCAGGAGAAGCAAGGAAAACTACTGCTGATGCAATTTCACGTGGGTCACCTAAACGACCTGCTGGCACGTTCGACAATGTTGCCGCACGTTGGTCATCATTTAGTGCCTTAGTCATGTCAGTTTCGATGAAACCAGGAGCAACAGTGTTCACTGTTACACCACGAGACGCAACTTCACGAGCCATTGATTTAGTAAAACCAATCACGCCCGCTTTCGCTGCTGCGTAGTTAGTTTGACCAGCATTACCCATGGTACCAACAACAGAGCCTACGTTGATGATACGACCCGCACGTTTTTTCATCATACCGCGTAAAACCGCTTTAGACATGCGGTAGATTGGCGTTAGGTTGGTATCGATGATGTCGTTCCACTCATCATCTTTCATGCGCATCAATAGGTTGTCACGAGTAATACCAGCGTTATTCACCAGAATATCGATCACACCAAATTCTTCGTTGATCGTTTTTAATGTCGCTTCGATAGACTCGACATCAGTCACGTTAAGCGCTAAGCCTTTACCGTTATTACCAAGATACTCGCTGATAGCAGCCGCACCACTTTCAGAAGTAGCAGTACCGATAACCGTAGCACCTCGCTCGACAAGAAGTTCCGCGATCGCGCGGCCAATACCACGGCTTGCGCCGGTAACTAGCGCGATCTTACCTTCTAGATTCATCATGTTGTGTTTCCTTTTCTTATCGCAAATTTATCGCTTGATGGATTACTTCGCAGCGTCTAGCGATGCGATATCATTCACTGCGGCTGCAGTTAGCGTTTTCACGATACGTTTTGTTAGACCTGTTAAAACTTTACCAGGACCAAGCTCAAGAAGATTTTCTACGCCTTGTTCGTGCATCAGTTCAACTGTCTCAGTCCAACGAACTGGGCTATGTAGCTGACGAACAAGCGCATCTTTGATTTTTGCAGGATCTGTCTCAGCAACCACATCAACGTTGTTGATAACTGGCAGCTGTGGTGAGTTAAATTCGATAGACTCGAGAGCTACAGCAAGTTTTTCCGCTGCTGGCTTCATAAGTGCACAGTGTGAAGGTACTGAAACAGGAAGAGGAAGCGCACGCTTCGCACCAGCTTCTTTACATAGCGCACCAGCTCGCTCTACTGCGTCTTTGCTACCAGCGATAACGACTTGACCAGGCGAGTTAAAGTTTACTGGAGAGACCACTTCGCCTTGCGCTGCGTCTTCACACGCTTTTGCAATCGCATCATCAGCCAAACCGATAATCGCGTACATTGCGCCAGTACCAGCTGGTACTGCTTCTTGCATAAGTTGACCACGTAATTCAACCAGCTTGATGGCTTCTTTAAAGTCAATAACACCCGCACATACAAGTGCTGAGTACTCACCTAGGCTGTGACCGGCTAGGTTTGCTGGTTGCTCTAAGCCAAGTTCCTGCCATACACGCCAGATTGCAACAGATGAAGCTAGCAAAGCTGGTTGAGTACGGAAAGTCTCGTTTAAATCTTCTGCAGGTCCATTTTGAACAAGCGCCCATAGATCGTAACCTAGTGCGTCAGATGCTTCTGCAAATGTTTGTTTTACTACGTCATATTGTTCGCCTAGTTCTGCAAGCATACCTACAGCTTGAGAACCTTGACCTGGAAATACGATAGCAAACTTGCTCATGTTGTTTTCCTTTAAGCAAAGTAAAAAGAAATAAGATGCACCAAGTGCACCTTAAATTTTGAATTCTTGTGAAACTTAGAACTTCACAAGGGCCGAGCCCCAAGTGAATCCGCCGCCAAACGCTTCAAGAAGCAGAGTTTGACCGCGTTTAATACGACCATCACGTACCGCTTCATCTAGTGCTGTTGGCACCGTCGCAGCTGATGTGTTGCCGTGTTTATCAAGTGTAATCACGACTTGGTCTAGTGACATCGAAAGTTTCTTCGCTGTCGCTGAAATAATGCGGTAGTTCGCTTGGTGCGGCACTAGCCAGTCTAGTTCAGACTTATGCATGTTGTTGGCTTCAAGCGTATCTTTTACTAGTTTCGATAGCTGAGTGACAGCGACTTTGAATACTTCGTTCCCAGCCATATGAAGCCATTTATCCGCATCTTGCCCCCGCACAGGTACAGGTAGGCTTAGAAGCTCTCCGAATTGACCATCCGAGTATATGTGGGTAGAGATAATGCCAGGCTCTTGGCTAGCGCCTACGACAACGGCTCCGGCACCATCACCAAATAGGATAATGGTTGAACGGTCTGTCGGATCACACGTTTTAGACAAAGCATCTGAACCAATCACAAGTACGTTTTTGCACATACCAGATTTGATATGTTGGTCTGCAACAGATAATGCGTACACAAAACCAGAACAAGCAGCGGCTAAGTCAAAAGCTGGACAACCTTTAATGCCAAGCTTTGCCTGCACCTGACACGCAGATGAAGGGAAAGTATGGCTACTGCTCGTTGTGGCTACGATAATCAGGTCGATATCGTTTTTATCAATACCCGCCATATCGATAGCGTTTTCAGCTGCGTAGAATGCCATGTCTGCTACAGTCTCGTTTTCTGCAGCAATTCGACGCTCTTTAATACCCGTGCGAGCAACGATCCACTCATCACTTGTATCTACCATTTTCTCTAGATCTGCGTTTGTACGCACCTGAGATGGCAGGTAGCTGCCAGTACCTAAAATTTTGCTATACATGAAGACTAATAATGCCTCTCGAGTAAAACCGCTTCCAAACGATCGCTAATACGGCTTGGTACTTGTCGTTTGACCTCGTGTACTGCCTCGCCAAGTGCATTGACAATCGCAGATACATCCGCACTTCCATGGCTTTTTATGACAATGCCGCGCAATCCTAGCAAACTTGCGCCGTTATACTGGTCGGGGTTCAGTGTTTTTAGTTCATTAAACAGCCTAGAAAACAACTTTCTAGCTATCCAACCCTTTATCGTTGATGCCATTATGCTGGTTTTAATTTTTTCGATAAAAAGTTGAGCTGTTCCCTCACTGGCTTTTAAGCATACGTTGCCGACAAATCCATCACAAACAATGACGTCAGCAACATCATGCAAAATTTGATTACCTTCAATATAACCGACAAAGTTAATCGCATCGGTCTGAGAAAGCATTTCTGCGCAACGTTTGACTAAATCGTTACCTTTAATCTCTTCTGCGCCAATATTGAGTACAGCAACGCGAGGAGGACGACCCAAGTGTTCTTCAGCTAATGCACTGCCCATTACAGCAAATTGGAACAAGCTATCAGCATCGCACGATACATTCGCCCCCAGATCTAGCATCCAAGTGCGCTTTCCGGTAATCGTCGGTAAAGCGGAAACTAAAGCAGGACGTTCAATGCCAGGAAGTAACTTAAGAATGAAACGCGATAGTGCCATTAATGCACCGGTGTTGCCACCACTAACACAAGCATCCGCTTTCTGCTCAGAAACCAAATCGATAGCCATACGCATAGAACTATTTTGGCTATTACGCAACGCCAATGAAGGTTTTTCTGAGTTCGAGATAACTTTCTCGCTGTGAAGAATAGTCAAGCGGGAACTGGTCGAGGTACCGAGTTGAGATAATTGAGACGTGATCAGAGATTGATCACCAATAAGAATCACTTTTAGCTCTGGGAAATGAGACAGTGCCTGCACGGCGGCAGGCACTGTTACGCGTGGACCGAAATCCCCGCCCATTGCATCAAGTGCAACGGTAATACTTTGCAAAGGTTCAACCTTACTTGTTGATAACCTTTTGACCACGGTAGTAACCTTCAGCAGTTACGTTGTGGCGTAGGTGAGTTTCACCAGAAGTCGCGTCTACAGATAGAGCAGCTGTAGTTAGCGCATCGTGTGAACGACGCATACCGCGCTTAGAACGAGTTTTACGGTTTTTCTGTACGGCCATTGACCCTACTCCTATACTATTGGGTTAAAAACCTGAAGAAGAATCGGCTACCACACCTATTACTTTTTCAGACTTTTCAAAACGTCGAATGGATTCGGTTTTTCTTCCTCAATTTCTTCAGGAATCTCACCAAAAACCATGTTATTTGAATCAACGCTACAATCCGCTTCATCGTGCATCGCAATTTGAGGTAATGCTAAGATGAACTCGTCTTCAACAAGTTGTATGAGGTCTAATTCACCATATTCATTTAGATCTACCAAATCATAAATTTCTGGTGCTTCCTGTTCTGTTTTCTCACCGTAGTAAGGAGTAGAAAGGAATTCAACTTCGCACTCATGTGCGAATACCTCATTACAACGCTGACACTCTAAATCGACTTCGATGTTAGCTTTACCAGAGATAACAACGAGTCGCTGTTCATCCATCCCAAATGACAATGAGACTTCTGCGTCGCGTTTTACGCCTTCAGTTGTTTCCACTAAGCGCTTGAAAAGACTAGCTTGGATGATGCCATCGTAATCCAATCGTTTCTGTGCAGCTTTAGCTGGGTCAACCGTTCGCGGTATTTTTACCTTTTGCATAGGGCGCGAATATTATCTTCCAAATCAAAATTAGTCAAAGAAAAAGGCAAAAAAGTTGTACTTTTTTGCGCTTAACATACAGAGCATTAGCCAGAATCATTTTTGATCGATTATCCTATTGGAAATGCTCCCACGAATTGTAATTCAAAATGAAAAATTACCAACTGGTTTTAGCCTCAACTTCCCCTTTTCGTAAACAACTGCTTGAAAAGCTCTCACTACCATTCGTTTGTTTATCACCTGATTGCGATGAAACACCTTTTGACCAAGAAACGCCAACTGAACTTGTGCAGAGACTGGCCCAAGAGAAAGCAATATCTTGCCAGACGGATAAAGCAAGTTTAGTTATCGGCAGTGACCAAGTTTGTGTCATTAATGGTGAAATCGTTGGCAAGCCTTTAAATAGAGATAACGCGATAAATCAACTTTTGGCTCAAAGTGGAAAAGTCATCACTTTCTATACTGGTCTTGCGGTACATAACACCGTCACAAACCATACAGAAGTCGGCTTTGATTCTTTCGAGGTGCACTTTAGAGATTTAACGCTTGAACAAATCAAACGCTACGTCGACAGGGAAGAACCTTTTTACTGCGCAGGCAGCTTTAAAAGCGAAGGCATGGGAATTTGCTTGTTTACGAAATTAGTTGGTAAAGACCCGAACACACTTGTCGGACTACCATTGATTGATTTGATTGATATGTTGCATGTTCAAGGACTCGATGTCCTTTAACCCAAATACGATAAAAGGGAGCCACAGGCTCCCTTTTGCATCCGCGAGGAAAACATGGTTACGCGTTTCTTAAACCCGCCAACACTTTTTCTAGTTTCGGTTCCATCGGTGCGTTGATTTCCATCCACTCATCATTTGATGGGTGTTGGAACTTGATGTTTGCCGCGTGTAGGAACAAACGATCTAAACCAACTTGACCTGTGTAAGCGTCAAAGCGACGATCACCGTAGCGATCATCCCAAGCGATTGGGTGACCAGTGTATTGCGTATGAACTCGGATTTGGTGAGTTCGACCAGTAATCGGACTCGCCTGAATCAATGTAGCTTGTTCGAACTTTTCCAAAATCTTAAAACGCGTTTCTGACGGCTTACCATTAGGGTTAACACGAACAATACTGTTCACTTCGTTTTTGAGCAGTGGCGCGTTCACAACCTTACAACTGCTTTTCCATTGCCCCATGACAAGAGCTAAGTAAAACTTCTTTACTGTCTTTTCACGAAACTGGGCTTGCAAGTGACGAAGTGCAGAACGCTTCTTAGCAACCAGCAAAATCCCTGAAGTATCACGGTCAATACGATGCACAAGTTCAAGAAAGCGAGCTTGAGGACGCAGAGCCCTAAGCGCTTCAATCGCACCAAACTTTAAACCACTGCCACCATGCACAGCGGTGCCAGATGGTTTGTTTAGAATCAACATATGATCATCTTCGAAGATAATCATATTTTCCAACTCAGCGACTTTGTTAAGTTTCGTACTTGGTGCGACATCGTCATCTTTTTTCTCGACGGTCACCGGTGGAATACGAACGAGATCGCCTGCTTTTAACTTGTACTCTGCTTTTATACGCTTTTTATTTACGCGCACTTCGCCCTTACGCACAATTCGGTAAATCATGCTTTTAGGAATGTCTTTTAATTGGTTGCGCAAAAAATTATCAATGCGCTGACCCGCCATATCTTCGTCGATATCGACGAACTGGACTTTTGTTCTTATTTCGTTCATGGGCGGTATTGTAAACTCAATTTCGTGCGACTTCACATTATTCTTGTCGTAAAAGAAACACTCCGTGGCACATACTGGTCTAAATTTCGCCAAGCTTTTGTTTAAATTATTAAAACTCTCAATCAAGTTCTCAATTTGTTTTCTGTCTTGAACAGTTTGCACATCTCAATTGCTTATGAAACAGCCAGTTATAAAATAGAAATTTTGAGTTTAGCGGCAAATTTTCTATCGTTTGCGTGAAAGCAGATTGCTGATAGCCACGCGCACTGCTATAGTTCACAGCTGCTAAGGAAGGTTTGGTTACATTTTATTCATTACCAATCATTTATCCTCAAGCAATGTGAGTAGATCGTTGAAGGTCGAGTGCAGCATTGGCGTGAGACACATCGAATTCAACACTCTTGCCACCCTACTCCTCGCATATTCACGTTGAGTACCTACCGCCCAAATAGCGGGTCACAAGTCTACGTTTCCAACAGAAACCACAAGAGGCTTGTGATGACTGAAGTGCCCGAGAGCATCCCCTTCCAGCCGGGAGGCTGCAAAATACAAGCCATGGGATCAGGCACCGTGAAAGAGCGAAAAAACAGTGGCAAGTCGACAAGAAAGATATAAAAGAAAAGACAACGAGAATTTTCAATGAAAAGAATGTTAATTAACGCAACTCAAAAAGAAGAGTTGCGTGTCGCTCTGGTTGATGGCCAGCGACTTTTCGATCTTGATATCGAGAGTCCAGGACATGAATCTAAAAAAGCGAATATCTACAAAGGGCGTATCACACGTATCGAACCAAGCTTAGAAGCCGCATTTGTTGATTACGGCGCCGAGCGTCACGGTTTCCTCCCTCTCAAAGAAATTGCCCGCGAATATTTCCCTGAAGGTTACACCTACCAAGGTCGTCCAAGCATCAAAGAAGTGCTAACGGAAGGCCAAGAAGTTATCGTTCAAGTGGAAAAAGAAGAACGTGGAAGCAAGGGAGCTGCTCTTACTACTTTCATTTCTCTTGCTGGTAGTTACCTTGTTCTGATGCCTAACAACCCTCGTGCTGGCGGTATTTCTCGTCGAATCGAAGGTGACGAGCGTACTCAACTAAAAGCCGCATTAAGTACTTTGGAACTGCCTCAGGGCATGGGCCTAATCGTACGTACTGCTGGCGTTGGCAAGAGTGCTGAAGAACTTGAGTGGGATTTGAATGTACTACTTAACCACTGGGGTGCAATCAAAGGTGCAGCGGACTCTAACCCTGCTCCATTCTTAATCCACCAAGAAAGTAACGTTATCGTTCGTGCAATCCGTGACTATTTGCGTCGTGATATTGGCGAAATCTTAATTGATAGCAACACCATCTACGAACGTGCAAAAGAGCACATTCAATTGGTGCGCCCTGATTTCCTTAACCGCGTTAAGAAATATGAAGGCGAAGTTCCACTATTCAGCCACTACCAAATCGAAAGCCAAATTGAATCGGCTTTCCAACGTGAAGTGCGTCTGCCATCTGGCGGTTCTATTGTTATTGACCCGACTGAGGCACTAACGTCTATCGATATCAACTCTGCTCGTGCAACCAAGGGCGGTGATATTGAAGAAACAGCCCTAAACACGAACCTAGAAGCAGCCGACGAAATTGCTCGCCAGTTACGTCTACGTGACTTGGGTGGCTTAGTGGTTATCGACTTTATCGATATGACACCTGTTCGCCACCAACGAGAAGTAGAAAACCGTCTACGTGAAGCCGTTCGTCTTGATCGCGCTCGTGTACAAATCGGTCGTATTTCTCGCTTTGGTTTGTTGGAGATGTCACGCCAGCGCTTGAGCCCTTCTCTTGCAGAAGCAAGCCATCACATCTGTCCTCGCTGTAGCGGAACTGGTGTCGTTCGCGACAACGAATCTCTAGCACTTTCTGTACTTCGTTTAATTGAAGAGGAAGCGCTAAAAGACAACACAGCACAAGTACTTGCAGTCGTACCTGTGCCAATCGCCTCTTACTTATTGAACGAAAAACGTCGTTCAGTAAACCATATCGAACGCATTCAAGAAGTGAAAATTACGGTTGTTCCTAACTCTGATATGGAAACACCGCACTTTGAAGTTATCCGTGTTCGTGAAGGCGAAGAGTTCGATCTGATTTCTTACTTACTTCCTAAGAAACTGGAAGCAATGAAAGAAGCAGAAGGTAAAGAGCCAGCGGAAGTTGACGTAAAACCAAAACGAATTGAAGAGCCAGTTCTTAAAGGCTTTGCTGCTCCGTCTCAAACCGCACCTGCACCAGCAGCTAAACCAGCTCCTGAGGCGAAGAAGAAAGAACAAAACGTTGAACAAGAAGAGAAACCTGGATTGTTCAGCCGTCTGTTTAAAGCACTTGGTAGCTTCCTATTCGGTGGTTCTGAAGAAACAAAAGAAGAACAGAAACCTCAGGAAGAGAAAAAACCAAATCGCGATAATCGACGTAACAAACGTGATCGCAACGATCGTCGTCGCAATAACAACCAGCGTGATAATCGTGATAACCGCGACAATCGCGATAACCGACGTCGTCGTAAGCCTCGTGATGAGCAGGCTAATGAGCAAAACGAAGCTCAACAACAAACAAATAAACCGCAAAACCGTAACCAAAAGCGTAAACCTAAAGCTCAACAGGCAGATAAAGCCCAAGAGCAGAAAGCAAACGCAAAAGTAGCGGAAAAAGGTCTGCAGCTAGCAGCGGAAGCTCGTACTGAAACAAAACCAGAAGAGAGCAAACCGAAGCAGCAAAATGCGAAAGCAGAAAAAGTGAAAGAGCGCCGCCAACGTCGCAAATTGAACAAGTCTGTACGCGTTAAGGACCAAGAAGCTATTGAGAAGAAAGCCGAAGAAACAGCGGTTAAGACTCAAGAAACGGTTGAAGCTAAAGTTGAAAAGCCAACAGAAGCAGCGGTAGAGGCACAGCAAGACAACAAGCAAGCAGAGTCTAAGCAACGTCGTAATCGTCGTTCGCCACGTCACCTGCGTGCAAGCGGCCAGCGTCGTCGCCGTGGCCGTGATCGCCGCCCTAACCCGTTCCGCCTACGTAAGGGAGGTGTCGCTTCTCCTGAAATGGCTATGGGTAAAGTAATGCCACGTTACATTCCGAAACCAGCACCTAAGAAGGAAGAGCGAGTTAAGGAAGAAGCTGTAGCAGCAGTACCTACAATCCAAGGTGGCTTTGCGTGTCCAGAAATGGCAATGGGTAAAGTGATTATTCGTCGCGAGCAACCTGTCGTAACAGATGCGCCAGTTGTTGAACACAAGGTTCAAGAAACCGTTGAAGCGAAAGTGGAAGCTCCAGTAGTAGAAGCACCTGTTGTTGAAACAGTAATCGCAGAAAAAGCTGAATCGGCAGTAGTAGAAACAGCATCGGTAGAGCCTATCGTTGAAACTCCTGTAACTGAACATGCTGAACCGGTTGATGCCATTGTAGAAACGGCACCTACTGAAGAGCCTATCGTTGAAGCAGCAAAAGAGATTGTAGCCGAAGCGCCAGTAGATAAACCAGAGCCTAAAGTCGAAGCCATTAAAGTTGCTGCTAAGCTAAACGCTAGCGCACCGATGACGAAAGCACCTGGCCCTCAAGAGCTACGCGAAATCACGGTTGCAGCAGCGCCGTTCAAAACCGAACGTTACCAAGCTAAAGGTGCAGGTAGCCAAGTGGCTAAAAACCGTGCATCGGCAGAGATGACAAAGCCTAACTTTAACTAGGCTAAATCATTACGTTCAACTGCTTAACGGCATAAATAAATTAAAGGCTACCATCTGGTAGCCTTTTTTATCTTCATATTTGCCCAATAAATTGTTCATATAAATACCAATTCGTGATCACATTTGTACGCCATTATTCGTATCATTCTTGAACTTAATCACACTTTTCGGTAGCATGCGCCGACTCAAGTTTTCGACACCATTCTGATGCTGCTCTTTTAATACTACGGTTTACACTGCAATGTTTGATTAAAAATCAACCTTCCAGTGGCTTGTGCAAATACGAATATGTGTCGGGTTTAACTCATTGCAAAGAGAACTTAAAAACAAACATGTTCGAATTTCCCCAATTTTCTAAGCACTCCGTAAAAAATGATGTGCTATCAGGCTTAACCGTTGCGCTAGCATTGGTTCCTGAAGCTGTCGCATTTGCGTTCGTCGCAGGCGTAGATCCGATGGTCGGTCTTTACGCTGCATTCATCGTTGGTCTTATTACTTCCATTTTCGGTGGTCGTCCTGGCATGATTTCTGGTGCAACAGGTGCCATGGCAGTCGTAATGGTTTCGCTTGTCGCGACTCACGGTGTCCAGTACCTATTCGCAGCCATCATGCTCGCTGGTATTCTTCAAATTGCCGCTGGTATGTTTAAATTGGGTAAGTTCATCCGTATCGTACCTCACCCTGTGATGATCGGTTTTGTGAACGGTCTGGCTATTGTTATCTTCCTAGCTCAGTTGGGTCAGTTTAAAGCGCCAGACATCAACGGCATGCTTACTTGGCTACCACAAGACCAGATGCTGCTAATGCTTGGTTTGGTTGCGCTGACTATGGCAATCATTCACTTTCTACCAAAAATCACAACAGCTGTACCCTCTTCACTTGTTGCGATCGTAACGGTGACGGCTTTAGTGGTTGGCTTGGATCTGGAAACTCGCACTGTTGTTGACTTCCTGCGTACAATGTCTGGTGATGAAGCTGCAACACTCGCAGGTTCACTACCAACCTTCTCTATTCCTGCGGTACCATTTACACTAGAGACACTACAAATCATTCTTCCATACGCGATCATTCTCGCGGCCATTGGTCTAATTGAATCTCTACTAACACTGACAGTTTTAGATGAGATGACGAATACTCGTGGTCAATCTAACCGCGAATGTATCGGTCAAGGTATGGCAAACATGACGTGTTCTGTGTTTGGCGCAATGGGTGGTTGTGCGATGATTGGTCAGTCGATGATCAACGTAAACTCAGGTGGTCGCGGCCGTCTATCTGGTATCGTTGCGGCTATCGCCCTATTGATGTTTATCTTATTCGCTTCTTCGTTAATTGAAATGATCCCACTCGCTGCTCTGGTTGGTGTGATGTTCATGGTTGTCATTGGTACATTCGAATGGGCAACATTTAAACTAGCGCGTCGCGTACCGAAGCAAGACTTCTTCGTTATTGTTCTTGTAACCGTTGTTACTGTTCTTACTGACCTAGCCGTTGCCGTAGCGGTTGGTGTTATTGTTTCTGCATTAATGTTTGCATGGCAACACGCTAAGCATATCTATGCCGACACGTGCTTAAACGAGGAAGGTTCAAAAGAGTACAAGATTCACGGTCCTATTTTCTTTGGTTCTGCCGCTAACTTCTTGGAGTTGTTTAACGCGCCTGAAGATCCAAAAGATGTGATTGTCGATTTTGCAGACTCTCGCGTGACGGATCACTCCGCAATTGAAGCGATTGAAACGCTAGCAGAGCGTTACAACTCTCAAGGTAAAACACTACACCTTCGCCACCTAAGTCCAGATTGCCGCAAGCTTTTAGATAAAGCGGGCAGCTTGGTTGAAATAAATGTGAAGGAAGACCCAAGCTACAAAGTGGCAACCGACATTTTAGCGGGTTAATACAAATAAAAAGGGATGGGCTCAGCTCATCCCTTTTCCTATTGTCTTCAAGCCCGGCGATTATAGCTTCTTCAAAATCTCCTCTGATGCCTCTTCGATTAAATCAAGCACCAGTTCAAAGCCATCTTCCCCACCATAATATGGGTCCGGCACTTCGTCGTAACCTGACTCAGAATGACTTAAAAATAACGATACTTTGTGTCGATACTTCAACGGACAAATATCCAATAAATCGGCCAAATTTGCTTTATCTGCGGCTAATATAAGGTCAAACTTTTCAAAGTCATCAATGGTGACTTGGCGCGCTTGCATTCCTTTAAAAGAATAACCTCGCTGCTTTCCTGCTGCCATCGCTCTTGAATCCGGTCGGTTTCCTGCGTGGTAGCCAATTGTACCTGCCGAATCAACCTCTACTTCAACGCCTAGCTTTTGAGCTTTCGCTCTTAACACTGCCTCTCCAGTTGGTGACCGACAAATGTTTCCCATACAAACAACAAGTATTTTCTTCATTTTATTCCCTGAATTATCGGTGGTTTTTCTTCACGATATGTTGGTCTATCATAGCGAGATAAATCAATGAACCCAAATTAGCTTGGGCACAGCACGAAAAGGAATTGAGGAAGTATTATGTCTATCGAAGAAAATAAAGAAGCACGCCATAAAGCTCGCCAACAAAAAGTCAAAGAACAGGTAGACGCAAAAATCGCTGCTGCTCAAGAGGAAAAAGGTCTGCTACTGATCATTACCGGAAATGGTAAAGGTAAATCGACATCAGGATTCGGTACGATCGCACGCGCAGTGGGTCATGGTTTGAATTGTGCTGTCGCGCAGTTTATTAAAGGTACTTGGGACAACGGTGAGCGCAACCTACTTGAGAAACTCGGCGTTGAATTCCAAGTAATGGCAACCGGCTTTACGTGGGAAACTCAAAACAAAGCCGCTGATACCGAAGCAGCGCAAGGCGTATGGCAAGAATGTAAGCGCATGCTGCAAGACGACTCTATCGATGTCATCTTATTTGACGAGCTAACTTATATGGTGAGCTACGGCTACATCGACTTAGACGAAGTGGTCGAAGCACTGAGCAACAGACCTAAAATGCAGTCGGTTATTATTACTGGGCGTGGCGCACATCGAACCCTGATTGAAATGGCCGATACCGTTTCTGAAGTGAAAAATGTAAAGCACGCATTTGAATCTGGCGTAAAAGCCCTCAAAGGCGTCGATTGGTAACACTCGCAGAGTAATTTAAAAAGGGTTGGCAAAATGCCAACCCTTTTGGTTTTCACGCACGGTTAGTTGAAAAGATTCTTCAATAAACCATCGACCGCATCTTTGGTTTTCTCGTCTTTGATTTTGTCCGTTAGCTTCTCCACGCCACGATCGATTTCTTTTTGAGCTTTCTGCTTCAGAACATCATCGAATACGAGCTTGAATTTAGGATCTGCCCACTTACCAGACACATTGATTGGAATCGTGATGTCTTTCAGCTCATCTATATCTTTACCGCCCTGGCCTTCTAGGCTGCCTACAACTGACGTGCTGATAGTAAAGTCGACTGTTTCATTGATGTAGTTTGCGGTACCTTTACCACGAACACGTAACAATGGAGACTGAGCTTGCATATTATCCGTTGATACAACACCTTTGTTGAGTTTCAATGTCGCCGTCATCGCACTGAAGTCTGTTTTCTTAGCTTCATTGGTGCCTTCAACTTTTTGCCCTTTAAATTTCGCATAGTTTTCACGAATCAACTGAGCAACGTTGATGCCATTCACCGCACCGTCAGCAAAATTGATAACAACCGTACCAGATAGATTCTTCTTGATACCGGTAGGCGTGAGACTCTTACCTGTAACATTCACATCAATGTTACCTGTCCCTTCAAGTTTGTCGTTTTCAGCAACGTCTATAAGTAGCGGTTGAACTTTCACGCCTTTGATTGACTTTTTAACACTGTAAGTCGCTGGTGATTGGCGTGCATCTAACTTCGCTGTCGCTGAGATTGAGCCTTGGTACAACTTCGAACTAAAAGATGTAAGCTCAAACACGCCACGATTTACAGTGAAGCTCGTTTTTACCGCTTCCATCTTCGCATTTGCCGCTTTGAATTTGTCGATGGTAATGTCACCCTTTACATCTAACGTTTTCAACGCAGACAAATCAGGCTCAACCTCAGGTCCAGCAGGAGCACTCTCGCCACCAGAAGCAGGCTTATTACCTTCGGCAGCTTGCTTATCTAACCCTAAAAACTCATCAAGATCGATATTGGGGCTATGGAGAGCAAAGCGTACTTTAGGAATATCACCGAGTGTCACATCTGCCTTACCATCTAGGGCGATAGCATTCGCTGTTAACTTCTCTAGAACAAAACTCAGATGGTTTTTCGTTAGGTCGAAAGACAGATCAGACACCATGTCGACTTTCATCGGGGACTGAGGTAAAGCATCACCCTCAAAAGTCGATTTAAGAGTTAACTTATCCAACTGTACTTTGCTGATAGCCTTGTCCACGCTAAGTTGACCAGCACCCTGCATATCTAACTTCATACCACCAGCGACACCCTTAATGGCATAAGTCAGGTTATTTACTTTATCGAATTCAAACGTGTCTAAACCGATCGTTGCCGATTCAATTTTATTGGCAGGGTCAGAGTATGTCGCATCAAAGTTGATGTTCTTTAGCGCGTAGTTTGCCAAACCTTTTTCTAGCTTAAAGTCGGCCTGACCTTTCGCTGTGAACTTTTGGTCGTTCATTTCGCCCTTCACGCCAAAATCAGCCGTTGTCCAGTTGTCAAAAGCGAATTCGGAAAGGTTTAATGAAATATCATAAAGTTTGGTGTAACTACCGGCTTGCTTATCCTGCATTTCTAATGAACCGTTAGAAACAGTAACGCCAGCAAGATTAATACTCCAATCAGAACCAGAAGTTTGCGTTTCACCATTTTGCGTAGGCGCAGCATTGCTCTCTTGTTCTGCTTGTTGTGTTTGGGCTTTCGTCAATGCATCAATATTCTTGCTGCCATCTTTCTTGGTTTCAATGTAGAACTCAGCACCATCAAGCGTGACGTTTCCAATTTCAAGCTGTTGACTAAAAAGTGGCATAACAGAGATGTCTACACCAACGGTATCAACTTTGAATAAATTGGGTTTACTAAAGCCTTGTGGATTTCGCAATTCTGTATGTCCCAACTCAAAGCCAATCGATGGGAAAAATTGCCAACTGATATCCCCTTCAATCACCAACTCTAATCCCGTTTGCTTTTGCGCTTGCTCAACAATAAGGGGTTTAAACTGATTCGGATTGACGAAGATGGTTAACGCTAAAATTGCGACCAAAATGACCACAATCGGTATTGCTAGAATTAAGAGCAGTTTCTTCATTTGTTTTTCCTTGCTCGAGTGTTTTTACAATTATAAGCGCAGACTCCATTTACCGCTGACAGTTCCACAAAAGCGTGAAAAGTGTCTGGTTTTAACCTGCAACTGACTAATTTAAAAACAAAAAAAGAAGTGGCACTTAAGGTGCCACTTCTTCTCTTAAAAATAAAGCGATATAGCCGTCTATAGGCTTAAGCTTTCAAAAGTCTTGCAATGTGAGCTTTTAATACATCAATTGCGATACGGTTTTTACCACCGCGAGGAACAATAATGTCCGCATATTGCTTAGAAGGTTCGATAAACTGCATGAACATCGGACGTACTGTTTGTTGGTATTGCTTAAGAACAGACTCCATAGTTCGGCCTCGTTCTTCCACATCACGCTTAACACGGCGAAGCAAGCAAATATCTAACGGTGTGTCCATAAATACTGTCGCATGCATCAAATCACGAAGACGAGGGTCTGTAAGAAGAAGGATACCTTCTAGAATGATCACCTTTTTAGGTGTCATTGTGGTGGTGTTAATTGTTCTTGTGTGCTCAGTGTAGCTGTACTCAGGCACTTCTACTGCTTCACCACGTACCAATTTTTCTAGGTGCTCACACAGTAGGTCGTGGTCCAACGCACTCGGGTGATCGTAGTTCGTCTTTACTCGCTCTTCCATGCTTAGGTGGCTTTGGTCGTTGTAGTAGCAATCTTCCGTGATGACACCGATTTGATGATCGCCTACTTTCGCGCGAAGCTCATTATAAATAGTGCTCGCGATCAGACTTTTTCCAGAAGCAGAAGCGCCAGCAATACCTACGATGACGCATTGATTATTATCAGACATTAGTTTGCACCCGATGATGATTTCTAGTCACATAAAAAGATAAACTGCCTGATTATAGGGAGTTCACCCCATAGTTACTAGTTGGAATTAGGGTTTAGTCATAAGTTTCTGCCTGCTCAGAGGATTAACCTCCGAGCAAACGTTAAAATGTGCAATTATCAACCAACAGGCATAGTAAACTTAGTTCACCATTGTAAAGCTAATCGCATCTGGTTTTGCTTTGCCTTGCCAAAACATCGTGCTACATACGCGATCGGCAAGTTGCTTATAATACCCTGCATGCTCACTTTCTGGGCGTCTTGCTACCGTTGGCACGCCAGCGTCAATATCTTCTCTCATAGAGATATGAAGCGGAATTTGTCCTAACAATGCTAAGCCAAATTCTTGCGACATTTTTTCAGCTCCGCCCATACCAAAAATATGCTCTTTCGCGCCACATTGACTACAAATGTGATAACTCATGTTTTCCACAACACCAATGACTGGGACATGGACTTTGTTAAACATTGCCGCTCCCTTCCTTGCATCGGCAAGGGCTAAATCTTGCGGCGTTGTGACTAGCACGCTACCTGTTACCGGAATTTGTTGTGACAGAGTCAATTGAATATCCCCCGTTCCTGGCGGCATATCAATCACCAAATAATCCAAATCTGGCCAATCTGTTTCAGTTAATAACTGCGACAATGCTTTTGAAGCCATTGGACCGCGCCATATCGCCGCTTCTGATTTATCCACCAAATAACCGATAGAATGAGTATAGATGCCGTGAGCAAAAATGGGTTCCATCCACTTGCCATCACGAACTTCTGGTTTAGCATCTTCTTGCCCCAACATCATAGGTACAGACGGACCATAGATATCTGCATCCAACAATCCCACTTTCGCCCCAGATTGAGCAATCGCCAACGCTAAGTTAACTGCGGTAGTAGATTTACCAACGCCACCTTTCGCAGAACTGACGGCAATGATGTTCTTAACACCCTTAACCGAGTTAGCCACTTGAGTTTCTAAAGCTTTAACTCCAAGGCGAATATTAAATGGGAATTCAGCCACTTTACCCGAGGCTTGCTGCTGTTTGATCCAGTCATGCAGTACGGTTTGAAGCTCATTACTTGCGAATGGCAACGTTATATCAATAGAACCCTGTGTCGTAATCGAAATTGCGCCATGAATATCTGCCCAGTTTTCCACCAACTGTGGATGTTGGAATTGGTTAAACCAGTGACAAAAATCTTGCTTTGAAGTGAACTGATGCATAAGCCCTCCTTTTAGATGTCATGCTACCACCGTCCAGGCTCAACCAGAACCCCAAAAAAACTAAGGCATTCCGCAGTTTGACACCTTGGAGTTAGTCAGTTCATGGGGTAGTATTATCCATCAAAATTTATTTATACCTATCAAGAAAAGCGAATATTAAGTATGGCAAACGATCCAAAAAACTTTCCGTCAAGGAAAATGCTGGTAACTTGTGCCCTTCCGTACGCTAACGGTTCGATCCACCTTGGTCATATGCTTGAGCATATCCAAGCGGACATTTGGGTTCGTTACCAACGCCTACGCGGCAACACTGTAAACTTCATCTGTGCTGACGATGCTCACGGCACGCCAATCATGCTTAAAGCGCAACAGATGGGTATTACTCCTGAAGAAATGATTGCCGCAGTTAGCGAAGAGCACCAAAAAGACTTCGCTGGATTTGATATCAGCTTTGATAACTACCACAGCACACACTCAGATGAGAACCGTGAGCTAGCGTCACACATTTATCTTGAGTTGAAGAAAAATGGCTTTATCTCTAGCCGCACTATCTCTCAGCTGTTCGATCCAGAAAAAGAGATGTTCTTACCGGACCGTTTCGTAAAAGGTACCTGCCCAAAATGTAAGTCTGAAGACCAGTACGGTGACAACTGTGACAACTGTGGTGAGACTTACAGCCCAACAGAACTGATCAATCCTAAATCTGCGGTTTCTGGTGCGACGCCAGTAATGAAAGATTCAGAGCACTTCTTCTTCGACCTGCCTCAGTTTGAAAGCATGCTAAAAGAGTGGACTCGCTCTGGCTCGCTACAAGCTGAAACAGCGAACAAAATGCAAGAATGGTTCGAATCTGGTTTGCAGCAATGGGATATCTCACGTGATGCACCATACTTTGGCTTCGAGATCCCTGGTGAGAAGAACAAATTCTTCTACGTATGGCTAGACGCGCCTATCGGCTACATGGGCTCTTTCAAAAATCTATGTGACAAGCGCGACGACCTAGATTTCGACGAGTATTGGAAAAAAGACAGCTCAGCAGAGCTGTACCACTTCATCGGTAAAGACATCGTTTACTTCCACAGCCTATTTTGGCCAGCAATGCTAGAAGGTTCTGGCTTCCGCAAGCCTAACAACGTATTCGTACACGGTTACGTAACCGTAAACGGCGCGAAAATGTCGAAGTCTAAAGGTACGTTCGTAAAAGCAAGCACTTACCTAGAGCACCTAGACCCTGAGTGTCTACGTTACTACTACGCTGCGAAGCTAAACAGCCGTATCGACGATCTAGATCTTAACCTTGAAGACTTCACTCAGCGCGTAAACGCTGACGTTGTTAACAAGATCGTTAACCTGGCATCTCGTAACGCAGGTTTCATCGCGAAACGTTTTGAAGGCAAACTGTCTGACAACTTTGCAGAGCCTGAACTTTACAACGAATTTGTTGCTGCTGCTGACCGTATCGCTGAGCTTTACGAAACGCGTGAGTTTGGTCGTGCAATCCGTGAAATCACGGCATTGGCAGACAAAGCTAACCAATACGTTGATGAAAAAGCACCGTGGGTTGTAGCAAAAGAAGAAGGCAAAGATCAGGAACTACAAGACATCTGTTCTGTCGGTATCAACCTATTCCGCGTACTGATGACTTACCTGAAACCAGTAATGCCATCGCTAGCTGCGCGTACTGAAGCGTTTCTAAACCAAGAGCTAACTTGGGAAAACATCGCTGCTCCACTAACAGGCCACGAGATCACTAAGTTCAAAGCACTATTCAACCGTATCGATCCGAAGAATGTTGAAGCGATGATCGAAGCGTCTAAAGAAGATGCGGCGGCAGAAATGGCGGCGAAAGAGAAAGCTGAAGCGGAAAAGAACAAGGCTAGCCAAACCGAGCTAGACAAAGAACCAATCGCTGAAGAGATTGAGTTCGATGCTTTTGCTGCAGTAGATATGCGTATCGCTCGTATCATCTCTTGTGAAGAAGTACCAAAAGCCAACAAACTGCTTAAGTTCCAATTGGACATCGGTGGTGAAACTCGTCAGGTATTCTCTGGCATCAAGTCAGCTTACAGACCTGAAGAGCTAGAAGGCAAGCTAACGGTAATGGTAGCAAACCTAAAACCTCGTAAGATGAAGTTTGGTATGTCTGAAGGTATGATCCTAGCGGCAGGCCCTGGTGGTAGCGACCTGTGGATCCTTGAGCCACACGAAGGCGCTCAACCTGGCATGCGTGTAATGTAAGTTGTAGCTTTACGATCAAATTTAAAAAGTCCTCGCCAGTTCAGCGGGGACTTTTTTGACTGAATTCACACTTTTGGGGAATTTGTGCACCAAATTTGTACAGCATCTTTCCCGTCACAAGCCTAACTCACTGTTTTAGTAGAAGTTAATTAGTGGCATCAAAACTGCAATCTTTCTTGTTAGGTCCAAACACTAACAAGGAGTTGGTTATGTTTGTTTTGATTTCCACACTATTGTCCATCGCTATTTTAGCTGGAATATATCACTTATCTTCTAAACGAGAGCAGCAACATGCGCGCAAATATCAGCTGTTAACATTGTTGCGAGATGTTGTTCACCTTCTGAGACACCACCGAGCTGCTACTCACTACTCGCTTCAATTCCAACAAAACGATCAACAAAAATTGGACGCTCTTCATGATGCTCTGACTAACAAGCTGCATCTTTTAGTCGAAACATCACGGTTTGAAAACAAACCCATGTATCGCGTATTACAGATTAAAGTAGGGAAACTACTTGAACAATGGAATGACCATAGTGTTGCAAGAAACCAGATGGAGCATGGTAAGTTAATTCGTCATTGCTTGTTTTTGATGGATGAAGTAACCATCGCATGGCTAGCGGTTGAGCAAAGAGATGACTTGCATAATGAGTATCACATGAACTGGCAAAACATTATGGATAGCTTGGAGACCCTGACTCAGTTACGAATCAGCATTCAAGATTTAGGAGAACAAGGCGGAAATGAGCGTTTCAAAAACTATGCATCGGTCATGATGCGTAAGCTAAACCAACTAGCGGTTATCGCTCCACTTAGCATTACCTCTCCTGCTTCCACGCGCTCAATACAGACGCTAAATGAATACGTGACAGGGAGTCATGTCGACTTAACAGAAGCAGAGCTTTATGGCGTCACATCGGACTTGTCATTGACCATCTTCAATACATACGACCATGTCCTTTCAGATGTCGTAGAGTCATTATATCTACCGTTACCCAGACTCTCACTAGCAGGATAAACGTTCCATACCTTATTATTGGTGCTTGGTTCGTCGCCGACTTATAAATAAAAACAAAAAAACCGCAGGCCTAAGGCACTGCGGTTTTCGTTTATCCAACTTGTCAGCGCTTAGCTGTCGTCTTCCGTGAAGTTCGTTGGTAATTGCTTTTTCATTTCGTTCCAGATCAACGCACTTTCCATACCATAATGACGAATCACTACTGGTAGTTGCTCACGCTGGCCACTTTCACAAGTTTCGAGCAATTGATGGTAAAACTTCAGAGCTAGCTCACGAGAAGCTGGATTTGAGAAGTAGTAGCTACCGACACGATCGTAGAGCTTCTTCAAACCATTAAAGATCAAACCGTAAATTTGATTTCCTGAATGGAATGCTAGGCGCTGGAAAAGCATATAATCGTAAAAGTTGAACGTTTTAGCAATCAAGATTTCTTGACGCTTCGCTTCATCTTTCTCGTTATCTTCTTTCACATTCTGCAGAACTTTTTCAGCATACGGCGAAGAAGCGATGAATTCGTCCCAGGAAGCCGCATTCATTAAAGCTTCACAAGATTCGATTACGTTCTTAATTGTACGCTCAGAGCTCTCTTTGTTCGCTTTAAATGCATAGCGCATAAAGATAGGACTGATGTTGGTACGTGCCGCAAGCAGATCTTCTACAATGTTTGTCGCATTATCAACGTCTAGCGTCATTAAAGTATCCAAAATATGCAGGCCAGAGGTCTCCATAAATTGGTTAACTTTCGTAGGTTTGCCGTGCTGGATAGTTAACCATCCGTCACGGGCTAGTCGTTGAAGAACCTCTCTTAAAGTCGTTCGAGTAACACCAATCAGTTCGGACAGCTCGCGCTCAGCAGGTAAAATTGAGCCTGGAGGAAAACGGCCGTTCCAAATGCTCTCGATAATATATTTTTCTGCGAATCCCGCAGGGCTTTTCGCCTTTATGACCATTCTACTTTTTATCCAATATTGATTTCTGAGGGTCGATACTACTCATCATACCACTACTTAGCGGTTTGAGAAAATTTACGATCAATAGTGGAAATGACTCCATAACATAGAGTTAATACTCTATATGTTGTGTCAATTTAAGAGGCTCTAACATGCGAGCGAAAGCAGTAAAATATGAATTTTCATTTAATTAAACAGCTCACAAATCTCGGAGAAATAAAGACAACCTTGTCACATTTTTATATTCAAAATATGAAAAATTACTTTGTATATCACAGTTAATATTCTTTCTTAATTTGCCTTTTCTCGTCACTGACCGTCATTTAAAATCCAAGAGGATTTTTTTAAGACTTTCATGGTATAGTAACGCCGTTTTGATCGCGTTATTACATTTAAAAAGTCATTTTAGTCGGTAGCATCACGTTTTGTTATTGACTAATAAATGCCTGAGTGTAGAGTTTGCGGTCGAAAGTGAGCGGTGCTTGAGTTCAGGGGAAGTAACTTGGCAAGACTACAATAAACAAAGGATTGTTGTTTTACTAAGTTATTGTTTTAAAAGACTAGTTAATAAGTCTAACAAACAGATACTTAAGCACTATTGTAGTGTCTATTCATAATTTTGTTATAAAGAGAATTATCATGCCGATATCGCTCGGAAACGCTTTTATCAAGAACTTCCTTGGTAAAGCGCCTGATTGGTACAAAGTTGCCATTATAGCCTTCTTAATAATTAACCCGATTGTATTCTTCCTAATAAACCCATTTGTAGCTGGATGGTTGTTGGTCGCTGAATTTATTTTCACGCTAGCAATGGCATTAAAATGCTACCCATTACAACCTGGCGGTTTACTTGCTATTGAAGCCATTGCTATCGGCATGACTAGCCCTGCGCAAGTTAAGCACGAATTAGTAGCAAATATCGAAGTACTGCTACTTCTGGTGTTTATGGTTGCGGGCATCTACTTCATGAAGCAGCTATTGCTGTTCATTTTTACCAAAATTTTACTTGGCATTCGCTCTAAAACCCTACTATCACTCGCGTTCTGCTTTGCTGCGGCATTTTTGTCTGCATTTTTGGATGCCTTGACGGTTATCGCCGTTGTTATCAGCGTGGCGATCGGCTTTTACTCTATCTATCACAAAGTAGCGTCTGGTAACCCTATCGGTGACCATGACCATACACAAGATGACACGATCACTGAACTAACGCGTGATGACTTAGAAAACTATCGTGCCTTTTTGCGCTCTTTGTTGATGCATGCTGGTGTAGGTACTGCCTTAGGTGGCGTAACCACGATGGTTGGTGAACCTCAAAACTTAATTATTGCAGACCAAGCGGGTTGGTTATTTGGTGAATTCCTAATCCGTATGTCTCCAGTGACACTACCTGTATTTTTCTGTGGTCTCATCACTTGTGCTTTAGTTGAAAAGCTTAAAGTGTTTGGCTACGGCGCGAAGCTTCCTAATAACGTTCGTCAGATCCTCGTCGATTTTGACCGTGAAGAGCGTAAAACGCGAACAAATCAAGATGTCGCAAAACTCTGGGTTCAAGGTCTTATTGCGGTTTGGTTGATCGTTGCACTCGCTTTGCACTTAGCTGCTGTCGGCTTAATTGGCCTTTCTGTGATCATTTTAGCGACCGCATTTACTGGTGTCATTGAAGAGCACTCCATGGGGAAAGCGTTTGAAGAGGCCCTGCCCTTCACTGCACTGCTTGCAGTATTTTTCTCGATCGTTGCTGTAATCATTGACCAAGAGCTGTTTAAACCAGTCATCGATGCGGTGCTTGCCGTTGAAGATAAAGGTACTCAGCTAGCTCTGTTCTATGTGGCGAATGGCTTATTATCTATGGTGTCGGATAACGTGTTCGTTGGTACGGTTTACATCAATGAAGTAAAAACTGCACTCATTGAGGGCCTCATTACTCGTGATCAGTTCGACTTACTGGCGGTGGCAATCAATACTGGTACTAACCTGCCTTCTGTTGCAACGCCAAACGGTCAAGCGGCATTCCTATTCTTACTCACATCGGCTCTCGCTCCATTAATTCGTCTGTCTTACGGTCGAATGGTTATCATGGCGCTGCCTTACACCGTCGTTCTTGCGATTGTCGGTCTGATGGGAATCATGTTCTTCCTAGAGCCTGCAACAGCTTCTTTCTACGAAGCTGGTTGGATTTTACCTCATAGTGGTGATCTGACTCCCGTAGTATCCGGTGGTCACTAAAATTTGAGTTGATTAGGAAACTTATCCACGATAAAAAGCTCTGAGTATTCAGAGCTTTTTCTATTTCAGACAGGAACAAAAACGTGACTATTTTAAATTCACTTAACCAGTTTTCAAAGGGACGTTTATCGTGGCTACTGCTTCTGCTATTCGTCGTTTTCTTTGAAGCATGTGCCCTCTATTTTCAGCACGTCATGATGCTTGCACCATGTGTCATGTGTATTTATGAAAGAGTCGCGATGATGGGAGTGGGCGTCGCTGCAATGGTTGGTATATTGGCACCCAAGAACCCAATTTTCCGCTGGCTAGGTTTGATAGGCTGGGGATTAAGTGCTTACAAGGGTTTGTTACTTGCGATGCAGCACGTGGACTACCAGTTTAATCCATCACCATTCGCGACTTGCGATTTATTCGTCACATTCCCTAGCTGGGCTCCGCTCAATCAGTGGGTTCCTTGGATGTTTGAAGCATATGGTGATTGCTCTAAGGTTGTGTGGCAGCTCCTTGATTTATCAATGCCACAATGGTTAGTAGTAATTTTTGCAGGCAATTTAATCGCTTTGGCATTAATTGTAATTGCACAATTCTTCCCTGCAAAACGCGTTAATCCAATTCGTTAATCCTACTGACGCGTAAAAATTAACAAAAAGCCGACCATCTGGTCGGCTTTTTTGTTAAGTGGATAGCGCGGCGATTCGCTTTAGCCGCGTGATTGACCACAGCACTGCTTGAATTTTTTTCCGCTCTCACAAGGACAGGGATCATTGCGCCCGATACCTTTGAATGGGTTTAGGCTTTGAGCTTTATTGCCTACCATCAACTCATCCGCGCCCAGCGCGACTTCACCGACCATTAAATCAAGCTGGTCGACTAAATCTGTCAGGGCCGGTGGCGTTTCAATACCTGCGTCACGCATCTGTTGCTGCGTTGCTGGCTCATCGATCGCCAGCATCAAAGTGGTCAGTAATGCTTGCAGCATACGCTGTAATCCATCATTGAGCTCAACGTCTTGCCACTGTTCTTCAATCATTGGCCAAACAGACATAAAGCCTTCGGCAAAATCAGCAAGTTGTTCAGGTTCTTTGCCTGTTAGCTCTAGCACGGAATATTCGTTTCGTTGAATTCGGTTATGCTGCTTGTGAATTTGCTCTTCCACAGCTGGTTGAATCGCTTTGAATCCCTCACCTAATAGCGGCTCTAACCACTTTTCAGGAGCGAGTGGTTTTGTCGTCAGATTCGCAGCTAACACTGCGCCTTCGATAAATAGGCAAGATTCATCGACGTGAACTTCACCTTTTTCAATCAATATGTATTGCATGACATCTGGTTTCCCATAAATTTGGCGGCATTATACCTCAGAGCTCAAAAGCACGTAACCTAACGTTGTGTGTTTGACTGCATTGGGCGCTTCGACTCTTTTAATGACAAACTTAACTTACATCGCTACAATCGCCCTCCTTTTTACCACCAAACTGTATTAGGCAAGCTATGCGAGTTGTACTAGGCCCAATGGAAGGCGTTTTAGATCATTTGATGCGCCAAATCCTGACCGAGATAAACGACTATGACCTGTGTGTTACGGAGTTTGTTCGCGTAATCGACCAGCTATTACCCGATCATGTGTTTCACCGTTTATGCCCAGAGCTGTTGCAAGGTTCTCAGACTGCATCTGGTGTGCCAGTACATGTGCAATTGTTGGGACAAGAACCAAACTGGATGGCTGAGAACGCAATTAAAGCGGCAAATCTTGGCGCCAGAGGTATTGATATAAACTTTGGTTGCCCAGCCAAAATGGTCAACAAAAGTAAGGGTGGTGCTGCTCTACTTCAGCATCCTGAGCTCATTCACCGTGTGGTTAAAGCTTGTCGAGAAGCCGTTCCAGAAGCCATTCCCGTAACTGCAAAAATTCGTCTTGGCTGGGAGAACCCTGAAGATTGCTTTGAAATTGTCGATGCCATTCAGTCTGCTGGCGCAAATGAATTGACCGTACACGCACGTACTAAACAAGGTGGTTATAAAGCTTCTGAGATAAAATGGGATTACATCAACCAAATTCGCGAACGTTTTGATATCCCACTGATTGCGAATGGCGAAATTTGGAATTATGAAGACGGTCAACGTTGCATTGAAACGACTGGCGTTAACTCTTTGATGGTGTGCCGAGGCGCTTTCAATATCCCTAACTTAGGCAATATGGTAAAACATAACCACCAGCCAATGTCATGGCCCGAGGTGGTTGAGTTGCTCATCTATTACTCCAAGTTTGAGATGAAAGGCGATAAAGGCTTGTATTACCCAAACCGCGTAAAACAATGGTTCTCTTATTTGCGTCAGGCTTATCCTGAAGCAAAAGACCTATTTAGAGAAATCAGAACGTTCAATAAAGCCGCACCAATTGTTGAGCATATTCAACGCTACCGCGATGACTTAAACTCTCAGGTTGCATAATTCCCGAACACAAAAAGGACGAATATCTCGTCCTTTTTGTACCTAAATCCTAGTAACAGATCTTATTTTTGCCGGTACTTTTGGCTTGATATAACTTTTCATCCGCCGCTTTAAACAATTCATCAAAGTTTTCTACTCGGCTCTCTTTACTAAACACCACACCGCCAGAGATCGTAAAGCCTTCTTTCGTTACGCGTATCGAGCGCTCATCTATGGCTTTTTTTACTCTGTCTAAAATGAGTTTAATGCCTTCTGAATCTTCGTCATAAATAGCTAAAACGAACTCTTCGCCACCAAACCTTGAGGCAACATCGGTATGGCGAATATTTTCACGTATACATTTTGCAACAAGCTGAATTGCAGAATCACCGACATCATGACCATAGGTGTCGTTGATCTTCTTGAAGTTATCAATATCGAACACTGCCAAAGCAACCTGTTTTTTTGTCATCTTATTACGCCACACGGTTTGCATACCTCGACGATTCAATAAACTGGTCATTGGGTCTCTTGCTGCCAGTTCTTTAAAGTAACGTCGCTCGCTATGCATATTCACATAGAACAAGACGACGGTACTCAGCACGTAAATAAATAGTGCGACAATAAGGCTGTATTTTTCAAAAACCGCTAGGTTCTTAGCTTCATCCCAAAGGTTGTACTCGTAGTACATGCTGTGACTCGCACTCAATCGCTCTAATTCGACTGGTTTGATTCGTGTACTGTTTGAAGGAATGGATTGTAAATTGGAAACCAAATGAAACTGACCAACAAGACTTAGCGACGAAGCCATGAGCGTATTGATGTCGAAATCAATAGACAAAACACCTTGATGTTCTCCTTTCTCATAGACGGGTACCGTCATACTAATGACTTGACCTTCCATCGAGTCCAACACAGGCCCTGGTCCAGCCAAGGTAATGTTCACTTTATCTTGCGCGGTTTTTTGCCAAAAAGGTCGGGCTTTTAGCGTTGACAAAAGCTCTCTTGTGAAATTTTTTGCGTAGGTATCGGGTGAGGAGATAACGTAACCGCGCTTGTCAATGTAATGGATTCCAACAATGTGCGATTCAATATCGTGCAGAAATGACAATGACGGCGCAAAACCCGCCTTTTGTTCAGCTAACTGGTTAATCGTTGAACCTTGCTGACATAAGCTTTCGTCCCCTACGATCATATAATCAAGGTCAACCGCAGGTAACCCTTCACTATAGACACTTTCGAGTAATAACACATCTATAGGCCAAAGATAACAAAGCCCTTCTTTGACTAAAGAATTATGTTCTTCAAACAGTGGGTTAGCGTAATTGGTATAGTTGGTGAAGCTGTAATCTAAAGCCGTGAGTACTTTAATACCGCGAGACATTGCACGCTCGATACGCGAATACTCAGAATCGATATAGCGGTTAACCGCATCATAGTAATTTTTCGTTGTCACGAGTAAAACCACTACAAATAACGCCAGAGGAAAAAAGATGACAAATGAGAGGCTAAATCGCCTTTGGTTTACCATTGAGTACCATGCATATGAAAGGTCAATAGTCTCTTATGACTGCTATTAAATTGATACTCGTTATCTGGTGACGCATGCAATGCAGCACCAGATAACAAGAGACCAAACAAATGTGTGCGCGCTGTTTGAGACCGTTTATATATTAAAGGAGTTTAATCAATATAGAGTGTGGTGTCACTTTAGTCGCCATAATTTGCAGCTCTGTGCCGACATATTAACAGAGATATGACCTTTATAATCAACCTGTTCTGTGTCATCTAACAACGATATAACTTGGCTAACCTCCAAGCCCAGTTGCCACATAGGTAAATCGATTGAACATTCATTACCACTGAGATTAATCATAACAACGACTGCTTCACGACCCAGTACACGTGCGTACGCCAACTGGTTGTTAGTGCAATGCAACCATTGAATACAGCCCGACTGTAAAGGCTTACATTGTTTACGTATCTTGATCCATTGTTGGTAAAGCGATAGCCATTGTGAACTTTCAATTTCATTCCAAGGAAAACAACGACGATTATCCGGGTCTAGCCCTCCTTCTAGACCGACTTCACTCCCATAGTAAATACAAGGCGTGCCAACGTAAGTCATAAGCATTGCTAGCGCGATGTTCATTTTACACTTATCACCATCAACCAATGTGATAAACCGAGCAGTATCGTGACTATCGAGTTGATTTAGCTGCGATAGCTGATTAGAAAATGGGATTTTTGCTCTGGCTTCGTCCAACCACGCTTTAAACTCCAAACCATCAATGTTGATTGGATCGTACATAATGTCTTGTCGTGCGATAAAAGCTCGGACTGGATGAGCAAAACCGTAGTAGTTCATCGCCCCATCCTCTTGATCACCTTGCAACCACTGCGTTGCTTCAAAAAAGTGCTCACCTAACACATAAGCATTCGGGTTTACTGACTTAGTCGCATGACGAAACGCTGCCACATAATGAGCATTGTTTTTCGCGCCGTCCCATTCGCCAAGCATATGGATTACATCAAACCGCCAGCCATCAACCAAGTACGGTGGCTTCAGCCAGTACTTGATGACAGACTCTTCACTTTGGTAGATGTAGTCGCGCACCTGTTCATTTTCAAAGTTCAGAACCGGTAAGTTACCAATGCCTTTCCAACCAATGTAGTGATTGGTTTCGCCTTCGAAAAAGTAGTAATCACGGAACTTTGACTGCGGATTGCCATACGCTCCTTCTCCTTTTCGTTCTATATCAAACCAAGGATGATGCACTGATGTGTGGTAAAACACCGCGTCTAAGACAATCTTCATATTCTTACCACGGATTTTCTCACACAGTTCAGCAAACTGATCATTGGTGCCGAACATAGGGTCAACAGTGAAGTAATCGGTGGTGTCGTATTTATGATTACTTGGTGAAGAAAAGATCGGATTAAAATAAAGCGCAGTAACGCCGAGCTGTTCAAGATAGTCCAACTTTTGCTCCACACCTTTGAGGTCGCCGCCAAAGAATTCACGCGCCCCGGTATTTTGGTGAGAGCCTACCGCGTCTCCCCACGCCTTGACGATCGATGCAGAATCATACTGAGCATAAGCGTGGCGAATATCAGACTCACTTTTACTAGCAGAAAAACGGTCAGGAAAGATTTGATAGAAAACTTGCTCTTGGACCCAGCTTGGTGGTTGATGGTTTACATTCAACTTAAAGTGGAACTCTTTGGGTGGAATACGCTTTTGCACACCCCGTGCATCGAGCCAGTATTGTTGTCCGTCTTTGAGGATCTTAAACACATAATGTGTGACATCTCGATCTTGATTTGGTCGAAACGATGCCTCCCATAGTAATAATTCACCAGCTGTTCCTACTTGAGCCATGTCGACCAGATATTCTTCATTGTCCGGCTCAATACGCACATAGACGGAATCAAAATCCAATGTCTCGGTTTTCAGTCTGACTGTAATTTGCTCGTCATTAAAAGCTAAACCATCAATAGTTTGACTATGAAAAATAAATGGCAGGTTCATTATGGGCACTCCTCGTCATCGGATATGCCACTATGTTATTGAAGAATTAGAGACAAGAAATCCTCCTTGCGAGTTGACATATCAGCCAATTTTCCCAAGGAGGATCACACTTAGTAGGCGTAGTGACTTGTCGGATACCGCTTAGTTCAACAAGAGACTGTCATCTGCCAGCTCTTCACCACGCACTTTGGAGAACATATCCAACAAGTCTGGTACTTGCATGTTAGTGCGCTGCTCTCCAGCCACATCAAGCACAATTTCACCTTGGTGAAGCATTACGGTCCTATCGCCACATGCTAATGCGTCTTTCATCGAATGCGTCACCATCATCACTGTTAAATCGAACTCATCGACAATACGTTTAGTTAAGTCGATAACAAACGCCGCCATACGAGGATCAAGCGCAGCCGTGTGTTCATCAAGCAATAACAACTTACTCTCCGATAACGTCGCCATCACAAGGCTAACGGCTTGTCGTTGTCCACCAGACAGTAACCCAATGCTATCGCCCAAGCGGTCTTCTAAACCAAGACCGAGGATGCTAATTCTCTCTTGGAACAGCTTGCGACGTTTAGTAGAGAGCGCCAACCCCCAGCTGCGTTTTTTACCACGCATGTGCGCTAGAGCCATGTTCTCTTCTATCGTCAGTTCACCACAAGTCCCGGCCAATGGATCTTGAAACACTCGGGCGCATTGCGTCGCACGTTGGGCAACCGTCTGCTTGGTGACGTCTTTGCCGTCAATGATAACCTGACCACCTATCATCGGCGTCTCACCTGTCACCGCACCAAGCAACGTCGATTTTCCTGCGCCATTAGAACCAATCACGGTAAGAAATTGATGCTCTGGAACCTCTAAAGAGACGCCTTTCAATGCATGATTTTCCAAAATCGTCCCAGGGTTGAACGTGACCTGAATATTATTTAGTTCGATCATAATGCCTCCCCAGAACCATTTTTTGATGCCGCTTGTTTAGCATCAGTAACGCGTTGTTTCGCTCTCATGCTCTGTTTTAGCTTTGGGGCAATAAGCGCCACAGCCACCAATACTGCGGTAACAAGGTTGAGGTCTGAAGCTTGTAAACCAAACATGCCAGAGCTCAAAGCGAAAGCCACTGTAAGGCGATAAAGTACCGAACCGATGATGACCGCAAACACCGCAACCCAAATCTTGCGCCCGGGAATAAGGGTCTGCCCCAAAATCACAGCTGCCAAACCAACGACAATGGTGCCCACGCCAGAGGTCACATCCGCAAAGCTGTTCGTTTGTGCAAACAACGCGCCTGCGAATCCGACAAAACCGTTAGATAAAGCCAAGCCAAAGTAGGTATAAAAGCCAGTGCTCGCCCCTTGCGCAGAAACCATACGCGCATTCACACCCGTGGCTCGTAAACCAAGACCAAAGTCGCTGTTCAGCAGGCGAATGACAAAGAAAGCGGAAAGAAGAACTAAGACCCCAACAACCAGAGGGCGAATAAACATCGCATCGCCCAATGCTTCAAACGGAGTGAGAATAGTATCCTCTCCAAGCAACGCCATATTAGGTTTGCCCATAATACGAATATTAATTGAAAATGCAGCGATCATGGTAAGAATGGAAGCTAACAGGTGTAAAATACCACACCGAACAGCCAGAAAAGCGGTTACCCACCCCGTCATACTACCAGCTATCATCGCCATTATTGTCGCAAGCCAAGGATTAATACCTGCGACAATCGCCGTTGCAGCCACCGCCGCTCCCATTGGAAAGCTGCCATCCACACTCAAATCGGGGAAATCGAGAACACGGAACGTAAGATACACACCCAGAGCGACTAGGCCATAAATCAAGCCAATTTCGAGTGCGCCAAAAAAAGCAAATGCAGACATAACTGCTCCTTTCTGCATGCTCAGGCTGGCTAATACCAACCTGAACGTAAGACTTCTAACGTATACTCCCCTTCTTCTCTAGCAGAATGCTCTACACGAGAAATCCGGCGAGTATCAATTTTGGGGCAAGCGTCTACCAACCAACGTGACGGTCTTTACCCCAAAAAGCGTTACTTATTGCATGCTTGTCGCACGTTCAACCACAGAACTTGGCAGCTTGATACCGAGCTTAGATGCTGCGCTTTCGTTAATTACAAGGTCAGAGCCCGTCGCGACTTTTACATCTAGCTTGCCTGGTTCTTGACCATCAAGAATCGCCGCCACGTAATCCGCGGTTTGTACACCAACCTGGTAGTAGTCAAAACCTAAGCCTGCAATTGCACCTTTTTCGACATACGACGTCGCGCCACCAAATACAGGTTTCTTCGCTTGATTCGCTGCCACAATCATTCCTTCAATCGCACTTGCAACTGTATTGTCTGTTGGGGCGTAAAGAATGTCTGATTTCGCTGCAATCGCTTGAGTCGCAGACTGAACATCAGCACTTTTTAGTGCGGTCGCTTCAACCACTTGTATGCCTTTTGCTTTTGCGCTTTCTTTTAGTAATTCAACCAAAGTCACGGCATTAGCTTCACCGGGATTAAATACAACCCCGATGCTTTTCACCTGAGGAAGAATTTCTTGGATGAGATCGACATGCTGAGCAACGGGTGAAAGATCAGACAGGCCAGTTACGTTTTTGCCTGGTTGTTCCATCGACTTAACCAATTTCGCACCAACCGGATCTGTTACCGCAGTAAAGACAACAGGAATAGAGCGAGTAGCCGACACCAAAGCTTGCGCCGAAGGTGTCGCGATGCCAACTAACACATCAGGATTTTCGCCGACATACTGACGGGCAATTTGCACCGCAATCGCTGGATTACCCTGTGCGGTCTTATAATCAAATTCTAGATTTTTGCCTTCTTCGTAGCCTTTCGCTTTCAAACCATCAAGTAACCCTTGGCGCGTCGCGTCTAACGCCGGGTGTTCGACAATCTGTGAAACTGCGACAGTTGCAGTGGCGGCCAGTACATTGGTAGAAGAGAAAATAGCAGTAGCTGATAGAACGGCAGTGGCTAATAAACGTTTCGTTTTCATCATAACTCCTTGATGTGACTTCGTCCTTGTTTCACGAGCTTTCAATATGTGTATCGACTCGTGAATTCAAATGTTTGAAGGCGGTATTGTTGTGTTCATATAACTGTGCACTTCTTGCGCATCTTGTTTTTATTATTACTACTAAGTCTTAGTAAAGAAAAGAAAGATTTAACACTAAAGCAACATTTGTGATCAGGGGGACTTCTTCATCCGGAAAGAATCTTTGGTAAACAAAGCTTCGCTCGCTTCATCAACGACCGTCAAAGTAGTAATAGAGGCAGGATCAAAAATGGAGCGGCCAGTGCACACTCCATTTCAAACAATTTAAATTAGAACCAACGCTCTAATGACGATTTATCGAGCTGGCGAAACGCTCGGTTCAATATTATCGCAAGCTCTTTGTAACGAGGGCGAGCTTTTACAGGCTCTAAGGCAAAACCTGTTTCCACAATTTTTTGATGCAACTCCCGATACCAAGAGGCCAAAGAAGGCGGCAATTTCGTGTTGGATCGAGCACCAAGCCACCAAATGCCTTGAAGTGGCAAGCTAATCGCAAACAAGGCGACAACAATGGATTGAGGTAACGCGTGGTAATTGTTGAATGCCATTTGAGTGAGTACGCTGATCGCAGCAACGGCTGGCATGACTTTAATGCCAAAGCGAGTCGCCTTAATGATACGCTGTTCCGGAAATATGGCGCTTAGCTCTTTACGAACCGGCCAGATCTCCATGTAATTCTGGCCATCTTTCAGGCTATGGATCAATCCGACTTTATTACTCATACCGCTCTCTCACTAAAAAATAGTTGAACATTTCAACTGAAGGTACAAAAAATTGATGAAAGTTAATATTCTTTCAAATTTTTTTTGTTATCATTGCTTATTATCGCTATCCTTTGCAGACCCTCAATCTCATTGTTGCTGTTATTTACAATTTAAGCAACTCCGAGATATCTATCTGCACGGATCGCATCATAGTGATGGAAGGGTTCATCACTATTTCTTTATATGGAATTAGAACAATTTTTGACCAGGATTAGTACGCAGCCTTCTGGGTATCGGCTATTCTTGTGATTAATTTTTCATTCTTTAACTGATTTTTATCAGACGAATAACAGGTAGTCATACATGTCTAAGCTAGTTTTAGTTTTAAACTGCGGTAGTTCTTCTCTTAAATTTGCCGTTGTTGATGCCGAGAACGGCGACGAGCACTTGTCAGGTCTTGCTGAGTGTCTTCACCTTCCTGAAGCTCGCATCAAGTGGAAACTTGATGGCAAGCACGAAGCTCAACTAGGCAATGGTGCAGCTCACGAAGAAGCACTAGCGTTTATGGTAGAAACTATTCTTGCTTCTAAGCCAGAGCTTAAAGCTAACCTAGGCGCAATCGGTCACCGTATCGTTCACGGCGGCGAGCAGTTCACTCAATCTGCACTAATTACTGATGAAGTTCTAAAAGGTATTCAAGACGCTGCAACATTTGCACCTCTTCATAACCCTGCTCACATCATCGGTATCGAAGCGGCTAAGAAAAACTTCCCAGAGCTGAAAAACGTTGCTGTATTTGACACTGCGTTCCACCAAACTATGCCTGAAGAGTCTTACCTATACGCTCTTCCATACAACCTATACAAAGAACACGGTATCCGTCGTTACGGCATGCACGGTACTTCTCACTTGTTCATCACTCGTGAAGTTGCAGGCCTACTAAACAAACCAGTTGAAGAAGTAAACATCATCAACTGTCACCTAGGTAACGGCGCATCTGTATGTGCGATCAAGAACGGTCAATCTGTAGACACTTCTATGGGTCTTACTCCACTTGAAGGTCTGGTAATGGGTACTCGCTGTGGCGACATCGACCCTGCTATCGTCTTCCATCTACACGACGCTCTAGGTTACTCTGTTGATCAAATCAACACGATGCTAACTAAAGAGTCTGGTCTTCAAGGTCTAACTGAAGTGACTTCTGACTGTCGTTTCGTTGAAGACAACTACGGTCAAAAAGAAGAAGCAACACGCGCAATGGACGTGTTCTGTCACCGTCTAGCTAAATACGTTGCTGGCTACACTGCTTCAATGGAAGGCCGTCTAGACGCAATCACTTTCACTGGCGGTATCGGCGAGAACTCTGGCCCTATCCGTGAAATGGTTCTAAACCGTCTTGGCATCTTCGGTATCGAAGTAGATAGCGAAGCTAACCTTAAAGCTCGCTTCGGCGGCGAAGGCGTTATCACGACTGAAAACAGCCGTATCCCTGCAATGGTTATCTCTACTAACGAAGAGCTAGTCATCGCTGAAGACACTGCTCGCCTGACAGGTCTTTAATTGAATTCCTGGCTAGCCACTCGGCTAGCCAGATTTTCATTCAAACGAATTTCTTAGGGGCTCAACTCCTATTCTTCGAGCTTCATGGAATAAGAGTTGAGCTTTTATCCCCCAAATAGCTAAAGGTACTCTACGAATGTCTCGTACTATTATGCTTATCCCTACTAGCGCAGGCGTTGGCCTAACAAGCGTTAGCATGGGTGTTCTTCGCGCTATGGAGCGTAAAGGCGTTAAAGTTTCTTTCTACAAGCCAATCTGTCAGCCACGTTCAGGTGGTGATCAGCCAGATCTGACTTCAACTATCGTTGGTCGTAACAGCGATATGAAGATCGGTGAACCAATGGCGATGTCTGTTGCTGAAAGCCTAATCGGTAACGACAACATGGACGAGCTGCTAGAAACCGTTGTTGAACGTTACAACCAAATCAACAAAGACGCAGACGTTACGCTAATCGAAGGTCTTGTACCTACTCGTAAGCACCCATTTGCAAACCAAGTAAACGCGGAAATCGCGGCAACACTTGGTGCAGAAATCGTGCTAGTTGCGACTCCAGGTACTGATAACCCTGCGCAACTGAAAGAGCGTATCGAAGTAGCATGTTCTAACTTCGGCGGCACTAAAAACAAAAATATCTCTGGTGTTATCATCAACAAGCTAAACGCTCCTGTTGACGAAGCTGGCCGTACTCGCCCTGACCTATCTGAAATCTTTGACGATGCAGACAGCGCGAAACAAAACGAATTGAAAGTGATGGAAATTTTCAACACTTCTCCAATTCGTGTACTAGGTTGTGTGCCATGGAGCATTGATCTGATTGCGACTCGTGCAATCGACATGGCTAAACACCTGAAAGCAGATATCATCAACGAAGGTGACATCAACACTCGTCGCATCAAGAGCATAACTTTCTGTGCACGTTCTCTGCCAAACATGATTGAGCACTTCAAACCGGGTTCTCTACTTGTTACTTCTGCAGACCGTCCTGATGTTATCGTTGCTGCTTCTCTTGCTGCAATGAACGGTGTGGATATTGGTGCAGTACTGCTAACTGGCGGTTACGATATCCCTAGCGAAATCGAAGGCCTATGTAAACCAGCATTCGACACTGGTCTACCTATCTTCAAAGCACAAGGTAACACTTGGCAAACGTCTCTAAACCTACAGAGTTTCAGCATCGAAGTACCTGCAGACGATAAAGAGCGTATCGAGTTCATCAACGAACACGTTGCTGGCCACATCGACGGTAACTGGATCGAGTCGATGACTGAAGGCACTCAGAAGTCTCGTCGTCTAAGCCCACCAGCGTTCCGTTACCAGCTAACTGAACTTGCTCGTAAAGCAGGTAAGCGTATCGTTCTTCCAGAAGGTGACGAACCACGCACAGTTAAAGCAGCGGCAATCTGTGCTGAACGCGGCATTGCAGACTGTGTACTTCTAGGTAACCCAGATGAAATCCGTCGCGTAGCGGCTCAACAAGGCGTTGAGCTAGGTACTGGTGTAACCATCATCGATGCAGATGCTGTTCGTGAAAACTACGTTGCTCGCCTAGTTGAGTTGCGCGGTGCGAAAGGCATGACTGAAGTTGTGGCTCGTGAGAAGCTACAAGATTCAGTATTCCTAGGCACAATGATGCTTGAGAACGACGAAGTTGACGGCCTAGTTTCTGGTGCTGTTCACACTACGGCGAACACTATCGTTCCTCCGTTCCAAATCATCAAGACGGCACCAAATGCGTCTATCGTATCTTCAGTATTCTTCATGCTTCTGCCTGATCAAGTACTGGTTTACGGTGACTGTGCAATCAACCCAGATCCAACTGCTGAACAGCTTGCTGAAATCGCTATCCAATCTGCTGACTCTGCAGCAGCATTCGGTATCGAACCACGCGTTGCAATGATCTCTTACTCTACTGGTGAATCTGGTAAGGGTGCAGACGTTGATAAAGTACGTGAAGCAACAAAACTGGCTCAAGAGAAACGTCCTGATCTTATCATTGACGGTCCTCTACAGTACGACGCTGCTATTATGGAAAACGTTGCTGCTTCTAAGGCACCAAACTCTCCAGTTGCAGGTAAAGCGACAGTATTTGTATTCCCAGACCTAAACACGGGTAACACAACTTACAAAGCGGTACAACGTTCAGCTGACCTAGTATCTATCGGTCCAATGCTGCAAGGTATGCGTAAGCCTGTAAACGACTTATCTCGTGGCGCGCTAGTAGACGACATCGTGTACACCATCGCTCTAACAGCTATCCAAGCAGACCAAGAAGCTAAATAATCGCTTCTGACATCTAGTTGGATATAGATACAAAGCCCTCGATTCGTCGAGGGCTTTTTCTATTGCTGGCCAGAACACTTATTTGTTTTTTGTACCAATCACTGCACAACCTATAATTACTGGTGCACAAAGCTTTTCTCCCTATCGCCCCCCATACCTAATCGACATTGCTCGTGCTTGTTCTTACACCGATTGACCCACTCCCAAAAAATGCATTGGCTCCAAAGCAGCACGGTCCCTGTTCAATTTATCGACATTATTTACGTTTTAGCTAAACTTTTTTGCTAGGAAATACGTAAAAGCTAATGCAATGCACAAACTCATTGACTGCTAAGGAATATATATGAAGGATTTCATCAATACATCACTGATAAAGTTTGGTTTAGCTGCGTTTCTGATTAGTTTTTCTTCATTCAGCTTTTCCGCCCCGATTATTAAAGGCGTCGATCAAGATATGTCCGGAGGAACGGTGACCGCTGAAATGGCTCATGCTGATGACAATGGGTGGATGGTTGTCCACCGAACAGACGAATCAATGAAGCCTGGTCCTGTTATCGGCTACGCTCCGTTAAAAATGGGAAAGAATGAAAACGTAAATGCAATTTTGATGGAACCAGTAGAATCAGGCGATATGCTGATGTTAATGGTCCACGGAGAGAAAGGTGGCATGAAGACTGGTGTGTTTGAGTATACGCTCGGCGCTAAAGAGGACGGTCCTGTAAAAGTGGACGGAAAGCTAGTGATGGACATCGTACGCGCTAAGTAAGGTGGCGATGAATGAAAAAGTAAACTTCCTACTCCCGGTATTTAGATGACACAAAAGTACTTAACGGCATTGCTAACCGTTAAGTACTTTTTCATTTGCGATGGAAGCAGCAAACTAGCCAATCCTTTCTCTTCCATGAGGAGTATTTAGGTCTAAATCAGGCCCTTTAGGTACAACTTGCGTCGGATTAATCCCAGTGTGGCTGAAGTAGTAGTGGCGTTTAATGTGATAGAAATCCGTCGTGTCTTCGACGCCTTCAACTTGATACAACTCTTTTAAGTAGCCTTGTATATTTTCGTAGTCTGCGATGCGCTGCTTGTTACACTTGAAATGCCCCACATACACCGCATCAAAACGAATAAGAGTCGTAAACAAACGCCAATCCGCCTCAGTAATTGTGTTCCCTGCTAAGTAACGATGCGTCGCTAGGTGAGCATCGATTTTATCTAACGCATTAAACAAAGAATCAAACGCTTCTTCATACGCCTCTTGCGTAGTCGCGAAGCCACAACGATACACTCCGTTGTTGACATTCGGATAAACAAAATAGTTCCACTCATCAATAACGTGTTTTAGATGTTCTGGATAGTAGTCGTCGTGATTCCCTGTTAACGCATTGAACTCCGAGTTAAACATACGAATGATCTCTGACGACTCGTTTGACACAATAGTATTGGTCTTTTTATCCCAAAGTACAGGCACGGTTACGCGGCCCGTGTAATCGGGTTTGGCCTGCGTGTAAATTTGATACATGCGCGTGTGACCAAACAATGGCTCAGGAAGCCCCATTTGCCAACCTTGGCTGAGCATATCAGGGCAAACGACCGTGACATCAATATGTGGTTCTAAACCTTTCAGCTTGCGGAAAATGAGGGTTCGATGTGCCCACGGACAAGCAAGAGAGACATACAAATGGTATCGACCGGACTCTGGTGTAAACTCCGCATCAGGGTCGTTTTTAACCCAGTTACGGAATCCGGCATCTTCGCGCACAAATTTGCCACCATTTGATTTTGTGTCATACCAGACATCTTGCCAAACACCTTCAACCAACTTACCCATGATTGCTCTCCTCTTGTTCTGTTTGTGTCTATATTAGCGTTTCCTATCAAACAGAGAATCATCGAACTTAGGACATCATGTTCAAGAAATTCGAATGTATAAATCAGACACATAAAAAAAGCGCGACCCGATGAAGGTGTCGCGCTTAAGCCCGTCACAGGCTGAATTTATACACTAACGTGTAAACAAGATACCGCGTGAACGTCATTACCTAAAATGGTTGGCTTTGTCTTCGCACACTCTTCGGTTGCTTGTGGGCAACGAGTGCGGAATACACAACCCGACGGTGGGTTGATAGGTGAAGGAAGATCACCTTCTAGCATTTGGATTTTCTTATTGCGCTCAATATCCGGGTCCGGGATCGGAACCGCAGACATCAGCGCACGCGTATATGGGTGCTTAGGATCAGCAAACAGAGCCTCGGCCTCGCCAAGTTCCACGGCATTACCTAAATACATAACTAAAACGCGATCTGAAATGTGTTTAACGACAGACAAGTCATGCGCAATGAATACCAGAGAAAGCCCTAACTCTTTTTGAATCTCTTTAAGTAGGTTAACCACCTGAGCTTGAATAGATACATCAAGCGCCGATACTGGCTCGTCACAAATGATCATCTTAGGCTTAAGGATAAGCGCACGCGCTATCCCGATACGCTGACACTGACCACCCGAGAACTCGTGTGGGTAACGGTTAATCACGTTAGGTAATAGGCCAACTTTCGCCATCATCTCTTTAACGCGATCTTTCACTTCCTGCTTAGACAGTTCTGGATAGAATGTCTCAAGAGGTTCAGCAATGATATCACCAACAGTCATACGCGGATTCAGCGATGCCAATGGGTCTTGGAAAATCATCTGAATTTCTTTACGCGTCTCACGGCGCTGAACGCTTTTCATTTTAGTAAGGTCTTGACCCAACCAAACTACTTGGCCGTCAGTAGCTTCAACCAGACCAATGATGGCACGAGCAAACGTCGATTTACCACAACCTGATTCACCTACTACACCAAGCGTTTCCCCTTCGTATAGTCGAACGTTCACGCCATCTACCGCTTTCAGGCTCGAAGGCTTTGACCACGGCCATGCCGACTTTGAGGCAATGCTGAAGTGAACTTTCAGCTCAGAAATGTCCAGAATTAGTTTTTTGTCTACTGCGTTCATTTGTTCCAAGCCTCCCATTCAGAAAAACATGCACGCTGACGACCATCACCAAATGGTGTCAGAATTGGCGCCTCGCGCTTACAACGATCCATCACACGGTGACAGCGCTCTTGATAAGGGCAGCCCGGCGGTAGACGAAGCAAGTTTGGTGGATTACCAGGAATGGTCGGCAGAATTTCACCCTCAGTATCGAGGCGAGGAATCGCCTTCAGCAGCCCCTCCGCATAAGGATGGCTTGGATTGTAGAAAATTTCGTTTACGTTGCCGTACTCCATAGTACGGCCTGCATACATCACCAGCACCTTGTCACACGAACCTGCAACTACACCAAGGTCGTGCGTGATCATGATGATCGCTGTGTTGAACTCAGATTTCAGCTCATTCAACAAGTCCATGATCTGTGCTTGTACCGTCACATCAAGTGCTGTTGTTGGCTCATCGGCAATAAGCAGTTTAGGACGACATAACAACGCCATCGCGATCATTACACGCTGACGCATACCGCCTGAAAACTCATGCGGGTACATCGTGATACGCTTACGCGCTTCAGGGATTTTTACCGCTTCCAGCATGCGTACTGATTCTTCAAATGCTTCCGCTTTGCCCATGCCTTTGTGCAGCATAAGCACTTCCATCAACTGATCACTCACTTTCATGTAAGGGTTCAGTGATGTCATTGGGTCTTGGAAGATCATTGCGATCTGTTCCGCACGCACTTTGTTCAGTTCTTTTTCTGGTAAGTTTAGGATTTCTTTGCCTTCAAACTTTGCGCTACCAGAAATAATACCGTTCTTAGCCAAAAGGCCCATGATTGCGAATACGGTTTGAGATTTACCTGATCCCGACTCTCCAACGATACCTAAGGTTTCGCCTTGGTTGAGAGAGAAGTTCAAATCGTTTACTGCGGTTACGATACCATCTTGCGTGGTGAATTCGACGCGCAGATCTTTGACATCTAATAAGCTCATCATTGCTTCCTTAATCTTATCTTTTAATTATCTGTCTTTTGGATCCAGCGCATCGCGCAGGCCGTCACCAACGTAGTTGAAGCAGAATAGCGTCACAACCATGAACACTGCTGGGAATGCCAGCTGCCAGATTGCTACTTCCATTGTCTGTGCACCTTCTTGTAGAAGAGCGCCCCAACTTGTCATTGGTTCCTGAACACCAAGACCAAGGAATGATAGGAATGATTCCGTTAGAATCATACTTGGGATAAGCAGCGTAGAGTATACCGCTACAATACCCAGTACGTTCGGTACGATATGACGAGTAATGATTTTCCAGTTGCTTACACCACACACATGTGCCGCTTCGATAAACTCCTTGCTACGTAGACTAAGAGTCTGACCACGTACGATACGCGCCATATCTAGCCATGCGATAGCACCAATCGCAACGAAGATCAGCATGATGTTACGACCGAAGAATGTTACCAGTACAATCACCAGGAACATAAACGGTACCGCGTATAAAATTTCTAGAATACGCATCATTACGCGGTCAACTTTACCGCCGATGAAACCAGATGCTGCGCCGTAGAGCGTACCAATCAGTACCGCTACAAATGCACCCATAACACCTACCATCAACGAAATACGACCTCCAATTAGCGTACGCACGTATAAATCACGGCCTAAGCTGTCAGTACCAAACCAATGGTCAGCATTCGGTGCAACGTGCATCGCGTACCAGTCAGTATCATCAAATGTGTACGGTGCGATCATTGGCAGGATAATAACCGCCAACGTCATTAGAACAAGAAGGAATAAGCTCACCATCGCCGCTTTGTTGCGCATGAAACGGATACGAGCATCTTGCCAAAGACTGCGACCTTCAATCTCCAAGTTTTCGGAGAATTTCTCAATCGCTTCTAGGTTTTCTTTTTTCGTTAACATAACCAAACGTCCCTGTTAGTAGCGAATTTTCGGGTCAATCATTGCAAGTAAAATATCTACAATCGCGTTGAATAGAATGAATAGGAAACCAATCAGAATGGTTACACCCATTACTAGCGAGTAGTCACGGTTAAACGCAGCGTTAACGAATAGTTTACCAATACCAGGCAGACCAAAAATGGTTTCGATAACAACGGAACCGGTGATGATACCTACGAAAGCTGGACCCATGTAAGAAACAACAGGGAGAAGTGCCGGCTTAAGAGCGTGTTTGATAATGATATAACGGTAACTTAAACCTTTAGCACGTGCCGTACGAATAAAGTTACTGTTTAGGGTTTCGATCATCGAACCACGCGTAATACGAGCAAAGGTAGCAACATACAGTAGCGACATACCAATAACAGGAAGCACTAAATACTGCCAGCTACCATCTTGCCAACCGCCCGCAGGGAAGATATTCCAGTGAAGCGAGAATATGTAGATAAGCGCAGGCGCTAATACAAAGGATGGCATTACCACACCAAGCATCGCAGTCGACATAATGGTGTAATCAATCCAAGTATTTTGCTTGAGCGCAGCAATGGTACCGACGGTAACCCCCATTATCAAAGTAAAGATAAAGGCGATGAAGCCCACTTTAGCCGAAACAGGTAAGGCAACCGCGATCAGCTCGTTTACTGAGTAATCAAGGTATTTAAATGACGGTCCGAAATCACCTTGGATAACATTGGTCAAATACGTGGTGTATTGTTCAAATACAGGTTTATCCAAGCCATATTTAGCTTCGATATTTGCCATTACTTCGGGTGGCAATGGACGCTCTGTCGAGAAAGGGTTTCCCGGTGCAAAGCGCATAAGAAAGAAAGATACGGTGATCAAAACCAACATTGTTGGGATCGCCTCAAATATCCTTTTTGCGATGAATTTAAGCATAAACTCACTCTTTCAGTCTGTGACAGTTAAATTAAAGAAGTCGTCCAATTCTTTTGGACTAAAGATAGGCGCTACATGCAATTTCTCACATGTAGGGCCTCATTTTTATAGTTCTATCGAGTTACGAATTACTCTGTGATGTAGAGATCTTTAGAGTAAATCTTGTCTTCCGCGTTATTTACTGGGAAGCCACCAACTTTCGGTGATAGTAGACGTGATTTCACGTACTGGTAGATAGGTGCGATTGGCATATCTTTTGCCATCAACTTCTCTGCTTCTAGGTAAAGCGCTTGGCGCTCTTCGTCAGAAGTTGAAGCAAATGCTTTGTTCATGATCGCATCGTACTCTTTGCTGTCGTAGTGAATACCACCAGTAGTGTTATTACTCATCATCAGCGTTAGGAAAGATGAAGCTTCGTTGTAGTCGCCACACCAACCTGCACGAGCAACCTCAAAGTTGCCAGAATCTTTGGTAGATAGGTAAGTTTTCCACTCTTGGTTTTCTAGCGTAACGTCTAGACCAAGTGTCTTCTTCCACATTGAACCCAGTGCAACCGCAAGTTTCTTGTGGTTCTCTGATGTATTGTATAGAAGGTTAAATTCAAGAGGGTTGTCTGCGCCGTAACCCGCTTCTTCCAATAGACGCGCAGCTTCTGCGTTACGCTCTTCTTGCGTCATTTTGCCGTATGCAGGAATTTCTGGGTTGAAACCTGCCGTAATTTCAGGTGTTAGGAAGTAAGCTGGCTTTTGACCTTGACCTAAAATCGCATCGGTCACAATGTTACGGTCAATCGCATAAGAAATCGCTTTACGCACACGAACATCATCAAACGGCTTTTTCTTCGTATTGAAGATGTAGTAGTAAGTACATAAGTTACCGGTTACAGACACTTCTTGTGGGTGCTCTTTCTTCAGACGCTTGAAGTGCTCTGTAGGCAGCTCATTCGTGAAGTCGATTTCACCCGCTAGGAAGCGGTTCATTTCCGCTACTTGGTTCTCGATTGGTAGGAAAGTAACTTGGTCAAGCGTCGTGTTTTCGTTGTCCCAGTACTGTTCGTTACGTTTTAGAACCAAACGCTCGTTTACAACCCAGTTGTCAACAACATAAGCACCGTTACCTACAAAGTTCTCTGGCTTCGTCCATTGATCGCCGAACTTTTCAACAGTTGCTTGATGAACAGGTTTCACTGTCGTGTGGCCCATCATCATTACAAAATATGGTACTGCAGTATCTAACTCAACCACTAACGTGTGATCGTCAACCGCTTTAACACCTAACTCGCTCTTATCTTTTTTACCCGCAACAATGTCTTTTGCGTTCTTCATCTTGGTGTATTCCATGTACCAAGCATATGGAGAGGCGGTTGCTGGATCGACTGCGCGTTGGAAGCTGTAAACGAAGTCACCTGCAGTGACAGGATCACCGTTTGACCATTTTGCGTCTTCACGTAAGTGGAAAGTGTATGTTTTGTTGTCTTCAGTTTCCCAAGATTCTGCAACACCAGGGATAGTGTTACCGTCCGCATCTTGGTTTACAAGGCCTTCAAGAAGATCGCGAATCACGTGGGATTCTGGAACACCTTGAGATTTATGAGGGTCTATTGTCGCAACTTCTGTACCGTTACCACGCACCAATTCTTGAACAGCAGCAAGTTTTGGCTCTTTAGAATCAGATTTAGCTTCAGGGGCTGGAGCCGGAGCAGGCTCAGCAGCTTGTTTCTCCGCAGGCTTTTCACCACAACCGGCTAGAGCGAGAGAAAGACCAGCACCAATAAATAAAGCGCGCGTGATTTTATTCTTATACATGCGTAAAACTCCAAATTTTTTCGTTAGCATCCATGACTTCTTTGTAAGGGCCTGGAACGGTCAGAGTTTTAGATTTTTTTAGTGCACTTTCTGAGCACAAAAGTCTAAAACCTTACAAAGACTGCGGCACACATTAGCAATCATTGAAGTAATTTGCCATAAAAATGTAGCAAAAAAACCAATAATGCTGACCAAACCACACATATCTAGCAGTAAACTCTAACTCCAAAGCATTCACCAGCCAAATAAAGACCAGAAGCGACATTTAACAGGCGAAACTTTCGATTAATCTGAGTTTAAACCATTTACTAGCATCTTATGCTAGATATTTACACATCATTTAACATTTATGACAAATCAAGTCTAACAAATAATTGTTTATATATTGGGCAAAAAACTTTTATTGTGAAGAATATCACCAGACAAAAGATAGGAAATATTGAAACAAAGTGAGCAATACAATGAAGATAAATACAAAAAAAGCTAAGTGCCATTAGCACTTAGCTTTTTTCACTAGAATGCGGGTTAGTTCTATTTTTCCCAACGCTGTGCAGCTTGATGATCGGTGTCGCGCGACTCAATCCAACGATCTTCATTCGTCGTACGCTCTTTTTTCCAAAATGGTGCTTGGGTCTTCAGATAATCCATGATGAACTCGCACGCATCAAATGCCGCGCCGCGGTGCGCACTGGAAACGCCCACAAATACAATTTGATCACCGCTATCCATGTCTCCGACACGATGAATCACGCGTACACCTAATAGTGGCCAGCGAGACTCTGCTTGATCGCAAATGTCGCTCAAGCTCTTCTCTGTCATCCCCGGATAGTGCTCTAGATGTAAACCAATGACATTATCCCCAAGGTTCATATCTCGAACTTTACCAACGAATGTAACGACAGCGCCGGCAGCCGTCCCTTCAGATAGACGTTGATATTCCTGCTCAACCGAAAAGTCTTCAATTTGTACAGATACACGAGAATCCATCTTAACCCCCAGTTACCGGCGGGAAAAACGCAACTTCGTCACCTGCTTTTACTTGTGTATCCAGAGGGACGATGGATTGGTTCACTGCAGCAAGTAGCTTTCCTGGCTCGAGCGCTAAATCCCACTTGCCATCTTTCTTAGTGCCTTCTTCCACTAGATGTGCACGAATGGATTCCACCGTTTCAAACGGCCCGTCTAACTCGACACTGTCGATGCCAATCAGCTCTCGAGTTTGAGCAAAGAAGAGTACTTTAATCATGATTCCACCTTAAAGTGACCAGATTTACCACCCGTTTTCTCTAGTAGACGAACTTGACCAATGACCATGTCTTTTTGTACTGCTTTACACATATCGTAAATCGTTAGAGCAGCAACGGAAGCTGCCGTGAGCGCTTCCATTTCCACACCAGTTTTACCCGCAAGTTTACATACTGATTCGATGCGAACTTTGTTTTCTGCTTCGATAGCTTCCAGTTGAACTTCAACTTTAGAGAGTAGTAGCGGATGACAAAGTGGAATCAAATCCCAGGTTTTCTTCGCAGCTTGAATACCAGCAATACGAGCCGTCGCAAATACATCACCTTTGTGGTGCTGGCCAGAGACAATCAGTTGAAGTGTTTCTGGGGCCATGTGAACAAATGCTTCAGCACGAGCTTCACGAACCGTCTCCGTTTTTGCTGACACGTCAACCATGTTTGCTTCGCCAGAAGCATTGATATGTGTAAATTGGGTCATTGTTTTTCCTTCGCTTTTAGGAAAGGTTATACAGATAGGTGTGGCATGAAGTTACAAGGGCGATGACTTGCATCCAACTGCTGTTTAATAATTTTTGTCCAGCCTGTGCGGCACGCACCAGTTGAACCTGGCATTGCGAAGATCACGGTGTGGTTAGCAAAACCAGCAATCGCACGAGACTGAATCGTAGACGTACCGATCTCTTCGTACGACACCATACGGAACAACTCACCAAAACCTTCAACTTCTTTATCAAATAGAGGCTTAAGTGCTTCTGGCGTGCTATCACGTGAGGTGAAACCTGTACCGCCAGTAATCATGATCGCTTGTACGCTTTCATCAGCAATCCATTGAGAAACAATCGCGCGGATCTTGTACATGTCATCAATAACAATTTGCTTGTCTACTACGTTGTGACCCGCTTCTTGAGCATGCTCAGCTAGGTAACGACCAGAGGTATCGTTTTCTTCAGTACGAGTGTCAGATACCGTTAGAACGGCAATATTTGCAGGTTGGAATTTGCTTTCAGCGTGACCCATTTGTTCACCTATTCTCTTAATTAGCTTTGATACGCTTGGTATCGATTCGGAAAAAGTTAGAGCCAGCTTATCAGTGAACTCGCTCTAAAAATTGAATGAAGTTAGCCGCCGATAGACGCGAGGTGTGGCGTCATACCAGTATTGCCATCATGCAAGAAATGGCTTACCGACTTGGTTTGTAACTGCGCCTGGATACGTTCAATAAGCTCACTCTCTTGCTCATCACGTTCCAAAAGATCACGCAATTCTACACCGTGGTCTCCAAACAGACATAGGTGCAGCTTACCCATCGCAGAAACGCGCAGTCGGTTGCAGCTTTCACAAAAGTCTTTTTCATAAGGCATGATAAGACCTATTTCACCCTTGTAATCAGGATGAACAAATACTTGCGCAGGACCATCATTATGCGAGCGCACTTTCAGCAACCAACCATTTGCAATTAGCTGGTTACGAATTGCCACTCCGGATACATGGTGCTTATTAAATAGCTCATCCATCTCACCCGTTTGCATCAACTCAATGAAACGCAGTTGGATTGGACGATCTTTTATCCAGTTAAGAAACGCTGGCAGCTCGTGATGGTTCAGATCTTTCATCAACACCACATTAACTTTTACTTGCTCATAACCGACCTCGAACGCACGTTCGATACCATTCATGACTTCAGTAAACTTATTTTCACCTGTGATTTGATGAAACATACGCGGGTCAAGGCTATCCACACTGACATTAATGTGGGTTAAACCCGCTTCACGCCAATCTGCGACTTGTTTTGCCATGCGATAGCCATTGGTTGTCGTTGCAACTTTTTGAATGCCAGGCGTCGCCGCTACTGAATGGATAATGTCGGTAAAATCTTTGCGTAAGCTAGGCTCACCACCAGTGATGCGCACTTTTGACGTGCCACAATCAGCGAATGCTTTTACGACCCGTTTGATTTCAGGGAGAGATAAAAAAGACGAGTTTTTATTGCCCGAAGGCTTATAGCCATCAGGAAGGCAATAGGTACATTTGAAATTACATACGTCGGTCACAGACAGACGCAAGTAATAAAACTTACGATGAAATTTGTCTTCGAATTGTTGCGCCACGGAACACCTTTCCAAACACGGGAGGCATGGCCATTTCCAATCATGCCCTTGTGACAGTATGCCACTGGCTCAAAACGCTTATCCAAGGACTTAGCAATAGTGAGCTCGGAGTTATGGCAACCAGAGATATGAAATCTCTGATAGCTTTGCGGTGTAAAATACTTAATATTTGTAATGGAATCCAGACTTGAGTGATAAAAAACTCTCTAGAGACACAATTTACCGCTAAGTGAGTACCTTTAAGACACTCCTTAAGATAAATTGTAGCCGTTTTTTATTAGATTATTAGAAGAACATAATGAATATCTACACAGATAAAAAAGTGGTCGCTGTTGGCGGTGGTCATGGCTTAGGTCGAATGCTGGCCGCATTACGAGATTTTGGCAGCAATGCAACTGGGATTGTTGCCACGACTGACAATGGTGGTTCAACAGGAAGAATTCGTCACTGCCAAGGAGGAATCGCTTGGGGAGACACACGTAACTGTATTAATCAGCTCATTACAGAGCCTTCGATCAGTTCTATGATGTTTGAATATCGCTTCAAAGGCACTGGCGAACTTGATGGTCATAATCTTGGTAACTTGATGCTTACTGCACTCGATAACTTATCGGTCAGACCTTTAGATGCCATTAATCTGATTCGCAATATGTTAAAAGTCGACGTTAACATCCTTCCTATGTCCGAACACCCTTCGGATCTTTCCGCGTTATCCGTAGATGGGAAGTGGGTTACGGGAGAAACAAATGTCGACGAAATGAAAGCAGACTTGCGACGTTTGGATCTTTCACCAGAAGTGCCTGCTACCAAAGAAGCCATCACAGCTTTGGCGGAAGCTGACGCGATTATTCTTGGCCCTGGCAGTTTTTTAACTAGTATCATGCCTCCTTTATTGCTGCCTGAACTCGGCAAAGCGATTGCAGCAAACACAAAAGCAAAAGTCATTTTTGTTGCTAACCTGAGTCCAGAATACGGCCCAGCGGGACGAATGACGATGGCTCAAAAATTAGAATGGTGTGAACGTGCCTGTCAAGGAAGAAAAATAGACGTGGTTCTAGCAGAGAAAACCGAGCAAGACGTCTTAAGTCAATGGAATGTAGTGACGGAGTCACTCGCCTCCTCTAACCGAGACTGGCGTCACGATAGAAACAAGCTCAAACTAGCGATTGAAAATCAGCTACAACTTTCTATTTAAGAGCACGTTACCTGGCTAGCGCCCTCTTTTAAGGTGTTTATTGATAATGAAAACCCTTCTGTCATCGAAGGGTTTTAGTTCAGGCATCCAGTAAAAACAGATGTTTACTAAGAAAAAATTGTTAATAGAAAAAATAGCTACTGTCGCCAAGAGCGATAAGCATCTCGAGTTTCGTGCAAAAGATCGAACATAGCCTCTAACTCCTCAGACTCCGCAGTCAACTCACCGGCTTTCGCTTTTTTGTCTATGGACATAGCCAGTTCACAAAGGCGATCTGCCCCAAAGCTCGCAGCACTACTTTTCAACGCGTGGCTGATTTCTTTTGAGTAAGCTAATCGCTCTGCCCCCTGCAGTTGGGATAAGTTCTCGATATAGGTATCCATTTCTCCTAGGAAGATATCGAACAGTACAGGTACGTTGTCACTGCCAATTTCCATCGACAGTTCATCTATTTTTTGCTGATTTAATACATTTACACTCATACTTTTTGCCGCTCTTCCTTGCCGTTCCATGCCTGTAACTTGCGGTAAATCGTCGACGGACTGACATCAAGATATCCCGCCGCTCGAGGAATATTGCCATCACATGCTTCAATCGCTTGCTCGATTGCCATTTTTTCCGTCATCCATAATGGCATAATCTCAGATGCGGTCATCGCTTTCGGCTCAATTAATTTAGCCACAGACGACGGACGGTCAAGCGGTTGATTCAACGGTGGCGGTAACATGTCCAACGTAATCTCTTTACCGTTGTTTAGAACAACGATGTTGCGTAGCACGTTTTGTAACTGACGAACGTTACCCGGCCACTCATAGCTGTTGAATCGCTCGATGACATCAGGCGCAAAACGTATGAAGCTTTTTCCTTCTTCGTGTGACATGTAACCTAGCAGTGAGTATGCAATTTCAATAACATCTTCGCCTCGTTCGCGTAAAGGCGGTAAATGCAAAGGAATGACATACAAACGATAGTACAAATCTTCACGGAATCGACCTTCTTGTACCTCTTTCCAGGGATCACGGTTAGTGGCACAAACAAAGCGCACATCCACGCTCTTCATTTTTGAGGAACCCACTTTTTGGAATGTGCCCGTTTGAATAAATCGTAGCAACTTGGTTTGTAAATCCAAGTCCATCTCACAAAGCTCATCTAGAAAAAGTGTGCCGCCATCCGCTAACTCAGCTGCCCCTTGACGATCATTCGCAGCGCCAGTAAAGGCCCCTTTTACGTGACCAAACAGTTCACTCTCAATCAAATCTTTTGGAATTGCAGCACAGTTAATTGCAATAAAAGGTTTGTCACCACGTTTACTTGCTGCGTGAATAGCCTCGGCACATACCTCTTTACCAGTACCACTTTCACCTGTGATAAAAATACTCGCTTTACTGCTCGCCGCTGAATCTATCGTACGGTAAACCTGCTGCATGGTTTGGCTACTGCCGATAAACCCCTGATAGCTCTGATTGCCTGGATTATCGGCTTCATTTTTTAGCTTGGTCGCTTTACGAATTGCATTGTTAACCGTGACACGTAAACGGTCCGCTTCACACGGTTTAATTAGAAAGTCTTGTGAGCCATGACGCATGGCCTCGACAGCGGTATCGATAGAACCGTGAGCGGTCATAAAAATTATAGGTACGTCGGGATGACTCTTTTTAACGGCATGTAAAACGTCCATCCCCGTCATATCTGGCAGACGGAGATCGAGTAAAATAAGATCTGGAATTCGATGATTTAGGCTCTCAATGGCATCCCTACCTGTGCCGACAATATTGATATCTATGCCAAGCGGTGTCAGGTATGAGCGGTACAGAGCCGCAACAGATGCGGTGTCCTCGACCATTAAAAGGTAACGAGACTTTGGGCCTTCGGGTTTTTGTTGCATAACCTAGCTATTATTTTGTTGTGTTTTAAACAATAATCGCATTACGCTTTGCATTTTGCAAATAACATTAGCTAAATTATGGGCAAAGGAAAAAATTCAAAAATAATATCAATTATTTAAAAAGTGGCACAAACCATGCTGTAACGATAGTGACCCCTCGGGTCACCTAGCCAACTGACGTTGTTAGTGAACGATATGTTCACAAAACAAGCCAATAGACCCGACTGCCTATTGGCTTCTTTTTTTTACAAGCGACCTAAAATGCTTGGATAGTTAAATCGGTAAGTTTGTTCAACTATTTGCGATGAACTGCGCTCGTAGTTTTTCAATCTCGTCACGCTTTTGTGCCGCTAACTCAAATTCTAAATCTTGCGCATGCTGATACATCGCTGCCTCCAGTCGACTGATTTCTTTTTCTAGCTGCTGAGGGGACAGTGCCTCGTAAGTTTGCGAAGGCTCCGCCACTTTCGATAATGGTACCTGTTTAGTGTTACGCTGGCGTTTAGACTTAGTGATATCGCCAAGTTCCATGATGTCTTTGATATTTCGTTTGAGCGCTTGTGGCGAAATACCCATTTCTTCGTTGTACGCTTCCTGCTTCTCGCGACGACGGTTAGTTTCATCCATCGCCTTTTTCATTGAGTTGGTGATTCGGTCAGCGTATAAAATCGCCTTACCTTCGATGTTTCGTGCAGCACGACCAATGGTCTGAATGAGTGAGCGTTCAGACCGCAAGAAGCCCTCTTTATCCGCATCCAAAATTGCAACTAACGAGACCTCTGGCATATCCAGGCCCTCTCTCAATAAGTTTATTCCCACCAGCACGTCAAATTCCCCAAGACGAAGGTCACGGATAATTTCCACACGCTCAACAGTATCAATGTCTGAGTGTAAATAACGTACCTTAACATCATGTTCGTGAAGGTATTCGGTGAGATCTTCAGCCATTCGTTTGGTCAGTGTTGTAACCAGAACTCGTTCATCTTTAGCAGCGCGAATACGGATCTCAGACAATAGGTCGTCGACTTGGGTCGCTACTGGGCGAACTTCCAACTCAGGGTCAAGTAAGCCTGTAGGACGAACGACTTGATCCGCTACATCACCCGCCGATTTTTCTAGTTCGTAATTTCCAGGAGTAGCAGAGACGAAAATCGTTTGTGGCGCTAGTGCTTCAAACTCCTCAAACTTCAGTGGACGATTATCCAAAGCTGAAGGTAACCGGAAACCAAACTCCACCAGCGTTTCTTTACGCGAACGGTCGCCTTTATACATGGCACCTATCTGCGGTACTGTCACGTGAGATTCATCGATGATCAACAAGCCATCATGAGGTAAGTAGTCAAACAGGGTTGGTGGCGGCTCACCTTCCGAGCGTCCACTGAGATAACGAGAATAGTTTTCGATACCGGAGCAAAAGCCCAACTCATTCATCATTTCGATATCGAATTGAGTGCGCTGGCTAATTCGCTGCTCTTCCAGTAGCTTGTTGTTATCTAGAAGCTGCTTTTTGCGCACTTCTAGTTCGACTTTAATATTTTCAATCGCTTCAAGAATGCGATCTCTTGGCGTCACATAGTGCGTCTTGGGATAGATGGTATAGCGCGGCAAGTCTCGTTGTTTGACCACGCCTGTCAATGGATCGAACACACTGATGCAATCCACCTCATCGTCAAACATCTCAACGCGCACAGCGTCTTGGTCTGATTCAGCAGGGAATATATCAATCACCTCGCCACGGACACGGAACTGCCCTCGCTCAAAAGCAACATCATTGCGTGAGTATTGGAGCTCCGCTAGGCGACGAAGCATATCACGCTGATCAATCACATCTCCACGTCGCAAATGAAGCATCATTTGTAAGTAGGATTCCGGATCACCCAAACCATAGATAGCTGAAACCGAAGCAACGATAATAGCGTCTTTCCGTTCCAATAAAGCTTTAGTGGCAGACAGTCGCATTTGCTCAATGTGGGCGTTAACCGAAGCGTCCTTTTCAATGAAAGTATCTGTTGTGGGAACATATGCTTCAGGTTGGTAGTAATCATAGTAAGAAACAAAATACTCAACCGCATTATTAGGAAAGAATGACTTCATCTCACCATATAACTGAGCAGCAAGCGTTTTGTTTGGCGCAAGTAATATTGCAGGTCGTTGGGCTTGAGCAATCACATTCGCTAGTGTGAAGGTTTTACCTGAGCCTGTGACCCCCAACAATGTTTGATGTGCTAGCCCAGCATCGAGCCCCTCAAGCAACTGATTGATCGCTCCTGGTTGATCGCCCGACGGCTGATAATCGGAGACCAATTCATAGACTTTACTCATACCCTTCCTCAATTTTACTGCGCTTTGGCTGTATATATATACACCTTAGCTAATGAAATCTACGTCTATCGAGAATTTAACCATCATTGTTAATAAATTTTCTTGTTTGTCTAGAATGCTATAGCCATATAAAAGTGACTCTGATATAGTACTTCGCCCTAGTTGAAGAGCTACACACATTCTTCACATTATAGTTTCCACAACTTTTCCCCAAAAATTAGCTTAAAACTTTCTTATCCCCAAAAGATTGATTTTTATCCACTTTGAATACCTTTTGATTAAGATCGATAAATCTCTGTTTTATTTGCTTATTTTACGCATAACTCCGACTAAAAATTCATTAAATAAAAACTTAGTTGCATATCAATTTTCTTTACCCAGATCTCATCAACATACTTATCCACAAATTTAGTGGATAACTAACCTCGAGCCTTTACTCGCAAGCCATACAGAAAAGTAAAGCCCTTAACTCAATATTTTTTGCTAAAAATGTATTTTTTTACTGTTGACAGTAGTTTGAGTGCTCGGTAAGATTCTTCCCGCTTTCAAGCAAAGCAATTCCTCCTTAGCTCAGTTGGTAGAGCGACGGACTGTTAATCCGCAGGTCGCTGGTTCGAGCCCAGCAGGAGGAGCCAGATTATAGAAAAGCCGTGTCGCAAGACACGGCTTTTTTGTATCTTAATCGCCATGAAATCTAAGCCAATCTAGGCGCCATAAAATCACACCGAAATAAGTTCAAATTACAGAACTCATAACATTGTCATAGATAGTGTTCTCACAGCACCACACATTTAATTCTGTCTCTTTTCTAGCAAAACACAATCGTAAATAGTTGAATCTATTATTAATGCAATTTAATCATTAAAAAAATGAAAAGCATTCATTTTACTCATAATAAATAAATCCATACGATTAAAAGGGTTAAGAATGGTTCCGTCCTACTCGTCGCCTCCATTCTAATTATCAATAACTTAGGGATTTACTTATGACTATTCCGACAACTGACATGCTAGATGCATGGGCTGGATTTACTGCTGGTGAATGGCAAAACTCTGTCAACACTCGTGACTTCATCCAAAAAAACTATACACCCTATGAGGGAGACGAGTCTTTCTTAGCCGAGGTTAGCAAATCCACTTCAGCATTATGGAACCAAGTGCTTGAAGGCATAAAACAAGAAAGCCGCACACACGCCCCTATTGATTTTGACACAGACTTGCCCTCAACAATCACTTCCCACGATGCAGGCTACATCAACAAAGATCTGGAAAAGATCGTTGGCTTACAAACTGATCAACCGCTAAAACGTGCAATCATCGCCAATGGCGGGATTCGCATGGTAAAAAACTCGTGCGAAGTTTATGGCCGCGAATTGGATCCAACGGTCGAAAAGATCTTCACTGAATACCGTAAAACTCACAACAAAGCGTGTTTCGATCTTTACACCAAAGAAATTCTAGCGTGTCGTAAATCAGGCATCATCACTGGCCTTCCTGATGCCTATGGCCGCGGTCGTATCATTGGTGACTACCGTCGTATCGCCCTTTACGGTATCGACTTCTTAAAAGCAGACAAAAATTCTTAAAAGCAGACAAAAAAGAGCAATACAATTCGACACAGACTTTCCTAGAGCGCGGTGGCGATCTTGAGAAAACACTTCGTCTACGTGAAGAAATTGCAGACCAAGTTCAAGCACTTGAAGACATTCGTCAAATGGGTTTGAAATACGGCATTGATATGTCGCTACCTGCAAAAACAGCGCAAGAAGCGATTCAATTTACCTACTTTGGTTACTTGGCGGCCGTTAAATCACAAAATGGCGCTGCAATGTCATTAGGTCGTACATCAACTTTCCTAGACGTATACCTAGAGCGTGATATCGCAAATGGCTTGATTGATGAATCACAAGCGCAAGAGATGATCGACCACTTCATCATGAAACTGCGCATGGTTCGCTTCCTTCGTACACCAGAATACGATTCATTGTTCTCTGGCGACCCAATCTGGGCAACAGAAGCGATGGCAGGTATGGGGGTTGATGGCCGTACACTAGTATCTAAAACCACATTCCGATACTTGCATACGCTACATACTATGGGCCCTGCTCCTGAACCAAACATGACGATTCTTTGGTCAGAACAATTGCCAGAAGCGTTCAAGCAATACGCTGCAAAAGTGTCAATTGATACCTCTTCTGTTCAATACGAAAACGACGATCTAATGCGTCCTGATTTTGACAATGATGACTACGCGATTGCATGCTGCGTGAGCCCACAGATTGTTGGTCAACACATGCAGTTTTTTGGTGCACGTGCCAACCTTGCAAAAGCGCTGCTTTACAGCATCAATGGTGGTATCGATGAAAAATCGAAAGCGCAAGTTGGTCCAGTCGTGGACAAAGTTCAAGATGAAATTCTCGACTTTGACGCTTTGATGCCACGCTTCGACAACATGTTGGAATGGCTAGCAACACAATACGTCACAGCGTTGAACATCATCCACTACTCACATGACCGTTACAGCTACGAAGCATCACTAATGGCATTGATGGATCGCGACGTGCACCGCACTATGGCGTGTGGTATTGCAGGTCTGTCCGTTGTCGCTGACTCTTTGGCGGCAATTAAATACGCGACCGTGAAGCCTGTTCGTGGTGAAGATGGCATCGCCGTTGATTTTGAAATCGAAGGTGATTATCCAAAATTTGGTAACAACGATGCCCGTGTTGATGACATCGCTTGTGATCTAGTTGAGCGCTTCATGAAGAAAATTCAGAAGATGCACACCTACCGCGAAGCAGTGCCAACTCAATCGATCCTAACGATCACATCTAACGTGGTTTACGGCAAAAAAACGGGTAATACACCAGATGGCCGTCGCGCAGGTATGCCTTTTGGCCCGGGTGCAAACCCAATGCACGGTCGTGATGAAAAAGGGGCGGTTGCGTCTTTGGCATCGGTTTCTAAATTACCGTTTGCTTACGCGAAAGATGGTATTTCTTACACCTTCTCAATTGTGCCTAACGCACTGGGTAAAGATGAATTAAGTCAGAAGAAGAACCTAGCTGCGCTAATGGATGGTTACTTCCATCACGAAGCAAGCAACGAGGGCATTGCGATTGAAGGTGGTCAACACCTTAACGTCAACGTTCTAGACCGAGAGATGTTATTGGATGCGGTTGAACATCCAGAGAAATACCCTCAGTTGACGATTCGAGTGTCTGGTTATGCGGTACGTTTTAACTCTCTAACGACAGAGCAACAGCAAGACGTCATCACTCGTACTTTCACAAGTAAGATATAAACATAGTCCATCAAGCACTCAGAAGATTTAAATAATTAGCTTGTAAATATGCATTGCCCGCTTCTCTTTTCTACCTGGGAGAGGCGGGCTTTTTTTAAAATCACACATTAGATGAAAATTAATAGGTAGTATCCTCTCGCTAACAATACATTCAGCAAACGATTCAATTTCTTATTGATTCATCAAAATAGATCAAATAGACGACTATTTTTCCATCGTGTATGTAAAACCACATCGTTCACTGGTTGTTATTGGTGTCACAAAACACGATAATATCAAGATCGGATTTTAAGAACGTAATAACTATGACCGAATATGTTTTGTTGTTGGTCGGCACTGTGCTGGTGAACAACTTTGTACTGGTGAAGTTTTTGGGCCTATGTCCTTTCATGGGTGTGTCCAAAAAACTGGAAACAGCAATAGGTATGGGCTTAGCGACAACTTTTGTGCTAACGCTCGCGTCAGTGTGTGCGTATTTAGTGGAAAGCTACATCCTTCGTCCACTAGGTATTGAGTACCTTCGAACCATGAGTTTTATTTTGGTGATAGCCGTTGTGGTGCAGTTCACCGAAATGGTTGTGCACAAAACCAGCCCGACGCTTTATCGCTTGCTTGGCATTTTCTTACCGCTGATCACAACAAACTGCGCAGTATTGGGCGTGGCACTTCTTAACATTAATGAAAACCATAACTTTATTGAATCGATCATCTACGGCTTCGGCGCCGCTGTTGGTTTCTCATTGGTGTTGATACTTTTTGCATCCATGCGAGAGCGCATAGCCGCCGCCGACGTTCCTGTACCTTTTAAAGGTGCATCAATAGCAATGATTACAGCAGGTTTAATGTCACTCGCCTTTATGGGCTTTACAGGTTTGGTGAAGTAAGCGATGAGTACGATTTTAATTGCGATTATCGCGTTAGCGGTTCTGGCTGCGATTTTCGGCGCGATACTTGGTTTTGCTTCTATTCGCTTTAAAGTTGAAGCGGACCCTATTGTGGATCAAATCGACGCCATTTTACCGCAAACTCAATGCGGTCAATGTGGCTACCCTGGTTGCCGCCCTTATGCTGAAGCAATTGCAAATGGCGACCACATAAACAAATGTCCCCCTGGTGGTCAGGCAACAATCGAAAAGCTCGCCGACTTAATGGGTGTTGAGCCAGAAGAATCTGCGCACGATCTCGACAGCAAAATTCCAACCGTTGCGTTTATTCATGAAGACATGTGTATTGGCTGCACTAAGTGTATTCAGGCGTGTCCGGTGGATGCAATTGTAGGCGGAACAAAGGCGGTCCATACCGTAATCAAAGATGAATGTACGGGCTGTGACTTGTGTGTTGCCCCATGTCCGACTGATTGTATTGAAATGATTCCTGTGGCAACGACCACAGAAAGCTGGAAGTGGCAACTTCACTCCATTCCGGTACTTAACATTACGGATGCTGCCGACAATGCAGCGAACGTGAAAGATTCAATTAAGTAAGGTTTCACATGTTGTCTTTGATTGAACAAATTCGTACAGGCGCGCTTTGGGATTTCCCAGGTGGTGTGCATCCGGCAGAAAATAAAAAGCAGTCCAACAAAACTGAACTCGCTCATGCGGCTATCCCGTCAGAAATTGTATTGCCGCTAAAACAGCACATTGGTAAAGCGGGTAACCTACTGGTTGCCGAAGGTGACTACTTATTAAAAGGTCAGCCATTAACGCAATCGGAGACCGGCTTTACGGTTCCAGTGCATGCTCCAACATCAGGTACGCTCACCGCGATTGAGCCACGAACTGTCGCGCACCCTTCTGGGTTAAGTGAGTTGTGCGCAGTCATCACGCCTGATGGGAAAGATGCATGGTGTGAAAGAAACCCCGTCGCAGATTACCAACAAGAAACCCCTGACGCACTGATTGATATTATTCGTCTCGCTGGTATTTCTGGTATGGGTGGCGCAGGCTTCCCTACTGCAAAAAAAATCCAATCAGGTTTTGCTCGTACCGAGATTCTTATCGTTAATGCAGCAGAGTGCGAGCCATACATCACGTCTGATGACAAGCTCATGCAAGAACATGCCGAAGAGCTTATTCAAGGTATCGAAATTGTCGAACATATCCTGACACCAAAGCTCACGATTATTGGCATTGAAGACAACAAACCAGAAGCAATCAAAGCGCTAGAAGCTGCGGCTATAAACAAAGACATCGTTATTCGCGTTATCCCAACTAAATACCCTTCTGGCGGTGAAAAACAGCTGATCAAAATTTTAACCAATAAAGAAGTGCCAAGTGGCGCGATTCCAGCAGATATTGGTATTTTGGTCCAGAATGTTGGTTCTCTTTACGCTATAAAACGCGCAGTCATCGACGGTGAGCCGATGATAAAACGCATCGTGACTCTCACTGGTAAAACCTTCAAACAACCACGCAACGTTTGGGCATTATTAGGGACACCAGTACAAGCACTGTTGGATGAGTTTGGCTATAAAGCAGATAAGAAGTTACAGCGTTTAATTATGGGTGGGCCAATGATGGGCTTTACCCTTCCTCACTCCCAAGTGCCGATTACCAAGACAGCAAACTGTATCCTTGCTCCGACTCGTCGTGAGATCTCTCCGCACCAGTATGAGATGGAATGTATTCGCTGTAGCCAATGTGCAGAAGCGTGCCCTGCTTCGCTGCTGCCTCAACAACTGCAATGGCATGCAAAAGCTGAAGAGTATGACAAACTCGAAGAATTAAACTTAAAGGATTGTATCGAGTGCGGCGCTTGTGCGTTTGTATGTCCAAGTGAAATTCCGCTCGTACAGTACTACCGCCAAGCAAAAGCAGAAATTAGAACTAGGACACAAGAAGCGGAAGCTGCAGAGCGAGCAAAACTGCGTTTTGAAGAGAAAAAAGCGCGTATGGAACGCGAAAAAGCAGAACGTGAAAATCGCTTCAAGAAAGCTGCCGATCAGCGCCGTAAAGAGATGAAGTCTTCTGGCGGCGATGATGCGATAGCAGCAGCAATCGCACGAGTGAAAGCTCAAAAGACAGAAACCACAGAAAAAGCAGAGCCAGCAGTAAAACCAGCCGTAGCGGCAGCCATTGCCAAAGCGAAGGCGAAACAAGCGGCAGCAGCTAAAGCAGGCTCTAGTGAACCTGATAACTCAGAAATGGCAAAACTGCGCGAAGAACGCAAACGTCTTGCTCGCGAACGGAAAGCGCAAAAAGAACAAGGCGAAACGCCAGACAATAACGCTGATGATAAAAAGTCGGCAGTTGCGGCCGCCATCGCCCGAGCTAAAGTGAAAAAAGCACAACAAGAAGATTCAACTGAATCTGTAGAATCGGAAACGTCTGCACAGCAAGACAGCGATCCGAAGAAAGCCGCGGTTGCTGCTGCCATTGCACGTGCCAAAGCACGTAAAGCGAAGCAAGCAGACTCACCTGAAGCGGAAGAAGCTGACGCACCTGCTGAGCAAACCGACGATCCGAAAAAAGCCGCAGTTGCCGCTGCAATTGCTCGAGCCAAAGCGCGCAAAGCTAAGCAAGCAGACTCAACCGAAGCGGAAGAAGCTGACGCACCTGCCGAGCAAACCGAAGATCCGAAAAAAGCCGCAGTTGCCGCTGCGATTGCACGTGCCAAAGCACGAAAAGCGAAGCAAGCAGACTCAATTGAAGCGGAAGAAGCTGAAGCACCTGCCGAGCAAACCGAAGATCCGAAAAAAGCCGCAGTTGCCGCTGCGATTGCACGTGCCAAAGCGCGCAAAGCGAAGCAAGCAGACTCAACTGAAGCGGAAGAAGCTAAAGCACCTGCTGAGCAAACCGACGATCCGAAAAAAGCCGCCGTGGCAGCTGCCATTGCACGTGCCAAAGCACGTAAAGCGAAGCAAGAAACGCAAACTGAGCCTGTTGAAGACGCAACTTCTGAAGAACCAGAAGTGGATCCGAAAAAAGCCGCGGTTGCCGCAGCAATTGCGCGCGCGAAGGCTCGTAAAGCGAAACAAGCAGACTCAACTGAAGCGGAAGAAGCTGACGCACCTGCCGAGCAAACCGAAGATCCGAAAAAAGCCGCCGTGGCTGCTGCCATTGCACGTGCCAAAGCGCGTAAAGCTAAACAAGAAACGCAAACTGAGCCTGTTGAAGAAGCAACTTCTGAAGAACCAGAAGTGGATCCGAAAAAAGCCGCGGTTGCCGCAGCAATTGCGCGCGCGAAGGCCCGCAAAGCGCAACAAGAAGCTAATAAAAATAATACTGAGGAGAACGAGTAGTGTCGTTTTTTATTGCCAGTTCACCGCATACCCACAGTCGTCGTAGTACGCCAGACTTAATGAAATGGGTGGCACTTTGCGCACTTCCAGGTTTAGTAGCTCAAACCTACTTCTTTGGCTGGGGAACGCTTATTCAGCTGATTTTTGCCATCGCAGTCGCTGTATCACTTGAAGCCTTAGTTATGGTCTTCCGTAAACGTTCGCCGATGCGAGCACTACGTGATAACAGTGCGATCGTTACCGCTTGGTTATTAGCCGTTGCTATTCCACCATGGTCTCCGTGGTGGATTATGGTGATCGGACTTATTTTCGCGATCGTAATTGCTAAACACCTATATGGTGGCCTTGGTCAAAACTTATTCAATCCTGCCATGGTCGCTTATGTGGTCTTGTTAATCTCATTCCCAGTGCAAATGACGAGTTGGAGTGCCCCGACGTCACTCATACCTGATCACGTAAATTTTGCAGATACACTCTCTTTAATTTTTACGGGCTATGATTACGACGGCTTATCGCTTCAGCAAGTTCGAACAGGGGTTGACGGTGTGACAATGGCGACGCCACTTGATGCATTTAAGACCGGCATTCATACAGGTGCAACCCCAAGCGAAGTACTGTCGCAGCCAATATTCGATGGATTAGCTGGCATTGGTTGGCAATGGGTAAATCTTGCCTACTTACTTGGTGGTTTAGTGATGATCAAAAAACGTATCATCCAATGGTATATCCCCGTAGGCTTCCTAGCGAGCCTGACGCTATTTAGCCTCGTGTTCAGCTTGCTGACCCCAGGGGAAACTGCGTCGCCAATCTTCCACTTGTTATCAGGTGCAACCATGCTTGGCGCATTCTTTATTGCAACCGATCCCGTGTCGGCGTCTACCACCGTTAAAGGACGTTTGATCTTTGGCGCGCTTATTGGTGCTTTGGTCTTTATCATTCGCAGTTGGGGCGGCTTCCCTGATGGTGTTGCATTCGCAGTGTTACTTGCAAATATGTGTGTGCCACTGATCGATTACTACACCAAACCTAGAACTTACGGTCACTGAGGTAAACATGTTAACCGCTATTAGAAAAAATGGTCTGACACTTGCGATCTTTGCCTGTGCAACAACCGGATTAGTCGCCTTTACTCAGTACCTAACAAAAGACCAAATCAAGATACAAGAACAACAACAATTGCTTTCTGTTTTGAATCAAGTCATTCCAGAAAACATGCATGACAACGCACTCACGCAAGCCTGCACTATGGTCACGTCACCAGAACTGGGGACATTGCGTGCGATGCCAGCCTACCTCGCCACGAAGAATGGTGAACCGACAGCAATCGCAATAGAATCCATCGCGCCAGATGGCTACAATGGTGAGATAAAAGTGATTACTGGGATTGATAATCAGGGCAATATTTTGGGGACACGCGTCCTAAACCACCAAGAAACCCCTGGTCTGGGCGATAAAATAGATCTTCGTGTCACCGACTGGATCCTGAGCTTTACGGGCAAACAAGTCACGGAAAGTAACTGGAACTCATGGAAAGTTCGTAAAGATGGTGGTGATTTCGATCAATTTACTGGTGCAACGATCACGCCTAGAGCCGTCGTAAAAGTGGTGCGAAATACCGTTAACTACGTAAACCAATCTCGTGAAGACATTCTTAGCCAGCCTTTGGGCTGTGAAGGAGAGCAGTAATGAGTGAAAATAAATTGCTGATGAAAAACGGTATGTGGAGCAATAACCCTGCTCTCGTACAGCTGCTGGGTCTGTGTCCACTACTAGCGGTTTCTTCCACGATAACCAATGCCTTAGGTCTTGGTATTGCAACCTTATTAGTGCTGGTCGGCTCCAACGTCACGGTTTCTCTTATTCGTAATTACGTACCAAAAGAGATCCGCATTCCTGTGTTCGTGATGATCATTGCCTCTCTCGTTACCTGTGTTCAGTTATTGATGAATGCCTATGCGTATGGTTTATACCTATCTCTTGGTATCTTTATTCCTCTGATTGTAACGAACTGCATTATTATTGGCCGAGCAGAAGCTTACGCGTCAAAAAATGATGTTGCACCCGCTGCGCTAGATGGTTTGTGGATGGGGCTTGGTATGACAAGCGTTTTGGTCGTGCTAGGTGCCATGCGTGAGTTAATTGGTAATGGCACACTATTCGACGGGGCAGATCTGCTATTAGGAGACTGGGCATCCGCTCTCCGCATTCAAGTTTTCCAATTTGACAACAGCTTTCTGCTAGCGCTTCTTCCACCCGGTGCATTTATCGGTGTTGGTCTGTTGATAGCGCTTAAAAATGTCATCGATAATTCAGTCCAGGCACGTCAACCTAAAGAAGAAAAACCAACCATAGAACGTGCTCGCGTCACCAACGCATAACAAGATAAGGCTCTGTCATAGGAGCCTTTTTCATAAACCGCAGAGACGGTATTGGAAGTCAGCAATGAACAAAATAAAAAGAATCGAAATTCTTGAGCGATTACGAGAAAACAATCCGAATCCTCAAACTGAGCTTAACTGGAGCTCCCCTTTTGAACTGCTAATCGCGGTATTACTATCAGCGCAAGCAACCGATGTAAGTGTCAATAAAGCCACCGACAAGCTTTTCCCTGTCGCTAATACACCACAAAGTATTCTCGATTTGGGAGTCGATGGCTTAAAAGAATACATAAAGACCATCGGTTTGTTTAACTCAAAGGCAGAAAACACAATCAAGACTTGTAAGATCTTGTTGGAAAAACACAATGGTGAAGTTCCTGAAGATCGTGCCGCGTTAGAAGCGCTACCAGGCGTAGGTCGCAAGACCGCAAACGTCGTGCTCAACACCGCTTTTGGTTGGCCAACTATTGCCGTCGATACGCACATTTATCGCGTGTCGAATCGCACTAAATTTGCGATGGGAAAAACGGTTGATGATGTCGAGCAGAAGCTATTAAAAGTTGTGCCAGAAGAGTTCAAACTCGATGTGCACCACTGGCTCATTCTTCATGGTCGTTATACGTGCGTAGCAAGAAAGCCTCGCTGCGGTAGCTGTATTATCGAAGATTTGTGCGAATATAAAGAGAAAGTATACCCAGATAGCTAATGCTATTTGTAAATCAAAGCTAGGAGCAAAAAATGTCAAACGGTCGAATTCTCCACACTATGCTTCGCGTAGGTGATCTAGACAAATCCATCAAGTTTTACACTGAAGTTATGGGCATGCAGCTGCTTCGTACTAACGAAAATAAAGAGTACGAATACACGCTAGCGTTTCTTGGTTATGGTGACGAATCCCAAGGTGCAGTGATCGAACTGACTTACAACTGGGGTAAAACTGAGTATGACCTAGGTACTGCTTTTGGTCATATCGCCATTGGTGTTGATGATATCTACACAACTTGCGACGCTATCAAAGCGGCGGGCGGTAATGTGACGCGTGAGCCAGGTCCAGTAAAAGGCGGAAGCACGCACATTGCATTCGTAAAAGACCCAGATGGTTATATGATTGAGCTTATTCAAAACAAGCAAGCTTCATCAGGTCTTGAAGGCTAAGCGGCACTTCTAATAATCACTTGTACTGCAAGTTGAACTCCGATTACAGGCAGGTCTGCGATCTGCCTGTCCTTTTATAAACAAAACTCTTTACTTGATAATAGTTATCGTTTAGATTTATCCGCAACTTCGATATGCGGGATTACGATAATGATCAGTGAATGGGAAAAACACACACTTCTAGCCGATACGGCACTTCAACTAGATGACCCTGTTCGCAGCATTCTTCATTACCAGCAAGCCCTAAGCCTGAGTGAAGATATCAGCGAATGTGTGGAAATTGAGGCGGACGAGCGATTATTAATTTCTGTGATTTCTTGTCATAACTTAGCTCAGTTCTGGCGTTGGGCTGGAGATACTGACTATGAACTCAAATACCTTCAACTGGCCTCTGAGAAGGTCTTAACACTTATCCCACAATGCCCAAATAAAGAGTGTGCAAGCTTTATCGACTCGATAGGATGCTGTACTAAGGCGTTGATAGACTTTATGAAGCGTCACCCTAATCCGGCTATTGCCAAACAGGTTGAAAAAATCGATACCGCCACCAATTGCGAAGTCATTGCCAAATTCCGCTTAAACTAACATTCAAATTATACAGCAGGAATCACCGAAACGTGCTTGGCAAAATACCACTAAAATATTATTAACAACGTCAGTAAATCAAAAACGCCGAAGCTTTCAGCTTCGGCGTTTTTATATGCATCACACTTGGGTTCGCCCTAGAGATATCACGACTCGGCGGTTTTTGTCTTTTCCTATTGGCGAACCGTTATCTGCAATAGGACGACGCTTGCCGTACCCTTGCACTTGAATTCGATCTTCCGGTAGCCCTAGAGACTGAAAATAGTCACGAAGTGACTCTGCACGTCGCTCTGATAAACTTTGACTCGCACTTTTACCATCGGTTGAATCTGTGTACGTCGCCACCAGCACGAGATCGATATCTTGATTATGTCGGATATAATCTGCAATTTGTGATAAACGCTTTTTAGAAGCCTTGGTTAACTGATCACCTTGTCTTTCGTAGTGCAAAATCGTAAAAGCAATGTCCTCGAAACTGTATTTCAATAAGTTGGAAATACAGTCGCTAAACGCGTTGTACTTGTTTTGAAACAGTACTGATGACAATGCGACTTCAATTCTCTGATCTCGGCTCTGCCAATCTTGGTAACTAAAAGTCGGATAACGGCCTTTTTCCAGCTCAGACAAAATGCCCCATGCTGTTTGCCCTCCGACATAACCATCAAACTGTTTAAAAAACTTTAGGTTTGTAATTCGATCGGCGTGTTCACCTGGCCGCCAAGGTGGCGGCATAGAAATGAGACTGACGTTACGTGTTTCTCCCATCGGGCGACGCATTTTTAACTCAAAGTCTAAATTGATTTTTTTATTTGCACGAGATGAAAATACCGCATCTCCAAAGCTTGGAATGGGGTGTACAAGCTGACATTCTAATGGTGTATTGACCACCATTTCCCATTGAGATTGCTGTGGAGTTGCAGCATAACGTTTGCCCATCAAAGCGAAGCTGCTTGTGCTAAACAACGAAAATACAACACCACTGGTAATCAGCCATTTCTTCATCTAATACTGTCTCTTAAACGGCAGTCTGTTGCCGTCAATTTGCATCAATAAAACCACTTCAACCGGCATGCAAAAATCTCGCCAATATAGGGTTATCTGTCACACTGCCATTAATGTGAGCCACCGTGTTCCAATCACCTTAACCGCCACTTAGCGTTTTACTTCCTCATGTTTTATCGGTTTACATGATGCAAAGTATGGCGAATAAACGTCTACATAATATGCAATACAAACTTATTGATTGGATGCAAAATAGAATTCCGGTTTTCTCTTAAATTGCGGTTTTTCTCATCGGTATAATCTGCAATAATGCAGCCTTCGTCACACAAAAATAAGCCAACATGACACTAGAAAATGAAGCTCTAACCTTGAAAAAACGCTTTCGTGGTTATTTCCCTGTGGTAGTAGACGTTGAGACCGCTGGTTTCAATGCTCAAACTGATGCACTTTTAGAAATCTGTGCCGTTACGTTGAAAATGGACGAACATGGCGTGTTGCATCCGGCCTCCACCATTCATTTTCATGTGGAGCCATTTGAAGGCGCTAACTTAGAAAAAGAAGCGCTTGAATTCAATGGTATTCGTGACCCTTTCAGCCCTCTTCGTGGTGCTGTTTCTGAGCAAGAGGCGCTAAAGGAAATTTATAAGCTTATTCGCAAAGAACAAAAAGCCGCAGATTGCTCACGTGCAATTATGGTTGCTCATAACGCAGCATTCGACTTGGGTTTTGTAAATGCAGCAAATGAACGCTGTAAACTAAAAAGAGTCCCTTTTCATCCCTTTGCTACTTTTGATACGGCTACATTAAGTGGCCTTGCTTATGGCCAAACAGTTCTCGCTAAAGCATGCAAAACAGCCGGGATGGAATTTGATAACCGTGAAGCACACTCTGCGCTTTACGATACACAAAAAACAGCAGAATTATTCTGCGGTATTGTCAACAAATGGAAGGCCCTCGGCGGTTGGCCGCTTGTCGACGAAGAATAATAAGTAAACACAACATATTAGGAAAAGTATGAATCCTGTCGTTATATCAGTGTGCGTCATGCTCGTGTTAGCATTGATGCGCGTAAACGTGGTGGTTGCCCTCACGTTTAGTGCCATCGTAGGCGGCCTAGTCGCAGGCATGAGCCTTGGGGATACGGTTGCCGCATTTGAAAGTGGTCTAGGTGGCGGTGCAACTATCGCGCTAAGCTACGCCATGTTAGGTACTTTCGCTGTTGCCATCTCGAAATCAGGCATCACGGATCTACTGGCCAAAAGTGTTATCAAGCGCTTAAATGGTAAAGAAAACTCCGCTTCCACTACTGGCTTAAAGTACGCCGTGTTGGTGGCGTTAGTGCTTGTCACGATGTCATCTCAGAACGTAATTCCGGTCCATATCGCCTTTATTCCAATTTTGATTCCACCTCTTTTGGGCGTATTCGCGAAACTTAAGCTCGACCGACGTTTGGTCGCGTGTGTTCTTACCTTCGGTTTGATCACACCTTACATGATCTTACCTGTTGGTTTCGGCGGTATTTTCTTAAACAACATTCTATTAAAGAACCTACATGACAACGGTTTGGAAAACGTGGTTGCAAGCCAAGTCCCAACCGCCATGTTACTGCCAGGTGCAGGCATGCTGTTTGGTCTATTACTGGCTATCTTTGTTAGCTATCGTAAACCGCGTGTCTACAAAGAAACTGAGTTGACTGTCGTTGACGAAACCGATCATGTCATCAATAAAAAGCACATCTTAGTTGCGGCACTTGGTATTGTCGCTGCATTGGGTGTTCAGCTTTACACGGGTTCAATGATTATCGGTGCTCTAGCTGGCTTTATGGTGTTTACTTTCGGCGGCGTTATTGCATGGAAAGAGACGCACGACGTGTTCACTAAAGGTGTACACATGATGGCAATGATTGGCTTCATCATGATTGCAGCGGCAGGTTTTGCAGCAGTAATGAAGCAAACTGGCGGTGTTGAAACACTAGTACAATCGCTATCAACCAGCATCGGTGACAATAAGCCTTTAGCTGCACTACTGATGCTGATCGTTGGTCTGTTGGTAACAATGGGCATTGGTTCATCGTTCTCTACGATTCCAATCCTTGCAACTATCTATGTGCCTCTTGCGCTAGCATTCGGCTTCTCGCCGATGGCAACGATTGCACTGGTAGGTACTGCGGCTGCGTTAGGTGATGCAGGCTCTCCAGCTTCTGACTCTACATTAGGCCCTACATCTGGTCTAAATGCCGACGGTCAACATGAGCACATTTGGGAAACAGTCGTTCCAACCTTTATCCATTACAATATCCCTCTAATCATCTTTGGTTGGATTGCAGCAATGGTGCTTTAATACTATCGTTTGGATGGATATACATTTAGTTACGAAAAAGCCGCTCAATGAGCGGCTTTTTGTTATTCATAACTGTGGTTATTGCGCTGGCATATTGTCAATAATACGCTCACGAATCAGCTTCAAGGTTGGTTCTGTCGACAGGTAATCGATGGCAATCGGAAAATAAGCGTCGTTAATTTTAAGAACCAAGCTAGGGTAAGAGTTCACACCTAGGCTCTTTGCAAGGCTCAATTGATCTTCGAACACACCCTCTAAGAAAGAGCCATCCATGTCATTCTTGAATTGCTGAACATTCAAGCCAATTTCTCTCGCTAGTTGCAAGTGAGTGGCTTCTTCATGAGGAGGCATCGCACGTAAGTAATACGCATGCTGAATCGCTTCTAGCATCTGCTCATAAGAGTCTTGAAAGCCCGCTGCAATAACCGCACGACAAGATTGGTAAGTGCTTCTAACTGGCGTACAAAGCTTCCAGAAATCGTAGTTAAACTTAGTGCCTAACTGGCGCTCAATCTGCTTCCAAATACCTTCGAGTTTTTGTTGCATCTCGGGCGGCATCGGTAAATTAGTATCTGGCGCAAGACCACCAACCACATACTCAAATTGAATCACACCTGGCAGTTGCTGTTTTAGTTTATCCAGCGTTGGTTTGTAACCCCAACACCAACTGCACATTGGGTCATGCACGTAGTAAAGCTTTATGTTCATTCCACTAACCTAAAAAGAAAAAGGAGCCAGTACGGCTCCTTCGTATTCTATCGCTAAATGTGAGTATTTACGAATTACTCAGCTTGATCTTCAGCGCGCGCTGCTGCTTCTTTGATTAGAGGCTGCAGTTCACCTTTTTGGAACATTTCTAGAATAATGTCACAACCGCCGATAAGCTCACCTTCAACCCATAGTTGAGGGAAAGTTGGCCATTGCGCGTACTTTGGTAACTCAGCACGGATATCTGGGTTTTGCAGAATGTCTACGTAAGCGAACTTCTCACCACATGCCATTAGTGCCTGTGACGCTTGAGAAGAGAAACCACAGCTAGGTAGTTTCGGTGATCCTTTCATGTACAGCAGGATTGAGTTTTCAGAGATCTGCTGTTTGATTTTGTCGATAGTTTCCATCGCTTCCTCATTCATGGGTTTGAACTTTATTTATTTGCCACATTCTACTCAATAACGACAGAATAAAAACCATATAATTAATAAGGCTTAATTTTAGGTTGCTCATTGGCGAGCAATGCAGCACTTCACCACTGCTAACCTCTTAAAATATTTTCATATCGGGGTTTTAATAAAGTAAAAACTTGCTAAAATACTTAGCAAGTCAGCCTTAAAGGCGACATAGCTATAAAAAAACACTGGAAGCAATCGAAAGGTCATCCTTTCAAATCAATGGAGAATCGAGTAATGGCATTTGAACTACCAGCTCTTCCTTACGCGAAAGACGCACTAGAACCACACATCTCAGCAGAGACTCTAGACTACCACCACGGTAAGCACCACAACACTTACGTTGTTAAGCTTAACGGTCTTATCCCTGGTACTGAGTTCGAAGGCAAAACTCTAGAAGAGATCATCAAGACTTCTACTGGTGGCGTATTCAACAACGCAGCGCAAATCTGGAACCACACGTTCTACTGGCACTGTCTTGCTCCAAATGCGGGCGGCGAGCCAACTGGCGCAGTTGCAGACGCAATCAACGCAGCATTCGGTTCTTTTGAAGAATTCAAAGCGAAGTTTACTGATTCAGCAATCAACAACTTCGGTTCTTCATGGACTTGGCTTGTTAAGAAAGCTGATGGCTCTCTAGAGATCGTTAACACTTCTAACGCTGCTACTCCTCTAACAGAAGAAGGTACAACACCACTTCTAACTGTTGACCTATGGGAACACGCGTACTACATCGATTACCGCAACGTACGTCCTGATTACATGAACGGCTTCTGGGCTCTAGTAAACTGGGACTTCGTAGCTGAGAACCTAGCGAAGTAATATACTTCCCCCTAAGTTCAATTTAGTCTTATTCAAAAGCTCGCTATTTAGCGGGCTTTTTTGTTTCGCCTTCCCTAGCACCTTTAAATAATTCCCTCTTTTACTAAAGTTCTTCTTATCCACGCCGTTAAAAGAGCATCGAGCGAGGAACATCATGCAAATTCATACGTTAGACAAAGCTGCAATTATCAACGAACTTCAGTTCGGTAATGGTATTAACCATGCCGTACACGAAGGTCGTCGTGCGGATTTCTCGCTGATTCTGTCTATGTTCTCTAATGATGTTCGCGATGTGGTCCCAGTTGAAGAGGTCCAGGAAGTCATCACCAGTGACAGTATTCTTCGCCAACAATTGGGTTTATCGCAACCTCAAGCTCTTCGTTCTGATAGCAGCAGCTATGAACTCGCAGCTGAACAAGCGAAACAGTTTCACGATGCAGGATTGCCTTCCGCAAAGCTGAGCCATTACCTAAAACCAGATGCGCTGACTTACCTGCCTGAAGACACATTCAACCTACCAGAGGAGGTTTATCACAACCTATCTGGTCATGAGCGACGCAGATTGGGCGAACGCAACAAACAACTGATCCCAGATGCTGGGCTATATAATCAGCTAGTGACGGCTCAACGTCAGCATCAAATTCAAGCTAAAGCATAGAGATCCGCTTTTTATCCAATAGCTTGCAATACCTACACGTCAGAAATGTGACATCTTACAAATTACCGCACAATAGTCCTCACTCGAAAGCGTTAGTTTGAAGCCTTTCACACTGAACCCAACGAATTTCAACCATGCTATTAGCACAAACCACTGGTGTATTGTTTTTCACATATGGATACAGTGAAGGTGCTATGGATATCAAAGAATCAATTATTCTCGTCACGTCTGCAGGTTCGGTTATAGGAAGAACCTGTGCAAATCACTTTGCTCACCTTGGAGCAACGTTGATTCTTTGTGACCAAAATTCTAGCGCTTTGAGAGCGAGCTATGAGCAAATCAGCGCTTTCACTGACAAAGTGTATGCTATGAATGTGTGTAGTGATAACACAACGTCCATTAACTTATTGTTTGACCAGATAGAATCACAGCTACGTGCGACACCAGATGTGATTGTTAATTGCTGGACCAGCTCCCCTATGCCTGGCTTAATGGCGCCAGAACCAATGAGTACTTACATTGATCACTTGTCGTCTGCGGCACGCTTCCTTTATACCTACGGCCAAGTAGGAGCAGAGCGCTTTCGAGCCAGAAACAAGAAAGGCGTCATTGTTAACGTCATTTCTCATGATAACCATGAAGACTTTACGGGAGTTGAAAGCATGGCGGCGTTGGTGTCAGGTTTTACTCACAGCTGGGCAAAAGAACTCACACCATTCAACATTCGAGTGGGCGGCGTTATTCCCTCGGTAAATCATACAAAAGAAGAGCTCAACGATAGGCACTGGGCTGAGATCCAAGACGAACTAGTCCGCAACACAGCATACATCGTCGCGAATGAATACTTCAGTGGCCGAGTAGTTGCGACCGAAGTGTAAGCATACACAGCAACTCTGTTTTCCCAAGCCAGATGTAACTCCTGCACCAAAATAAAAAAAGCCCCAGTCATTTGACTGGGGCTTTAACCTTTTCCCGATTAAGGTTTCGTGCTAGCGAAAACCTTGCTCACTCGATTTTTTAATTACGCGTCAGCTTTTTCTTTCTTTGCTTTAGGTGCTGCTTTTGCTGCTTCTTGGTCTGCTTTCTTCTTGATAACAGTTGTACCTTCGAAAGTTTCGCCTTCAACAAATGCTTTACCGTAGTAAGAAGCCATCAACACACCTTTAAGTTCGCTGATTAGAGGGTAACGTGGGTTCGCACCAGTACATTGGTCATCGAACGCTTCTACCGCTAGCTCATCCAGTTTCGCTACGAAATCTGATTCAGCAACACCTGCCGCTTGGATAGACATTGGGATGTCTAGGTTAACTTTTAGTTCATCCAACCATGCTAGTAGACGTTCAATCTTCTGAGCAGTACGGTCACCTTCTTGGCTTAGGCCTAGGTGGTCAGCAACTTCAGCGTAACGACGACGTGCTTGTGGACGGTCGTATTGAGAGAACGCAGTTTGTTTAGTTGGATTGTCGTTCGCGTTGTAACGTACCACGTTAGAGATAAGTAGTGCGTTAGCTAGGCCATGTGGCAAGTGGAACTCAGCACCCAGTTTGTGAGCCATTGAGTGACAAACACCTAGGAATGCGTTCGCAAATGCAACACCAGCGATAGTAGCTGCGTTGTGTACTTTCTCACGAGCGATTGGGTCATTTGCACCGTTCGCATAGCTTGATGGTAGGTACTCTTTTAGCATCTTAAGTGCTTGAAGAGCTTGGCCATCTGAGTATTCGTTAGCAAGAACAGAAACGTAAGCTTCTAGAGCGTGAGTTACGGCATCGTAACCACCAAATGCTGTTAGAGACTTAGGCATGTTCATTACTAGGTTCGCATCAACGATTGCCATGTTTGGCGTGATTTCGTAGTCAGCTAGTGGGTATTTCGCACCAGTCTTGTCGTCAGTAACAACCGCGAATGGAGTAACTTCTGAACCAGTACCTGAAGTTGTAGTGATACATACAAGCTCAGCTTTTTTACCCATTTTAGGGAACTTGTAGATACGTTTACGGATGTCCATAAAGCGCATTGCTAGTTCTTCAAAGTGAGTTTCTGGGTGCTCGTACATTACCCACATGATTTTCGCTGCATCCATTGGTGAACCACCGCCTAGCGCTAGGATAACGTCAGGTTGGTAGCTAGCCATTTGAGCCGCACCTTTTTCTACTACAGACAGTGTTGGGTCAGCTTCAACATCGAAGAATGTTTGAACTTCCATGCCTTGAGCTTTTAGTAGGCTTACTACGTCATCTGCGTAACCGTTGTTGAATAGGAAACGGTCAGTTACTAGGAATGCACGTTTCTTACCTTCTAGGTCGCCCAGTGCGATTGGAAGGCTACCACGACGGAAGTAGATTGACTTAGGTAGTTTATGCCACAACATGTTTTCAGCTCGCTTCGCTACAGTTTTCTTGTTGATTAGGTGTTTAGGACCTACGTTCTCAGAGATAGAGTTACCACCCCAAGAACCACAACCTAGCGTTAGAGATGGCGCAACGTTGAAGTTGTACAAGTCACCGATACCGCCGTGAGTAGTCGGGATGTTGATTAGGATACGAGCTGTCTTCATCTTGTCACCGAAGTAACGGATACGGTCAGCGTTAGTATCTTGGTTAGTGTAAAGACCAGATGTGTGGCCGATACCACCAATCTCAACCATAGTTACCGCTTGAGCAACCGCGTCTTCGAAGTTGTCAGCACGGAATAGACCTAGAGTTGGAGATAGTTTCTCGTGAGCGAATGCGTCATCGTGAGATACTTTGCCCAGACCTTCACCAACAAGAACTTTAGTGTCTGCTGGAACTTTAACGCCTGCCATTTCAGCGATTGCTGCTGCTGGCTGACCTACGATTTTCGCGTTTAGCGCGCCATCGATAAGAAGCACTTTACGAACTTTATCAGCTTCTGCTTTGCTTAGGACATAAGCTTTGTGAGAAGCAAAACGCTCTTTCACTTCGTCGTATACTTCATCAACTACGATTGCCGCCTGCTCAGAAGCACATACTACACCGTTGTCGAAAGTCTTGGACATAAGGATAGAAGCAACAGCACGTTTGATGTCTGCTGTTTCATCGATAACAACAGGAACGTTACCTGCACCTACACCGATTGCTGGCTTACCAGAAGAGTATGCTGCTTTAACCATGCCTGGACCACCAGTTGCAAGGATAAGCGCGATGTCATCGTGTTTCATTAGAGCGTTTGAAAGCTCAACAGAAGGCTGGTCGATCCAACCGATGATGTCTTTTGGTGCGCCTGCTGCTACTGCTGCATCTAGAACGAGTTTAGCTGCATCGTTAGTTGAGTTTTTCGCACGTGGATGTGGTGAGAAGATGATACCGTTACGAGTCTTCAAAGAGATTAGAGATTTGAAGATCGCTGTAGAAGTTGGGTTAGTCGTTGGTACGATACCGCAGATGATGCCTACAGGCTCAGCGATAGTCATAGTACCTAGGTTGTCATCTTCTTCTAAGATGCCACACGTTTGTTCGTCTTTGTATTTGTTGTAGATAAACTCAGAAGCGAAGTGGTTCTTGATTACTTTATCTTCAACAATACCCATACCAGATTCTTCTACCGCTTGTTGAGCTAGCGGGATACGGGCCTGGTTAGCTGCAAGCGATGCTGCACGAAAGATTTTATCTACTTGCTCTTGAGAGTAAGTAGCGAACTCTTCTTGCGCTTTCTTAACGCGAGCAACCATTGCATCTAGTTCAGCCATATTAGTTACAGGCATAGGGAATCTCCTAAAATTAACAAATATTAAAAACTTTTTACTAAGGCTATTACTTATCGTTTTTACTGTTTATCAGTCACTTAGAAAACAAACGTCTTAGTAAATTGCTTTCAGGACTGAGTATAATATTTCAGAGTGTGAAAAAAATTGACTTGGATCAGTTCTCACCACCTAAATACTACCAAAGTGGTGCCTCATCACACCAAAATGACATAAATAATTGATAAACAAATAAATTAACTTTCATTTTTTATTGAGCAAAAAAGAAGCAAATGGACAAATAAATAAAAGAAACTACAACAACCTGTAAAAAAATTTCATTTTTGACCAACAAAATTACATGTAGGACCAATTCTTTGTGCTACTGAGAGTATATCGAACCGAATACATCTCTCTACAAACCACCTTGGTTTTTATCAAAAATGTGCGAATGTTAACGTTTATGTAAAACAGTGCAATTTATCAGCAACTTTATACGTAACATTTCCTTTCCAGATTAGATACAGTTTATTAAAGAATTAGTTTTTCTCACTTAAATGGCAGGGAATGCGTTAGTTTTTTTCATTTCTTACAACCTAACTTTTGCCTTACATTACGCCCAAATTACCCCTTCTCCTTTTCACTAATGTGAACTTTGATGAGTAAGCAACATGCAAACTTTTGAACTTGCTATCTTCTTGCAGTTTTTTCTCGGTTTGGTCGCCGCAGTAAACCCTGTTGGTATCATGCCTGTGTTTGTGTCACTAACCGGGCATATGACACCAGACGAAAAGCGCAATACGGCAACAACAGCAAATGTGGCTGTTGCGATCATCCTGATCATTTCGCTTTTTGCTGGTCAGTTACTGTTAGACATGTTCAGTATTTCTCTGGATTCGTTTCGTGTCGCTGGCGGGTTGCTATTACTTAGCATCGCATTCTCGATGATGAGCGGTAAACTGGGGGAAGATAAGCAGAACAAACAAGAGAAAACGGAATACGTCAGTCGTGAACAGATTGGTGTGGTCCCTCTTGCAATGCCTTTAATGGCAGGGCCTGGTGCAATCAGTTCGACTATTGTTTATGGTGCACGCTACCCAAGCATGTTCGATACCGTGGGCATTAGTATTACGATTGGTTTGTTCTGCCTTTGTTCATGGCTATTGTTCCGCTCTGCCCCATTGATCGTACGATTTTTAGGTCAAACTGGAATCAACGTCATTACTCGTATCATGGGTTTGATATTGGGCGCGCTTGGCATAGAGTTTATTGCGAATGGCTTACGCAACTTATTTCCAGGATTAGCCTGAGTTTCTATAAAATTGTATGATAGAGCGATTCAACAATGGATCGCTTTGTCATGACGACTGACTCTCTTAAACATACTCTATATGTCACCATTTTTGGTACTCATACCAAAGCTGGTAAAACGTTCGATATTGCTCTCATTATCGCGATCATCAGCTCGTTAATCGTACTGGTGTTAGATTCGATACCCTCCGTTCGGGCCGAGTGGGAAAAAGAGCTGAAGTTTATTGAATACACATTTACTGGCCTATTCACGATTGAATACCTTCTAAGGCTTTATTGCTCTCCTAAACCTGCCGCCTACGCAAAGAGTTTTTATGGTGTCGTCGATTTACTTGCGATTTTGCCCACTTATTTAGCACTCTTCTTCCCATCCGCTTCGTTTATGGGTGTGATCAGGGCGCTGCGAGTGATGCGAATATTCCGCATACTCAAGTTAGTCCGATACCTCCAAGAGTCCAATATCCTCTTACGTTCACTGCTTATGGCGCGCAGAAAGATTTTTATCTTCTTTAGTTCCGTCGCCATTATGGTAACGATTTTCGGCTCGTTGATTTTTATCATTGAAGGACCTGAAAACGGATTTACTAGCATTCCTAAGAGTATTTATTGGGCGATCGTGACCATCACAACGGTTGGGTATGGTGACTTGGTCCCTCAAACAGACCTAGGTAAAGGGCTTGCATCACTCACCATGTTACTGGGTTATTCCATTTTGGCGGTACCTACAGGTATTTTCACTGCCGAACTGCACCAAGAGATGCAATCGCACAAAGTATTGGTGAAATGCCCAAACTGCTCCCACGCAGGGCACGACTCTGACGCAATTTACTGTAAACATTGTGGTAGTGAACTGGCCGATCCAGACAAAAGAGTCGTCCGAACGGAAGACGACGCATGAAAAAAGAGCTCCCTACGGAGCTCTTTTATTTTGTCATCAAATAAAGGATTGATGTGATTATGCTTTCTCAGACAGAATAATTCTCAGAGTACGACGCAATGGCTCCGCAGCACCCCAAAGCAGTTGGTCACCAACAGTGAAAGCATTTAGGAAATCATCACCCATTGCCATCTTACGTAGACGACCCACTGGTACAGACATTGTGCCCGTAACTTTTGCCGGTGTTAGCTCTTGAGCAGTGATGTCACGGTCGTTAGGAATCACTTTCACCCAATCGTTATGAGTGGCGATGATTTCTTCGATTTCGTCCATTGGTACATTTTGTTTAAGCTTGATAGTAAGTGCTTGAGAGTGACAACGCATCGCGCCAATACGCACACAGGTACCGTCAATTGGGACAGGTGAACTTTGAGAACCCAAAATTTTATTCGCCTCGGCGCCCGCTTTCCACTCTTCTTTACTCTGACCATTATCGCGCTTCACATCGATCCATGGGATCAACGAACCAGCTAGTGGCACACCGAATTTATCGGTAGGGAAAGAGCCGCTGCGCATTGTATCCGCAACTTTCTTATCAATATCTAGGATAGAGCTTGATGGGTTTGCAAGTTCAGAGCTCACAGAGTCATTGATAACGCCCATTTGCGAGATCAACTCACGCATATTTTGCGCACCAGCACCAGATGCGGCTTGATAAGTCATTGCGCTTGTCCACTCAACAAGGCCTTTCTCAAATAGACCACCTAGCCCCATTAGCATTAAACTAACCGTACAGTTACCACCGACAAATGTGTTCGTGCCACCGTGGATGCCTTGTTGGATTTGCTTTAAGTTCACTGGATCAAGTGTGATGATCGAATCTTCAGCCATACGTAGCGTAGAGGCCGCGTCAATCCAGTAGCCTTTCCAACCAGCCTGACGAAGTGCAGGGAAAACTTTTTCTGTGTAGCTACCACCTTGACAGGTGATTACCGCATCAAGCTGTTTTAAGCTTTCAATATCATACGCGTCTTGCAGTAAGCCTGCGTCTTTTCCTAAGTTAGGAGCAGGAATACCAACTTGAGAAGTACTGTAGAATACTGGTTCGATTAGGTCGAAGTCTTTCTCTTCAACCATACGCTGCATAAGGACTGAACCAACCATACCGCGCCAACCAACTAAACCAACTCTCATCGTATTAACTCTCCATGTATTAAAAAACCTACCCCATAGTTAATTTTTCACAGCAAAATCTCAACCCCTATTTTGTAAATAAGCGCGTTTTTTAACCTTTTCCTCTGAAAAACCGGGTTACACGAGATTTTTTAGTGTTTGGTTTGCGGTTTTAACCATTTTTCAAGTAGGGAAAGCACTTTAGCCCCCTAATTGGTCTTACCACTCAATGAGAAAATAACACATGAGGCACAATAATTTCACATTACACAACATTTAAAACCAAAAAAGTTAAAACAAACTAACAGTTAATTTCACAAGCAAACGTTTTTACCGACGAACATCAAGATAAAACACCAAATGTTCGAAATATAATTTTTGTTAATGTATGTTATGCGCGATTACAACAAGGAGCGCCTTCCTCTATTGCTCCAAGATTGACAGAGGCACATATGAAGCAAGTTACACCACGCCTACCAAGCTTGATACAGGTATTTATCTCGCTCGGTTTATTTCTCCTGCTGGCATTTTCGTTCACAGCCAAGCTAGACCTACCGATTCAGCTAGCGCTATACATCGGTTGGTTCATTGTCATGATATTGGGCATAAAGCTTGGCCATCAGTATAAAGATCTGGAAAAAGCAGCACTAAATGGCATTTCCAATGGACTTGGAGCCGTTTTAATCCTTTTGGCCGTTGGCGCGCTTGTAGGTACTTGGATCTCTGGTGGTATTGTTCCAACCATTATTTACTACGGCCTTAAAGCAATCCACCCTTCCATCTTTTTGCTCGCGACCATGATCATCTGTTCATTGACTGCGCTAGCAACTGGCACATCTTGGGGTGCGGCTGGCACGGCAGGTATTGCAATGATGGGTATCGGTCAAGGTCTTGGTGTTCCTGCGCCAATCACTGCAGGTGCCGTACTTTCAGGCTGTTACTTTGGTGACAAAATGTCGCCTCTATCGGATTCAGTAATCCTTGCTTCATCTATGTCTAACGTTGAAGTGATGGAACATATTAAAGGCATGTTGCCGATAGCACTCATTAGCTACATTATTACAGGCATTATGTTTACTGCATTTGGCTTCCACTACGCAGGTCAAGTTGACATGAGCCAGGTAGACTCTGTCATTAAAGCGATGGAACAGCAGTTCTACATCACCCCTTACTCATTTGTTCCTGTGATCATCGTATTGTCACTTCTAGCGATGCGTATGCCTTCATTCCCAGTGATCAGTTTTGGTTCTCTGCTAGGTATTATTTGGGCAGTGATGATCCAAGATGTCGATTTCCTAACCGCGTTCAACACGGCTTGGGCTCCGTTTGCAATCTCATCTGGCGTAGATTTCATTGACTCAATCCTTAACCGTGGCGGCATGTCTTCAATGCTTGGGTCGGTAGCGGTTATCGTATTCGGCCTTGGTTTTGGTGGTCTACTAGATAAAGTAGGCGTGCTAGAGACTATCGCGAAGCTGTTTGAAAAACGCGTTCAAAGTGCAGGTTCATTGGCAACAAGCACAATTGGTACGGCCTTTATGGGCAACGTATTTGGTTCAGCGATGTACGTTTCACTTATCCTGACCCCAAAAATCTGTGCGAAGAACTATGACCGTCTAGGCTACAAACGTAAGAATTTGTCTCGTAACGCAGAATTTGGCGGCACGCTAACCTCAGGTATGGTCCCTTGGAGTGACAACGGTATCTACATGGCCAGTATTTTGGGTGTTGCTACACTGTCTTATGCCCCGTTCATGTGGCTGAGTTTTGTATGTATCATCGTAACGATCTTCACTTCTTACATGGGTTGGTTTGTTGATAAGTGCGAACCAACAGCAGAAGCAGTTGAAGAAGCTGAAGGCGAATTAAAGCAGCAAACCGCTTAACTTCGCAGAGATAGGAAGAACCTCCCTTTCGAATTCAATACTAAAAAAGAGCGCTTTAAAGCGCTCTTTTTTTATTTCCAAAACAAATCGTTAGCTTTGTTTGACTGGCGTTTTCACGGCTGCACGCTTCCCAAACCAATAGCCCAAGCCAAGCGGTGCAAAGAATATAACGGCAATGAACAGAATAAAGTAGATGATGGTACTTTTGACAAGTTCAATCAGCTTAATCATTGCGAGATTCACAACCTCTTGCGACACTCGATCCATATCTTGAGCAAACTTCTCGCGCTCATGGGTAATGATCTGTGCGATTTCTTGGCGCTCTCTGGCAACCATCAGCTCTATAGCTTGGCGTTCTTCACCCAACTGAGATAAACGCGCCTCCGTCCTTTGATCGATATCGTCAACCAAAGGTTGTAACTCCAGCGCCATTTGTTCTGCCAAATAACGCATGTACTCTGGGTTGTTATCGATAAAATCCCTCATCGAATCAGCGGTAACTTGCAAACTATTGAGCGCCGCATTGACTTTTTCGATACTGTCAGAGCTATTCAAGGCCAACAACTGCGCTTTCCACGTCATAATTTTTGGTGTCTGCTCTGATACCAGACTTAGACGATCAGAGACATCCCCAAGTGCTTCTGGCATCGTGCCTAGCGTTGTAACGGCTTCCTCTTCGCTAATTTGGTTTGCATCTAACCACCTACGGTAAGCCGGAGTCCTAATCATGCTTAAATCAGCGAATGGATGCTGCTTGGCGAACTCTGCAACAAACGTTTGTGTCTTGATGTATGCTTCTTTCTTCAATAAAGATTGAGCCAGTTTATCTACCTCTTTCGCTAAATAAACGGAAACTAACTTGGCCTCATCAGACGCAAAGAGCTCATTACCAGAAGCGGTAGTAAAGAACTGTTCCATTTGTAGCGTGAAAGTCCATGTATCAATCAGTGCAGCCATTGGGGACACTTGGTATGCAGAAGCTTGGATGCCTTCTTCAGCATTTATCTTCCAAAGTAAAATATAAGATTGATGAACTTTATCATGAGGCTCATATTGTTCGTGTAGTGCGTCTGCTGCTTGCTCAACCTGAGCAAAAAACTGCTGCGCATACTCACGAGTCAAAAGACGCATATTGAGCTCTTGTTTGGTAAGAGGGACGGTTTGACTCTCGATCTTGACTTCGAGCAGGGAGCACCCTGAAAGCATCATAACCAGCCCTATCAACATCATTGAAGACATTCGGCGAACGGACATGAAAACACCTTTAACAAATTGTATAGAACAGGAATAAAGCGAACTAAGTCATATAGTTCGAGCCTTTATTACCTCAACTCTTATGACATTAAGTCAGAGCAATATCAATCTGTTAGCGCTTCTGTTATCTTTTCACTATTGAGAACATTATTAGCAAAAAGTATGGTTTGTTTTAGGACATCATCTAAACATGCCAACTTCTCTTCCGGCACTTTTTGCCCTTGTTTAATCAACAGTTCAATATCACCCGAAATACAGTGCAATGGCATTGCACCTAAACTCCCTGAGACCCCTTTAAGACTGTGTGCGGCTCTTTGCGCTTGCTCTTTATCCTCTTCTAACAGCTGATACATTTTAGTGCCATCGCCAGAGTGGTCCTGAATAAAGACCTCCAGTAACATCCGCACAGCGCCCTCGTCACCAGACAGAGAATCTAACATTTTATTGATATCTATGTACGGCTCACGTTCCACTACTCCCACTTGTGATGAATTCACCTCATTACAACTTTTTTCGTTCATTTGGACGTTTTGAAAATTTTCTGACTGAGCTGAGGGAACAGTGTTAGCTCCATTTTCATCATCGCCAACTTGCTCTGACTTTTTATCATCGGTTCTGGGTAGTGGTATCGGTTGAATCGTTTTTGGGGAGAAGGCTCCCCATGAAATGAGGAAAAGGAGCAAACCACTGATTACAGACAGCCAAACAATAAAAGTCATTAGCTTCTGTTCCAACTGATCATTTATCGAAGTTAACTGGTTCGGGAAATCTGGATTAAGCAGTTGATTAGATAAATAACTGCCCTGTGCCTGAGCAGATAGTGCGCTTGAGGTTTGAGCAAGCTGGCGCTGAAGAGCACTTCGCTCTTCGGGAGAGAGTGCCTCTGATTCAATAAAAAGTCGGTCTAAGTCACGGTAAGTATCGCTATTCGTTGCAGAGTCACTAAAGACAGACTCAAAAACAAGCGCACCTAAGCGATAGTACATTGCCTGAATTTGCTCAGAGTTTTCTGTTCGAGCACGGCTGCTTCGTAACTGTTCAGCTAACGAAACCAATTCACTGTCACTTCTTACAAAAGCTCGAGCACTTTCTAAAAATCGGTCGGTCGTATAAAGCAATTGAGTGATGTCTGGTGTGATTTTCCCTTCAGAAAACTCACTTTCAAGCTGTAAGCGAACTGCATAAGCCAACTGAAGTTTCAGTGAAATTTGGTCGACGTGTTTAACACGGTAAGGCAGATCGAAGTTAAAAAAGTGCCTGACTTCTTCAACTTTACTTCCTAACTCATTTACAGTCGAAATCGTTTGAATCGTTTGTTTGGCTTGCAGCCAAATGCCAAGTGCTAAAACACTCCACAAAACGAACCAGAACCAAACAAACCGCCGTATTCCTTCTTTTAGCTTCAGCAACACTTGCCCCTCGCATATCTCCATTAATTACAAGCATATACTATGGATGTTTCTTATTCACATAAAAAAAGAGAGCCGTTTGCTCTCTTTATTTAACGATATGATTTTAATTGCGACTTAACTGATCTTTTAGATTTGGAGGCGTCCCTTTAATCGTTAAGGTATCCGTTTCTGGATCATAAAAAATACGCTCGCCAAGTAAGAGACTATCGAAGCTAATATTCAAACCACCACCAGCTCCAACAAATTTAGTCAGTTTGCGAACCGTCGCACGATCACCTGGGAAAGACTCTTCAAGTTCGTACCCTTGCTCTTTGGTGAAATCCATAAAGCTCGTGCCATCTTGGCTTTGAGGAAGCTCTCCGGAAAGTTCTGAGATTTGAACTTCATCACCGGATTTAATTTGCTCATTGCAGTAGTCGTAAACTTGTTTCTTGTACTCGTTCACTTCTTGCTTTTCTAGCTTCGAGTCAGCACAAAAATCATCCACCGCCTGCATCAACACTAAGTTTTGTTGTTTAGTATCTAAGCCAATATCCGCTTGCAGAAAATCTAGGAAGAAGTCCGCCACTTTACGGCCAACGCGTCCTTTAATGTATTGCAGATAACGATTGGATTCCTTGTCGGTCTCGTAGCTCGACAGGTCGATGCGTGCGGCAATATCCATTTTGGTGATATCTAAGTAATCTGTCGCACTGATGTCCAAACCTTCGGTCACTTTTAAACTTTGATTCATTGGTAAGATACCGATGAACAAGTAGTCCGTTGCTAAACTCTGATACTCAGCGAAAACCAAGATACCTTCATCCGCAAATGGGTACTTAATCAACTCTTCTTTCAAGCGATTTGCACTAATTTGTGAGAAGTCGTAAAAATCTCGCTCTCCTTTGCGCATTTCTTGAAGCCAAAATTGAAATTCGCTGTCTGACTGGAAAGCGCCAAAACCTTTACCAGCTTTAGAATGGAATACTCGGTGAAGCTCAGCGACTAAGTTTTCTGTAGATGCATCGTTCTCTAATGATGCTGGACGAAAGTTTACAACCAGCTCGTCCTGATCGTTTTTGCACAGTTGATGCAGAATAACGTTTGAAAGATGAAGACTCATAGTGATTTTATCTTGCTACAAGGTTTTAGTTGATGGGCATTGTAGGTTATCATAAGCCGCTTTTACTATCATTATTAGAGTCTTTATGCCGATTACATCTAAATATACTGACGAGCAAGTAGAAAAAATTCTTGCTGAAGTAGCAACAGTTCTTGAAAAACACGCTGCTTCTCCTGAGTTGACGCTAATGATTGCCGGAAATATCGCAACCAATGTCTTAAATCAACGTGTTGCTGCTTCACAACGCAAAGCGATTGCTGAAAAATTTGCTCAGGCGCTGATGTCTTCTTTAGAAACACCAAAAACACACTAATCACGGACAATAGAACACATACATGGTAGACAGCGGAAACTCATACGGCGAACGTGTATCTCGACTAGTTGGTTGGGGTCACTGGTTTGCATTCTTCAATATCGTTGCATCGATGTTGATAGGCACACGCTACATTGTTCAGTCTCCTTGGCCCGAGACGTTACTTGGTCAGTTTTATCTGGCGGTTTCTTGGGTTGGTCACTTTGGCTTTCTAGTTTTCGCACTTTACTTGCTTGTTCTATTCCCGTTGACGTTTATCCTGCCATCGCGGAAATTGTTCCGTTTGGTGGCAGTGATTTTCGCAACCGTTGGGCAAACCATATTATTAATTGATACCCAAGCGTATCAGTCGATCAATTTGCACTTAACTCCCGTTGTCTGGGAGTTACTATTCAGCGAAGACAAAAGTGCGCTCAGCACTGACCTACAACATTTATTTGTTGTGATGCCGCTGATCTTCCTTATTCAACTCGCACTATCCGAATGGGTATGGCGAAAACAGCGCAAACTATCTCATAAGCACGTAGGACGCCCTCTCGCGGCCGTCTTTTTCCTCAGCTTTATGACCAGCCATTTGGTTTACATTTGGGCAGATGCGTATTTTTACAACCCAATTACTAGCCAGCGTTCAAACTTCCCTTTGTCTTACCCGATGACGGCGAAGAGTTTTATGGAAAAACATGGTCTACTTGACCGTGAGGAATACCTAAAACGTTTAGCAGAAAACGAAGGCAACGTAGAGTTAGTCAACTACCCTCTTGAAAAGCTTGAGTTTAACCGCCGAGTTAATAAGCTCAATGTGTTGATGATCAGCATAAACAATTTACGAGCGGATGCGCTGAACCAAGAAGAGATGCCTAACCTCTATGAGTTTGCTGAAAACAATCAGAACTTCCGTAATCATTACAGCTCAAGTAATGATACATACGGGGCCTTTGGTTTGTTCTATGGCTTACCGACCAGTTATGCATCAAGCATCAAGGCGCAAGGTGCTTCCCCAGTATTGCTCGATGTACTGAAAGATCAGGGCTACAACTTTGGTTTATTCAGTGGCAGTGGGTTTGAAGATGATCTCTACTCAGAAATTATTTTCCGCGACTTGAACTTAGCGGAAGACCTAAATGGCACGCAAGCTCATACCGATAAACAATCTATCGCAAACTGGAATACATGGTTAGCAGAGAAAGCAAGTCAGCCATGGTTTAGTTACATCGAAGTCACCACCGTTGATAATTTTGAATCGATTCCTTCAAATAATGACGAAGAAATGCCCGCAAGTGAGCGATTCAAAAAAGCTTATGAATATGCAGTGAAGTCGGCGGATAGAACTATCGCAGGTATTATTGATGAACTAGAAACGACGGGACAACTGACAAACACCATCGTAATCATCACTTCTAATCACGGTAGTGAATTTAACGAAACCAATACGAACAGCTGGGGAGCAAACAGCAACTACAGCCGTTATCAATTACAAGTTCCGATGGTGATCCATTGGCCTGGAATGCTAGCTGGCGAATTTAATCACAGCACAAGTCACTTGGACCTCTCAGTTACACTGTTGCAAGATATGCTCGGCGTATCTTCCAACCCATATGATTACAGTAGTGGTCGCAACCTATTCGATGAAAGTCGTCGTCGCTGGATCTTGGCGGGCGATACTCGCGAGCTTGCCTTAATTACTAGCTCGCAAACCACAGTGATCGATAAGTTTGGCAACTACAAGCTGTATGACAAAAACTACAAACGACTTAGAGATGATGCACCGAAGTTGCCAGTTTTGATGCAAGGTTTAACTGAGTTACAGCGTTTTTATTCTAAAAACGATTAATACCTAGCAATCCATATACTATTCAAACTCCCCTTTTTGGGGAGTTTTTGTTTATTTAAACAACACAAACCACAAATTTGCGCAGTAAACATCCAATCAGTTCAACTAGGGGTTTACAACATTTTCAAAGCCTTATATTATGCGCCTCAACAACGGAGAGATGGCTGAGTGGTTGAAAGCACCGGTCTTGAAAACCGGCATACGTTAATAGCGTATCTAGGGTTCAAATCCCTATCTCTCCGCCACTTTTAGAAAAAGCCCGCTAAGAAATTAGCGGGCTTTTTCGCATCTCCAGACTTAAAAAGATTTGTACAAATCACTTATCACTTCTTGAACGCAACTAAGCACTCCGCCACACTCAGAAAGAACCCACAAAAAATTAATGCCCTTTTCGTTCGTTCCAGTGTTGAATCAATTTGATATTTACGTCTCGTTGTATCTACTCATCAATAAAGGCTTCTTTAGCGGCATTGATAAGCTGCAAGTGGATTGGGACGAGGTCAGCATGATTCGTTCGATATCCACCTCCAACGACAGCTGCGACAGGGATACCTCGAGATTTCACTGTGTGCATTAAAAATCTATCACGTTCTAAAATCCCTTGAGTCGACACATCAAAATATCCAAGCTCATCGTCCTGATGTATATCGACACCAGCATCGTAGATAACTAAATCAGGGCGATGAAGATTAAGTGCCATATCGACCACTTCTTTAAACGCCATTAAAAAATCCTCATCACCTGTTCCTCGCACCAAAGGCACATCGAGGTCAGACTGAGGCTTCCTCGCTGGGAAGTTTTTATCACAGTGGAAAGAAAGCGTGATGATATCTGGCTCATCGTCACATAAAGTTGCTGTTCCATCCCCATGGTGAACATCACTATCAATGATCAATACTTTATCGACATGCTCGACTTCGAGCGCTTGCCTGGCCGCGATCACTAAGTCATTAAATAAACAAAAACCACTGCCAAACTCTTTGTGTGCGTGGTGATACCCACCACTCAAATGAATGGCCACACCGTACTCAAGTGCCTTTTTTGCGGTCAGAGCCGTGCCCGCTGCTGAAGTTAGCGTTCTGGTAATGAGAGACTCACTCCAAGGAAAACCTATTCGGCGCATCTTCGCAGCTGGCATGTTTCCACTAACAAGTAACTCGACGTATTCCTCGTCATGAACACGTTTTACTTCCCCAACAGTTAATGCTTCGGGCTGGAAAAGCTGCGTGTGCTCTTTCCAGTTATCTTTCTCCATATGCACCAATACCGATTCATAGAGGTACTGGTATTTCATAATTGGGTAACGATGCCCCTCTGGCAACTCAAGTTGAGAATAAATCGGGTGGTAGATAAATGGCAGCATGAGAAATTCTTAATAACAATGGTAACGAAATAGTATCAACTTAAAGGGTTGAATAAAACGCAATTTAATTGATAATGATTTTCAATATTAATTAAATTTAATATACATATGAATTCTACTTTCTTTGCTATTCTCGGCGCACTATTTGGCTCTCTTTGTGCCCTGTCCCTATTTTCATCTCTTGTTGTTGGTGCGTGGTGGTTGGTTGATTTTATTGTGCTTAACTAACACAATGACTTTCAACTGAAATCAAAAAAACATAGGTGTTTGTATGAGTCAAACCGTCTTTATTACCGGAGCAAATCGCGGCATTGGCCTTAGCTTAACTGAGCTGTACCTGAAGCAAGGCCACCAAGTACATGCTACTAGCCGCTCCTTAGAGAACAGTTCAGAACTACAAACTCTAGCCTCACAATTCAGCAATCTAGTTTTGCACGAACTGGATGTCACGCACTACGAACAAGTCGCTAAGCTTGCCGATAAACTCCCTGCCATCGACTTACTCATCAATAATGCAGGATATTACGGCCCCAAGGGATATGGCTTTGGAAATACTGACGTAGAAGCATGGCGTAAAGTCTTCGAAGTAAACACCATTGCTCCGTTAAAACTGGTTGAGTACTGTTACCCTCGCTTACAACAAGGCAAGATGAAAAAGATTGCTTGTATCTCATCAAAAGTCGGCAGTATGACCGAAAATACGTCCGGCGGCGGCTATATTTATCGCTCATCGAAAGCGGCGCTTAACTCGGTTGTGAAAAGCTTAAGTAATGATTTAACACCTGAAGGATTTACCGTTTTAGCGCTTCACCCTGGTTGGGTAAAAACGGAAATGGGCGGACCAAATGCATTGATAGATACGCAAACCTCCGCACAGGGCCTCGCGAACGTGATAGAGCTGAGTACACCGCAACTTTCAGGTCGATTTATTAACTACGATGGTACTGAGTTACCTTGGTAGCAGCATTAAGACACAACCATCACTAAACCAAATACCATCAAAGCCAGGCTTCATAATCGTGACTTGGTTGGCAAACATAATGTTCATCAGTGATCCACCAGCATAATTCGCGCAATCTAACTTGAATTTATCTACATCCAATCCAGACTTAGGAAAAAGTAGAACAAATAAGGAGAAAGCTCGATGGCAGCAGATAGGGATTTGGTTAATTTTAGCGAAGAGCACGAACTAAATTACTGCTTGAGAAGTGCTGGTAAACGCCAAACTCAAGCGAATCGAGATACATTAGTTGACTTGGGCAACCAGGTGAAAGAGGTACTGGACAAACGCGTGTTAACTCAAGGTGAAGTAAGAGGCGCGATCCAAAACCACGGTGATCTGTTCGAGTAATCTATTTTCAAGCATGCGCGGTGTTTAATTACGCCGCGCTTGTCCTATGCCTACTTACCTTTGGTTGAACGAGATTTAGTCGCGCCACCATTCTTTGAATAACTGCGCTTTTTACGTTTAAACGCAGGACGTTCCACCTTGGGTAGATGACGTAATGAATCAGGGATAGGCCCTGCTTTTACTTGTGCCATCAAGCTATCAATGCGCTGTTCCAGTGCTTGCATGAACGGCTGATATGCTTGATTTCTCTCTGCCATACCTTGTAACTGGTGCTCCCAATGAGCCGTCATATCAGGGTATGTTGAATCTTCTGGCAAGGCATGAATGAGACCTCTTCCCGCAGGAGAACTGAGAATTGACTTACCTTGACGCGTAAGCAGTTGGCGTTTGAACAGCGTGTCCAAAATACCAGCGCGAGTCGCTTCCGTGCCTAGCCCATCAGTGTCACGAAGGATTTTTTTCAGTTCTTTATCCGCAACGTAACGGGCGATCCCGGTCATCGCTTGCAACAGCGATGCTTCGGTAAAATGCTTTGGTGGCTCGGTTTTTCGGTCTTTTATTTCCCCTTCACGACAAGTTAACACGGTGCCTTCGGGTAGCGGTGGCACGGCATCAATACCTTCATCTTCCTTGTCAGTTTTGCCCATTAGCGCTTTCCAACCCGGCGAAACTAACTGACGACCTTTCGCGACAAACGTACCACCAGCGATATCGAAAACCAATTTCGCTTCTGCGTAAACCGCCGCCGGATAGAACTGCATGAGGTACTGGCGAGCAATCAATTGATACACTTTCATCTCATTGCCGGAAAGCGCATTCACATTAGCTTGCTTCGGTGTAGGGATAATCGCATGGTGCGCATCCACTTTTTTATCGTTCCAGGCTTTGGACTTTAATGTTAAGTCTGCTCCCTGAACGGCAACTTGCAACTCTTTTGCGTTATTCGCAATAGCAGTTGTCACCGTCCCTGCTTGTGAGTAGTGTTCCATCGGCAAATAGCGACAATCTGAACGCGGGTAAGTGATCAGCTTGTGCTTTTCATACAATGCCTGACAAGTATCTAGTACTTGTTGCGCACTCATACCATAGCGCTTCGCGGCATCGATCTGTAAAGCAGATAACGAATAAGGTAATGGTGCTGATTGCTTGGTTTGCTTTTGTTCCGACTCTGTCACTTTTGCGGGTTGATTTGCAATACGGTTTGCAACATTTTCTACCAACTTACGGTTTAATACTCGACCTTCTTCGTCCTGCCAAGGCTTGCATGCCTCACTTGGCTTCCAACGAGCACGAATATCAAAAGTACCATTGGCATCTTGATATGGGATCAGAGCATGTAGGGTAAAATAGTCCTTCGGGACAAAGTTTTCGATTTCTTCATCACGACGCACCACTAAGCCAAGAACTGGCGTTTGCACTCGCCCTACCGAGAGAACACCTTGATACCCTGCTTTTTGACCAAGCAAGGTATAAGCACGAGACATGTTCATACCATACAGCCAATCAGCCCGAGAGCGGGCCAATGCTGAAACTGAAAGTGGGATAAACTCGCGATTACTGCGCATAGAACTGAGAGCACGTTTAACCGCAGGTAAGTTTAAGTCGGAAATCAACAAACGCTGTGTAGATTCCTTCTTGGTTTTAGATAACTTGCAATAGTCGAGAACTTCATCAACTAACAGCTGACCCTCTCGATCTGGGTCTCCTGCATGAATGACTTCGTTAGCTTCTTTGAGCAATTTACGAATCACTGTTAATTGCTTACTTGCACTTTTCCTCGGTCTGAGCTGCCATTGCTGCGGAACAATTGGTAAATCTGCCATATTCCACTTTTTATAACGCTCATCGTAAGCGTCGGGTTCGACTTGTTCGAGTAAGTGGCCGATACACCAAGTAACGATATCCCCGTTCCCACAGCGGATGAATCCTTGATCTTTCTTTTGAGGGTTTGGCAGTGCAGCGGCAATCGCACGGCCTAAACTTGGTTTTTCAGCAATAAACAGACGAGACATAACGTTTTGGAAATAAATATAATTAGGGCCACATTATCGAATGTAGCCCTAATAAATCAAGAAAAACTGTATAAATAAACAGTCAGTTTATTTAAGTTTTTAGTTATAGGAATTCAACAAACTGAGAAAGGTCACGCTCAGGAACTTTCATCGGTGTACAACCAGGCGTGCCTAAGTACAAGAAACCAACAATCTCATCGTCACCCTCTAAACCAAATGCTTGATGAACTTCTGGATGGAACATCCACTTACCTGAGCGCCAAAACCCTTGAAAGCCTTGCGCTACGGCAGCCATTTGCATCGCTTGTACAGCGCATCCCGCAGATAAGTGTTGCTCTAGTGCTGGTACTTTCTCATGTTCTGTTACTTTAGCAATCACCGTGATCACCATTGGTGCGCGAAATGGGGCATTCTTTACCTTTTCGACCACCGCTTCATCACTATTTTCAGCTTCTGCCGCTTTTACCAAGATATCTGACAGTTTTTTCAAACCATCGCCCTGTGCGATAACGAAACGCCAAGGGGTTAATCCCGCATGGTCAGGCGCACGAAGGCCAGCACGAATGATGTTCTCAAGAGCTTTACCTTCTGGTGCAGGCGCGGATAACTTCGCGATAGATCGGCGATTGAGCAAAAGATCGAGAGCGTCCATGAAAGAATCCTTATTGAATATCGTTGTTATTTTGTTTACGCCACTTTAGCACAATCTGCTCCTGCGAATAACAACCGGTTTTCTGTGGGCTTGATAACGTGCTTCACTTAACATCAATCTGGGTTTAATGTTAATTTATTCGCGAAATGAATAAGTTGAACATAGGCAGGTTGATGAACAAGGACAAACAAAACAGCATTTACGAAAAGATCGTTAATGACGAAGATGCCCGTGCCTGTAAGGCGATTCCTGAATCAGCTTGTCATCAAGTTCCCGGCAACTTTCTTAAAATCATTCTCGCTCAATTTTTAACGAAAGTCGGCGATGCGTTAATCAATCCTAAAGTCACGTTGCCGTGGATACTACAAAGTCTCGGGGCTCCGGTTTACTTAATTGGTTGGCTGGTTCCTATTCGTGAGTCAGGATCCCTTATCCCACAACTTAGCATCGCGCACTACATCCGACGCATTCCAGTAAGAAAATGGGTCTGGGTAATTGGCAGTATCTTGCAGGCTCTTTCCATATTTGCAATCGGATTGGTCGCATTAACTCTAACAGGAGCAGCTGCGGGTTATGGTGTGATTGCATGCCTTGTGATCTTCAGCCTCTCACGCGGTTTAAATTCCGTCGCATCAAAAGATGTATTGGGCAAAACCATCCCTAAAAACCAACGAGGTCAAGTCAACGGCTGGTCTTCAAGCTCTGCTGGCCTGGTTACGCTGCTTTTCGCGAGCCTTCTGGCACTAGCCTGGTTATGGGACGAAGAGCCGACAGAGCGCTTTTACGGTCTGAGTTTAGGCTTAGCGGGCGTCATATGGCTCATCGCGGCATTCGTCTATGCGCGAATTAATGAGTATGCCGGTGAGGTAGACGGTGGTCGAAATGGCGTCCTCGAAGCATTTAAACAACTCGCGTTACTTAAGACAGACGTGACCTTTCGTCGATTCGTTATCACGCGGACACTATTTTTATGTTCTGCGCTGAGTGCACCGTACTACGTTGTGCTGGCACAGCAATCTCTGGGTGGACAGCTCTGGGTGCTAGCTCTCTTTATGTTTGCGAGTGGCTTAGCCTCCTTTGTGTCAGGTCCTTTCTGGGGAAGAATGTCCGATCGCTCTAGCCGCAGTGTGATGGTCATAGGCGCAATGATGAGCGCGCTACTTGGTGTTGTGTTATTTGTTTACGATACATGGGTCACCGCTAGCCAAAGCTTCCTATTCGTGATTCCTCTGCTTTACTTTTGTGTTTGTATTGCCCACGACGGAATACGAGTCGGACGAAAAACCTATTTAGTTGATATCGCAGAAGGTGACAAACGGACGAGCTATGTAGCCGTGAGTAACACAGTGGTTGGGATAATGCTACTTCTAATGAGCTCTCTTGGTGTTATGTCGAACTTCTTGAGCCTTTCAGCTGTGGTGTTAGTGTTCTCTTTTATTACTTTTGCTGGCGTAGTAATGGCCAAACAACTGCCAGATATCAGTGACTAGTTCTATACAAAAAAAGCTGCGCTCAAAGCGCAGCTTTCATGGTAAACACACATTAAAAAGCTAGAGTTTTACCGCCAATTTAACACCTTGACGAATCGCACGCACAGCATCAAGTTCACCCGCATGGTCAGCTCCGCCAATGATATGAATCTTCTCTTCAAGTTCAGACCATTTATCTTCAAACGGACGTACAGACTCTTGCCCAGCACAAATGACGACTTTGTCCGCGTTCAATAATTGTTCTTTTCCATCTACATGAATGTGCAAACCTTGATCATCAATTTTATCGTAAGACACGCCACCGACTAAATGTACGCCCCGTTTTTCAAGGGTACGTTTATGGATCCAACCTGTCGTTTTACCCGGACCTTTACCTACACGACCTTTACGACGCTGAAGTACCCAGACTTCTTTATCGCTGACCGCATCAGGGTAAGGATATAAACCACCCGGCTGAGACATCTCCTTGTCGATTCCCCATTCATGCAACCAGTCATCCAACGTTTGTCCAACTGGCTCTGTGAGCATGGTCGCGACATCTACGCCAATGCCACCAGCACCAACGATAGCCACTTTCTCACCGACTGGCGTTTTGTCTCGAATGAGAGTTTGATAGTCGACGACTTTCTCTGGGTTATCAATTCCATCAATATTGACTTTACGTGGCTCAACACCCGATGCCATCACTATCTCATCGTATTCTGTGAGTAAGTCATAGTTCGCTTCCGTCGATAAGTGCAGATTCACGCCTGTTTCATCAATACGGTTAGCGAAATATCGTATCGTCTCTCGAAACTCTTCCTTACCAGGGATCTGCATCGCAAGACGGAACTGACCACCGATGCGGTCGTTCTTTTCGAACAAATCAACCTTATGGCCACGTTCAGCCAGTGTGGTCGCACAAGCCAAGCCCGCAGGTCCAGCACCAACAACTGCAATGTTTTTCTTTTTAAAGGCTGGTTCAACAACAATTTCGGTTTCATAGCACGCTAGAGGGTTCACTAAGCAACTGGCGCGTTTACCTTTAAACACGTTATCTAGACACGCCTGATTACAACCAATACACGTATTAATAAGCTGCGCTTTTTCCTGTTCGGCTTTAGCAACAAAGTAAGGATCGGCCAAGAATGGGCGCGCCATCGAAACCATGTCGGCATGACCGGAAGATAAAATGCGTTCTGCTTCATCTGGCGTATTTATACGGTTGCAAGTGATAATAGGAACCGAAACGTGAGGTTTAACTTTTTCCGTAACCCATGTAAACGCACCGCGTGGTACTTGAGTCGCAATTGTCGGAATTCGAGCCTCATGCCAACCGATACCCGTATTAATAATCGTGACGCCAGCCTCTTCAAGTGCTTTCGCCAATTCGATAACGTCTTCAAAAGTGCTGCCCTGCTCGACAAGATCCAGCATAGAAAGACGGAAGATGATGATGAACTTGTCACCCACCGCCTTGCGTACCGCTTTAACAATTTCTAGCGGAAACCGCATACGTTTTTTATAGCTGCCACCCCATTCGTCGTAACGCATATTAGTACGTTTACATAAGAATTGGTTTATCAAGTAACCTTCCGAGCCCATTAACTCGACGCCATCATAACCAGCAAGCTGTGCTAACTCCGCACTATTAGCAAACGCGTCGATGGTTTTCTTTATCTGGCGGTCGCTCATTTCACTCGGAGCAAACTTTGCAATCGGCGCTTTAATGCCAGATGCACTTTGCGAGAATGGATGCATTGCATAACGCCCAGCATGGAGAATTTGCAACGCAATTTTACCACCGTGCTTGTGCACCGCTTCTGTCACAACTTTATGGGCTTTAGCATGTTTTGGCTTGCTGAATTCAGCACTCAACGGGTGTAAACGACCGCGTAAGTTAGGAGAAAAACCTCCGGTTACAATCAGTCCGACACCGCCTTTCGCGCGTTCTTCATAAAAAGCAGCGAGCTTCTGTAATCCTTCTTTGTGCTCTTCTAAGCCCGTGTGCATTGATCCCATCAGAACTCGGTTTCGCAATTGTGTGAAACCGAGATCCAGTGGCTTTAATAGGTTTGGGTACATGGCAGACATCACTTAACATCCATTGTTATTATCATGGTCTGACCAGATTAAGCCTGCTCAACCAAAAAATCAAACAAGCGTTTACATTTTTGTAACACCGATCAATCTCGTGTGAAAATATGCCAATTGTTGAGTGGTCGTGATAAGCTAAAAAAATGTTATCTTTTGAGATCTTAGAGATAAGAACCCATACTTTGTTAGACTCGGCGTAACTATCTCGTTATGGAGACAAGATGAAAAAACTCTTCAAATTTATTGGTTTGATATTTAAAGGGATATGGAAAAGTATCACTTTCATCAGACTCGCACTGGCAAACCTAATTTTCTTGCTGATGATTGCCGTTTTCTACTTTGCCTTTACTTATACCGGAGACGGTCAACCTGTCGTCGAAAAAGAATCTGCATTGGTGATGAACCTTTCAGGCCCAATTGTCGAACAAAGACGTTATGTAAACCCAATGGACTCTTTTGCTGGTTCCCTTTTGGGTAATGAGTTACCGAAAGAAAACGTCCTTTTCGATATCGTTGATACTATTCGCTACGCGAAAGACGATCCTAAAGTGTCTGGATTAGTGCTAGCACTACGAGACATGCCAGAAACAAATCTCACGAAACTACGTTACATCGCGAAAGCGTTGAACGAATTTAAAGCGTCAGGCAAACCCGTTTACGCCGTAAGTGATTTCTACAACCAAAGCCAATATTACTTGGCAAGTTACTCTGACAAAGTTTATCTGGCACCTGATGGTGGTGTATTGATTAAAGGTTACAGCGCTTACTCAATGTACTACAAAACGTTACTTGAAAAGCTTGACGTTTCTACTCATGTTTTTCGCGTAGGTACTTATAAATCCGCTATCGAACCTTTTATTCGTGATGACATGTCCGATGCGGCGAAAGAGTCAGCAACACGTTGGGTTACTCAATTGTGGAGTGCTTTTGTTGATGACGTAACAACAAACCGAAACATTGATGCGAAAGTGCTTAATCCAACCATGGATGAGCTGATTAACGAGATGAAGTCTGTAAATGGCGATATTGCTCAGCTCGCAGTCAAATTGGGGCTAGTGGATGAACTTGCTACACGCCAAGACATTCGCACTCTATTTGCAAAACAGTTTGGCAGTGACGGCAAAGACAGCTACAACGCGATTGGTTACTACGACTACCTTGCAACGATTCGTCCCGATTACACACTACCTCAGCACGACATCGCCGTTGTTCTAGCAAGTGGCGCGATTATGGACGGTCAACAACCTCGCGGAACTGTTGGTGGTGACACAGTCGCAAGCTTGCTGCGTCAAGCACGCAATGATGAAAAAGTGAAAGCGGTCGTATTACGAGTAGATAGTCCAGGAGGCAGTGCCTTTGCTTCTGAAGTGATTCGTAACGAAGTAGAAGCTCTGAAGCAAGCAGGTAAGCCGGTTGTTGTATCCATGTCGAGTTTGGCTGCTTCTGGTGGTTATTGGATTTCAATGAGCGCAGACAAAATCGTTGCTCAGCCAACAACCCTGACGGGCTCCATTGGTATATTTAGTGTCATCACCACGTTTGAAAAAGGCTTTAGCAAGTTAGGTATTAACACTGATGGCGTTGGCACATCGCCGTTCTCAGGTGACGGTATTACCACTGGCCTTTCTGAGGGCGCGTCTCAAGTGTTCCAATTAGGTATCGAACACGGTTACAAGCGCTTTATTTCTCTAGTTGGCGAGAATCGCGATATGTCTCTAGAGGAAGTTGACAAAGTTGCTCAAGGTCGAGTTTGGACTGGCCAAGATGCACTATCCTTTGGTCTTGTCGATCAAATGGGTGACTTTGATGATGCTGTAGAGCTAGCGGCGAAACTAGCGAACGTGACCGATTATGGCATTTACTGGGTAGAAGAGCCTCTTTCACCTACTGAACTATTTCTACAAGAGTTTATGAAACAGGTGAAAGTCTCTCTAGGTATTGATGCTACAAGCTTGCTACCAAAAAGTCTTCAACCCGTAGCTCAACAATTCGAACAAGACGCAAGCTTGCTCCAAAGCTTCAACGACCCTAAAGGTCAATACGCATTTTGTTTGAACTGCCAAGTGCAGTAGTTTTTCCATCAATATTACAAAGGGCACTTCTACTTGAAGTGCCCTTTTTATTAGGCTTTGCATCTCCTCAGATGACTTTCTGATGCTGTGCGTATAGCCTCGCATCTCAAGGTTATTTAGGTATATAATCCCCGCCTCTGTTCCCCTACACGAAAGAAAAAACGATGACTAGAAAACACATCTACATCGCTTACACCGGTGGTACCATCGGAATGCAAAAATCCGACCACGGCTATGTGCCTGTTGCTGGCTTTATGGAAAAGCAATTAGCAAGCATGCCCGAATTCCATCGTCCTGAAATGCCGGATTACACCATCCACGAATACGACCCTCTGATTGACTCATCAGATATGACACCTGCTGACTGGCAGCAGATTGCGAATGATATTCGTGACAACTATGACAAATACGATGGTTTCGTTATCCTACATGGTACTGACACCATGGCGTACACAGCGTCCGCATTGTCTTTCATGCTTGAAAACCTTGGTAAGCCAGTGATTGTAACGGGTTCACAAATCCCTCTCGCAGAGCTGCGTTCTGACGGCCAAGCAAACCTATTAAACGCGCTACATATTGCGGCAAACTACCCGATCAACGAAGTAACTTTGTTCTTCAATAATCAATTGATGCGTGGTAACCGCAGCACAAAATCTCATGCTGACGGTTTTAATGCCTTTACTTCACCAAACCTTCCTCCACTATTGGAAGCTGGGATCAATATTCAAGTTAGCAACAGCGTAACCGTTGGTGCACAACCAGAAGGTGAGTTTAAGGTTCACAACATCACGCCACAACCAATCGGTGTGATCACCATGTACCCTGGTATTTCACACGAAGTTATCCGCAACACGCTTCGTCAGCCCGTGAATGCGATGATTCTTCTGACTTTTGGTGTCGGCAATGCTCCTCAAAACCCTGAGCTGCTTGGTCACCTGAAAGAAGCCTCTGAGCGCGGCGTTATTGTCGTAAACCTAACTCAGTGTTTGGCAGGTAAAGTGAATATGGGCGGATATGCCACAGGTTGTGCGCTCGCAGACTCTGGTGTTATCAGTGGCTTTGACATGACGCCCGAAGCGGCGCTGGCAAAACTACACTACCTTCTAAGCCAAAACCTTTCTTACGAAGAAGTAAAAGCGAGAATGCAACAAGTACTGCGTGGTGAAATGAGCCTGTAAGTTCAAGCTTTCTGCGATCTAAAAAGCCCAATACAATTTGGGCTTTTTTCTTTCAAAATCAAAATAATAAAATTTTGAGAAATAAGGCGTAAGGATTAATCAATGTTCGGATTGACACGAACAATATCGCTCTCTTCTCCGCTGAATTGTTTTTTAAGCTCTTGTTTTGATTTAAAACTGATTTCACCACCGGCTGCAACCGTCATATGCTGCGCATCAGTATTATGTTTTGATTGATACAACATCACAGCTTGCATACACGAATCTCGCTGCTCTTTAGAAAGTGTTGTACCCTCAGGCCATCTTCCCGTTTCTACTGCATAGACTAAGCGATCATAAACTTCTGGAGTCATCGCTTGTAATAGTTGTTCTGCGTCCATAGTGTACCTTCTTATTACATTCTATTTACAGAACATAACGGGTTAAGAAACTGAGTCAAGAATACGAAAATGAATTGGTGTAACGGATCACAAGCAAAGCCATGAAAAGAACAAACTGGTTACTTCTCAGCCTCGCATGTTTTGCGCTATCGGGCTGTTTTGAAGGTAACGTGACAACCGAAGAGTTGTGCCAAAAAACACCAGAGCTGCGTTGCGAGCAGCTCAATATGGATGACGGCCAATGTCGAATTCCAAGAACAAATTTGGTTTGGCATCGGTTTGAGCAATTGAAAAACCCATCAGAGGCCAACCAAATCATCGAATACGGTCTGGTCGCTGGATATAGGAAATGCTTAGAACTCGCCTCCCAGATCACCCCTATTGATCAAAGTGCTCTCAAAAGACAACGCTTTAATGCATTGGTACACAGTATTGATGAGCTAGAGCGCATTGTAAACGAGTTAAAAGGCTCAGAAGACCCGGCTACTTTGTATTTCTTATGGTCTCAAACGGGAGATACTCAAGCTCGGCGCGCATTTTTACAAATGGAAGGGTCTCCCCAATTAAATAATGCTGAGATGCAATATGCATTAGCCACTTTTTATACCAACCGAGATACCAAGAAAACCCTGGAGCTTCTTAATAACGCGTTGTCTTTATCTGATGAAGACAACATCAATCCGGTCATTCTCAAGTCAATGGCAAGTATTCATCAGGGGCTTGGAGACAAAGAGCAAGCGTATCTATGGGCAATGGTCGCGAAGAGATTCGACGTACCGCTTGCTGATGAAAAGCAGCTCCAACGTATGTTCAATTTCAGTCATCCAGAGCGATATAAGCAGTTGGATGAATTAGCCGAATCGGTGGCGAAAGCCATAGAGAAAGGTATCTATTCCCCAGCAATGATACCCAGTGAGATATAAACGAAAAACTCCCGCAATGAGCGGGAGTTTTTATTTAAGTCGAGCGACACTCAGATCACCGTTGAGCATGAATCATCCTGAAAGGATAAAACATCTCGAGCACAATTTTGTCGTTATTATTCTGATTTGTTGAAAATTAACGACACAGAATTAACACAAAAACGCTCTCCTGTGGTCTGTGGGCCATCTTCAAAAACGTGCCCTAGATGGCTATCACACGTTGCACAACGAATCTCTGTACGTACCATTCCGTGACTTAGATCTTCTAAATAGCGCACCGCTTGATCGTTGATAGGCGCATCAAAACTTGGCCATCCGCAGCCAGAGTCATACTTGTTATCAGAGACAAAGAGAGGGGCATTACAACAAGTACAAGCATAAACACCAGTTTCCTTATTATGCAGTAGCTTACCGCTGAAAGGAGGCTCTGTACCTTGCTCTCGGCAAACACGGAACTCTTCATCAGACAGTTGCTCACGCCACTGTTCATCTGACTTCGTCACTTTTTTCCCGCTTTGTTCCACGACTTTCGGCTCCTTATTTACTGTTCTTGGTATTGACTTTTTTAGCAAAAAACTTGCTTCTCTTAACAGTTGTAGCACATACTTTCTCACCAGGACACCATGCGTAATTAATTTGATAAGAGCACTTATCTCACCAGTTATATTACGCCAACTGGGCTACAGAAGAATCAGTTAAAAGTTTAAAAAACGTACATTTGCAAAGAATTGTTAAAAAAAGCGTCGCTTTTTTTTGACTTTAAACAAGTTAAGTCCGATTATCACTTGCAGATGTTTACTGGATTCTGTAATTTTACTACCAGTTATCTTTAATCAGAAATTAAGTTGTGGAGCAACTATAATGACTATCAAAGTAGGTATTAACGGTTTTGGCCGTATCGGTCGTTTCGTATTCCGTGCAGCGCAAGAGCGCAACGACATCGAAGTAGTAGGTATTAACGACCTTATCGATGTAGATTACATGGCATACATGCTTAAGTATGACTCAACTCACGGCCGTTTCAACGGTACTGTTGAAGTTGAAGGCGGTAACCTAATCGTTAACGGTAAAACTGTACGTGTTACTGCAGAGCGCAACCCTGAAGACCTAAAATGGGACGAAATCGGTGTTGACGTTGTAGCTGAAGCAACTGGTCTTTTCCTAACTGACGAGACTGCACGTAAGCACATCACTGCTGGCGCGAAAAAAGTTGTACTAACTGGTCCTTCTAAAGACGCTACTCCAATGTTCGTTAACGGCGTAAACTTCGACACTTACGCTGGTCAAGACATCGTTTCTAACGCTTCTTGTACTACTAACTGTCTAGCGCCTATCGCTAAAGTTCTTAACGACAAGTTCGGTATCGAATCTGGTCTTATGACTACAGTTCACGCAACTACAGCAACTCAAAAAACTGTAGATGGTCCTTCTGCTAAAGACTGGCGCGGTGGTCGTGGTGCTTCTCAAAACATCATCCCATCTTCAACTGGTGCTGCTAAAGCTGTAGGCGTTGTACTTCCAGAAGTAAACGGCAAACTAACTGGTATGGCTTTCCGCGTACCAACTGCTAACGTTTCTGTAGTTGACCTAACTGTTAACCTAGTTAACGGTGCTTCTTACGAAGACATCTGTAAAGCGATGAAAGAAGCTTCTGAAGGCGAACTAAAAGGCGTTCTAGGCTACACTGAAGATGCAGTTGTATCTCAAGACTTCATCGGCGAAGTTTGCACTTCAGTATTCGATGCTAAAGCTGGTATCGCGCTAACTGACAAATTCGTTAAGGTTGTATCTTGGTACGACAACGAAATCGGTTACTCAAACAAAGTTCTAGACCTAATCGCTCACATCTCTAAGTAATTAGAAAGTTAGCAATTAGCGAATAACTTCGTTAAAGAAAAGGCGGCTCTAGAGTCGCCTTTTTTGTATCTGGAATTTGAGAGAATACAGGCTCGATGTTGCATTTAATGTGCGAAGCGCGTCTAAAAGCTCTCCCCAGCGATAGGAAACTACACATGGATTTAAAAACTCTCCCAGCCCTAACGGTGCTATCTGATAACGTCACTATCGTTGAAGTTGATCAGATAAAAATCGTCCGCGTGATTCATGACAAAGCAACGGCAGGCATCTCGCTACACGGTGGTCATGTCGTGTCGTTCACGCCTGTAGGTCAAGAAGATCTGATCTGGATGAGCGAAAAAGCTGTCTTCGATGGTAAAGCTGCTCTTCGCGGTGGTATTCCGGTTTGTTGGCCTTGGTTTGGGCGTATTGCTGCTCCAGCTCACGGCTTTGCCCGCACCGCAGAATGGGAGTTGGTTGAACATCGTGAGAACCATAACGGTGTGATTGTTGAACTTGCTCTGTTCCCGACAGAAGAAATCCACGATATTTGGCCCCATATGTTTGACGCTCGTTTGGTGATTGAAGTGGGCGATGAGCTAAAAGTGACGCTCAAAGTCATGAACATTGATGACGAGGCTTGGACCTTCTCTGGCGCATTACATACTTACCTAAACGTTGGAGACATTAAGCAAGCACAAACGACAGGCATGGGTGCCGAGTACATTGATAGCTTGAAAGCTGATGCGGTATGCCAAGGTGGTAATGTTCTACAACTAACTGACACGATTGATCGCGTTTACACGCAACCAGAAGCGAAAATTTTGGTAAAAGACCCGGTATTGGATCGTACGCTAAGCGTACACAACCAAGGCCACAACTCAGCAGTATTATGGAACCCTTGGGCAGAAGGTGCGCAAAGCATGGGTGACATGGCTGACGATGGTTATCAAACCATGTTGTGTGTGGAGTCTGCTGTTCATGCACCAAGTATTGAGCAAGGTCAAACGCTCCAACCAGGTGAGACACATGAACTTGTCACTGTCATTTCAGCGCAGTAAGAATCACCATATAAAGGCCGGGGATACCCGGCTTTTTTTTGTAATAAAAGCTCTGCTTAGATGGTCCTATCTTTACTAACTTATTGGTTACTGGTCACTTTTGACGGTTTCATTAATAAATATCAAAAAAATTGATCATATAAACCGATAGCATACCGATACAAAACTCATAAATAATAAAAATATCAGGAATTAGTCTATGTTAGAGAGATACCGAAATCAAAGTGTCGGATTCCAGTTGAAACTGGTGATTACTTTGTGTCTATTCATTGCTTTCAGCAGTATTGCAGCGCTTGTTTACCGCAACGCTTCCGATGTTCTATTGGAAAGCACACTGAAAGAACACCAATCTAAAGTAGAATCAATGGCAAAAACCATTGCTGGCCAATTCGATGCTTACCTGCACACCGCTAAAGTCCTCGAATCTACTTTTCGCAATGGCTACCTTGCCGGTGTCTATGTCGAAAATTACACGGTTGACTTCATGGGACATGAAGTACCAAACATCACTCAATACAGTGAAAGCTTAATTAATAACACCAAGTTGGTCGACAGTTTCACACGTGATACCGGCGCTATAGCAACGCTATTCGCACCGTTGGGTGACGACTTTATTCGGGTGTCCACCTCCCTAAAAGATCCACAAGGTCAACGAGCGGTCGGAACCACGCTAGGCATCAACCATCCTGGTTATCAGCAACTTAAAGCAGGACAACCGTATTACGCTCAAATTAAATTGTATGGCGAGCGCTACATTACCTACTATGCCCCAATCAAAGATGCGACAGGAAAGGTAGTAGGCCTATCGTTTATTGGCTTACCAGTAGACCAAGCGACACAAACCTTATTCGATGCACTCGAAGAGATAAAATGGGGCGACACTGGTTACACCATTATCGTTGATAACGACGAAAACAATCTTGGTAAATACCTACTTCATCCAGCAAAAAGCGGCTCAGATTCGTCAATACTAGAAGTCGCCGACTACAATGGTCACAAGCCTTTTGGTCAGATTTTCGAACAATCTAGTGGATTAATTCGCTACCCTTTCGAGTACCAAGGTAACGTAGGCGAAAAGTATCTTGTCTACACAGAGGTTCCAGGTTGGAACTGGAAACTGCTAGGCGGTACGTTTATCAAAGAAGTTACAAAAGGTAGCGACACGCTTCTCACACTCATTGCCATCATTTCTTCGGTAGCGGCAATCATTACTTTTGTTGTACTGACACTTTTCTTGAATCACAGCTTACAACCTCTCACGACTCTAAACTCATACATGACTCGCTTAGCCGGCGGCGAAGTCAGCTTGAACATCCCAGCGTCTCGTAAAGCATCAAAGAATGAAATTACGAACCTGAGCTCGGGTGTCGCCAGTATGGCAAGTCAGCTCAATGAACTTGTCGGTAAGATCCGTTCAACAAGCGACTTAGTGGAGAGCAACTCCACCAGCGTTGCCAACGATGCACATAGCAATTTGACCCAAGCCGACCGACAACAACAAGAAGTCGAGCAAGTTGTGACAGCGATTGAAGAAATGGCCTCTTCCGCTCAATCTGTCGCACAACAAGTCGAAAGCATTGCGGAAAACGTACGCTCAGCAAATACCGATAGCCAGTCTGGTCTCGCGATTGTTGAAGGCGTATGTATCGACGTTGCTCAACTTAACGATCAATTGGATCAATCAGCAACGGCTATCGAGCAAGTAAATCGCGATAGCGAGAGTATTCAAACCGTCACTAAAATGATTGATGAAATTGCTGAGCAAACCAATTTACTTGCCTTGAATGCCGCCATTGAAGCAGCACGAGCAGGTGAACAAGGTCGTGGCTTCGCAGTTGTAGCAGATGAAGTGCGCACACTTGCGCACCGAACCCAAAGCTCAGTTCAGGATGTCGTGGAAATTATCGAGAAACTAAAAGGGTCGACTCATAATGCAGTTAATATGATGACAGACAGCCAACGCAGTGCAAACCAGGTCTTGGACAAAGCACAAGACGCGGGCACAGCATTAGAAGCCATCGCAGTACAAGTGCAGTCGATAGCCTCTCAAGCCGACGCCATTGCAGCGACTTCAGAAGAACAAGCTCAAGTTTCACAAGAAATTGCAGCAAATGCCCATTCTATCAGTGAACTTAACCGAGAAAGCCGCAACACGAGCGCAAAAACCTCGCAAAGTGCCATTGAACTTCAACAACAAGCACGAAACTTGAAAGAGCAAGTCGACTTCTTCCACTAATACTTAATAAGAGCCGACCCAGTCGGCTCTTTTTGTTTCACTTGATACCACGCTTTTTGATAGAATTTGCCGCCCTACTTTCTGTTCGAGATCGTCATGAACTATCAATGCCCTCTATGCCACCAAGCTCTAGCGTTAAATGAAAAAACGTTTAAGTGCGAAAACAATCATCAGTTTGACTTAGCAAAAGAAGGCTACGTTAACTTGATGCCAGCGCACCACAAACGTTCTAAAGATCCTGGTGACAACAAAGAGATGATGCAAGCTCGTCGTCGATTCCTCGAAGGAGATTACTACAACCCAATGCGCCAAGAAGTGGCGCAGCTGTGTGCAACATACACTGAGGGGAGCACCCATCAATTATTAGATATTGGTTGTGGTGAAGGTTACTACACAGATCAAGTACAAAAGACGATAGAAACACAAGCGAACCATGCCACGATTTATGGCTTAGACATTTCCAAAGTTGCCATTCGTTACGCGGCGAAGCGTTACACGCACTGCAACTTTAGTGTGGCTTCTAGTCACCGACTTCCCTTCGCAAATGAATCCTTAGATGCCATTTTGCGCATTTATGCCCCGTGTAAAGCTGAGGAGCTGCAGCGCGTTGTAAAAAACGACGGCGTTGTTGTCACGGTTACTCCTGCTAGCCGCCACTTATACCAACTGCGTGAGCGCATTTATCAAGAAGTTCGTCTTCACAATGAAGAACCAGAACATATTGAAGGGTTTGAATTAGAGCACCAGCAGCATCTTAACTATGTTATGGACTTGAAAAACGGAGCCGCAATCGATTTATTGCAAATGACGCCATTCGCATGGAAAGCAACCGATGCTCTTCGTGAAGAGTTGAAATCCGCTACACTTTTCCAATGTGAGGCTGATTTTATGTTGCGTGTATATCGCAAAAAAACACTCAATTAATAAGTCAAAAAAAACAACAAACGCAAATAGTTATCATTTATATTGATTCATTGCTCAGCCTCCATTAATATCATCCGGACATTTTTGGAGGCTTTTCAATGCGCTTTTCTACTTTGAGCTTGCTCTTTGCAGGCTTACTTACTGGTTGCTCTTCATATACGCACACCGACTCTCACGCAACCTCAGCGGAAGTCACTAGTTTTTACGACTACCAACTATACACCCCTTCTGGCGAGCACATCGCTCTAAGCAAACTGCCAATTGAGCTGCAACAAGCAGATGTCATTCTTATTGGTGAATGGCACACACACGCCGGCGTTCATCGCTTTCAAACCGATATGCTCAAACAACTTACGTCCTACGACCGCTCACTCGCGTTATCTATGGAACAATTTACCCGCGACAAACAACCTGTTGTTGACGCTTACCTACGTGGGGAGATCGGCGAACAGTACTTAATGAAACAAGCCAACGCTTGGCCCAATTATGAAAGCGACTATCGCCCTCTCGTGGAGTTTGCTAAGCAGAAAAATCTCCCGGTCATTGCAGCAAATGCACCAAAGAGCATTGTCCGATGCATTGGTCGACAAGGGCTAGATTACATTAACAAGCTCGATGATGATCAGCGGATGTTCATTGCACAAGCCATCAACACTGGTAGTAGTCCGTACAAAGAAAAGTTCATGGCATCCATGCATCACGGTAAGCCAGAGCAGACGGAAAAACAGTTTGCAGCTCAAGTTACTTGGGATGAAACTATGGCGGAATCTATCGTTAGCTACCTAGACGACAACCCAGGCGCTCAGGTTGTCCATGTTGCAGGCAAGTTTCACACCGAGCAAGGGTTGGGTACGGCAGCATCAATCTTAAGCCGCAACCCGAGCTTAAAAGTGGTTGTAATTAGCCCAACAGATAACGTGCTTTCTGATAATACTGACTATCAGTTAGAGGTTCTCGCACCACCAGTACGGTATGTACAAGATGCTCACCGCATGGCGGCATATCAACATCTAACTAAACGCAATAACGATCTTCAATGTAAGTAGCTGCTCTTCAATTTAAGTTACTACCTTGCCGTTGCGTTGCATCATCACACCGCTCCGAGTTCATCGAGTGACAAGGGTCTGCTTCCTGCTGGTCTATTTTTTGCTAATGATCACCAATAGAAACTAGAAGCGGCAAAAGCAGACCTGTTTTTATCCAAATAGCTTCAGAAATAAACTTTGCCGCCGATAAAAATATAACTGCTTTTTACCCGCACTCAGTGACCGAGTGTCGATGTTCCAAGGAGTATTCGATGAATCCAGTAGGAAGCACTTCTGTTAATAGCTATGCCAAACAATCTGTCGCCTCTAAACAAGCAAGTATTGCACAAGAAGAAACTAGTGCTTCGCCGCTGAAAGTCGAACACAATAAGGTGACGCTTTCGACCGAAGGCAAAGCGCTACTTGCCGCTCTGCAACAAATCGAGCACGACAGCAAGAAAATAGAAGCAGAAGATAAATCTGTTGGTGAAAAGGTCGAATCTTTCACGCATGGTGCGCTTGGCATGGATCACCCCGATAAAATCGAGAAAGAAGAGGATGGCTCATATTCTGCGGGTCAATACCTTTCTGCGGCACTTACCGTTGGTGGCATCATACTGGCATTAGTCTGATAACCAGTCTGATAATCGTCACGACAACAAATCCTATTTGAACCAAACACTTACTGCAGCCCATAATTTAATAAGCCAAAGAACGATATGATGCAAACGTAAGTGAATTCGACCGCTCTTGTGGCCCGATAATATATGCTCGTTTATTGCTCCCTAAACTAGGTTTCTTGTGAAGGCACTGAATGGATAACTTTAGTCCATGCTTTCAACTCCTAAGCGTAATCCAAGCCCACGTTTGTGGGCTTTCTTCTTTCCAAACTAACGAACGTTAGAGAGCGACTCATTTTTTCTGCAAAACCAAACAAAAACGACAATTTGGTTAAACTTTTATTACCGACACAAAACTTTCATAAATCATTGCTTTAATGCCTGCGCTTTCAATAAACAAGGAAAATATAATGAAGCGCTTAGTATCTCCAATCGTTACGGCAGTGGCTGCATCTACCCTCTCTTTCAACGCACTCTCAGCTGAAATCAAAAACGTCATTTTGATGATCGGCGACGGCATGGGTCCTCAACAAGTTGGTTTACTCGAGACCTACGCAAAACACGCACCTAACTCGGTTTACAAAGGCGAAAGCACAGCGTTATACAAACTCGCTCAAGAAGGTGTGATTGGATCATCACTAACCAATCCAGAAGACGCAATTGTCGTCGACTCTGCGTGCTCAGCTACGATGCTAGCGACAGGAATCCCTACCGCTTCTGAAGTCATTGGCATTGATAGCCAAGGCAACCATGTCGAAACTATTTTGGAAAAAGCCAAAAGTAAAGGTAAAGCGACAGGGCTCGTCTCTGATACGCGTATGACCCACGCAACGCCAGCAGCATTTGCCGCTCATCAACCACATCGCTCCCTAGAAAACAATATTGCGGCGGATATGCTCGAAACAGGCGTAGACGTGATGATGTCTGGTGGACTTCGTCATTGGATTCCAAAGTCGACAAACGACAAGGGAGAGACATACGAGCAACTTGAAAAACTCACTCAAGGTAATGTCTACCTAAAATCGAAACGCAAAGACGAACGCAACTTGCTTGCCGAAGCGCAAGACCAAGGCTATAGCTTAGCTTTCAGCCGCGATATGCTCACACAAGCTAAAGGTGACAAATTACTTGGACTTTTTGCTTACTCGGGCATGAACGATGGTATTGCCTACAGTCAAAGCAAAAACGATCCAAAACGCACGCAGCCATCGCTGAAAGAAATGACCACCAAAGCAATCGACATTCTTTCAAAAGACAAAGACGGTTTTTTCTTGATGGTTGAAGGCGGCCAAATTGACTGGGCTGGCCACAGTAACGATGCAGGTACGATGCTGCATGAAATGCTTAAATTCGATGAAGCGGTAAACTCAGTTTATGAGTGGGCAAAAGGCCGTGATGACACCCTGATCATTGTTACTGCTGACCACGAAACCGGCTCTTTTGGCTTTAGCTACTCATCAGCAAACTTGCCTAAACCACAAAAACGCGACGGCGAAGCATTCAAAAATCAGGATTACGCGCCAAACTTCAACTTTGGTCAGTTCGAGATCCTCGATGGTTTATACAACCAAAAGAAAAGTTACTACGGCATGATCAGTGAATTCCAAGCGCTTGATAAGAAAGAGCAAACTCCAGAGAAGTTTGCGGAAGTCGTGAACGCAAATAGCGATTTTTCGATTACGCCTGAGCAAGCAGAACGCGTATTAGCAAGTAAACCAAATCCATACCGACTCGCTGGACACAAATACTTAAGCGAAGAGAACGTACCGACAATCAATGACTTTGATGCTTTCTTTCCTTACAACGACCGTGGCAACTTGCTAGCGCGTGAGCATGCAACAAAGCAAAACACAGTATGGGGGACGGGTACTCATACGCATACTCCTGTCAACGTATTTGCTTGGGGACCTGCAGAAACTATCCTTCCGGTATCAAAAATCATGCACCACTCGCAACTAGGCGAGTACTTGAAGCAACAAATTAAATAATCAACTTGCACTTACTTCACAACTCGTGATGTTTCAACGCTCTCGCAAGGGAGCGTTTTTTTATGCATGAAAACAGTTGACGTTTTAAATCGTACACCACAATAATTATGGGTCTTTAATTATATGAATAAAGAAAATGTGCGAAATCTTTGCTAAGCAACCCCAAGACAACTATCAGTTCATCACCCGCTCTATCCGTATTGATGGTCACGCGACCAGTGTAAAACTTGAAGCGAGCTTTTGGACAATTCTTGAGGAAATCGCTAGTGCTCAAAACATGACGGTTCCTAAATTCATAAGCACTGTTTATCAAGAAGCACTCGAATACAATGGTAAAGTGAACAACTTTGCCTCCTTACTTCGATGCGCTTGCCTCACTTACGCCCGCCAACCTCAAGAGACCACTCGTCAAGCACTTGCGCAACTTAACAGGTAATAGCAACCAACCGAGCAATAACCATCCTAGGCTATGCATCCGTATTATAAACCCTTGAGCATCTTCTAATTTGTCGTACTAGAGTACTACCCAGACTCCTTTTGAAATCGCTAACCTGTGCGGACTATCAAGGAGTACCTATGACAAAAATGATTCACACCATGATCCGAGTAAGTGATCTGGACCGCTCTCTACAATTTTACTGTGACGTACTTGAACTAGAAGTCGCTGATCAATACATCTTTGATGGCTTTTCTCTAACCTATCTAGCCAACCAAGAAACTGGCTTTGAATTGGAACTGACGCACAATCACGACCAAAGTGAGCCCTACACTCACGGCTCAGGTTACGGCCACCTTGCCGTCAGCGTGGAGGACATTGAACAAGCCCACAAACGCATTAAATCTCTCGGCATTGAAACTGGTGACATCAAAGCCTTTGACCATCAACAAAAGCATTTAGCAACGTTCTTTTTTGTAACCGACCCTGATGGTTACAAAATTGAGTTCCTGCAACGCCAAGGGCGTTACCTATAACAAAAAGAGTAAACATTATGATTCACTTGACGGCTACCTTTCATGCACAACCGGGAAAAGAACAAGAGTTGAAAGAGGTACTTACCCGAGCGCTTGAACCTACTCGCAATGAAGAAGGTTGCGTTCGTTATCAATTGTTCCAAGATAAAGACAATACATGCCACTTCGTTTTTCAGGAGCAATTTAAAAACCAACAAGCATTTGAGCTTCATGGTAAAACAGAACACTTTACTCTTTTGATTAGCCAGATCGACAACTTGTTAGAATGCGAGCCGAAACTGGTGTTCTTCGACGAACTGTAACTATAGCGCTAACCGAAGATCAAAAAAGGCACTCTATCTAGAGTGCCTTTCACTAGTTGGGACCTGTGATTAAGCGTCTTGCTTCTCCACCATATGCAAATGCACATCTTGTTGTGGGAAAGGAATCGAAATACCTTCTCGGTCGAAGCGTAGTTTCACCTCTTTTGTCACATCCCAGTATACATCCCAGTAATCATCCGTTTTTACCCAAGGACGCACAATAAAATCTACAGAAGACGTATTTAATGTATGAACTTTGATCATTGGCTCTGGAGTGCGAAGTACCGAAGGGTGAGAGGTAATGATATCAGACAATACTGACTCCGCTTTTAAGAGGTCATCCGCATAGCCAATGCCAAACACCATATCCACGCGGCGAATGCGTTCATGCGTGACGTTCTTAATAACATCTCCCCAGATTTTGCTGTTAGGCACAATAATAATTTGGTTATCAAACGTACGGATTGTGGTGTTCACCAAACTCATATGGCTTACCTTGCCATCCACACCGCCAGCATACACAAAATCACCAACATCAAATGGGCGATAAATAAGCAGCATCATACCCGCCGCGAAGTTGGATAACGTGTCTTGCAACGCGAAACCAATAATCACACCAGCAATACCGAAACCGGTTAGGATTGGCGCTAGGTTCAAACCAAGCTGAGATAAGCCCACCATGATACCGATCACCCACACGAATTTGCCGGACATCGAGATAAAGAAGTCCTGCATCAAGTGGGAAAGTTTTAAGTTTTTCGATGCAACTGCTTTACGGACGACTTTGCGAGTTAACTTAGCCAGTCCGCGAGCGATCAATAAAATCAGCGCAAAAACAAACAACTGGAAGATATGCTGCGGTGCATTCTCGGCAAACCAATCCAGTGCCGAGTTGGACCAGTGACTCAGTATTGACCACACAACTTTGGTATTCAGTAAATCATGGGTGATATTACCCGTCACTTCAAAAATTTGGCGTTTGTATTCAGACGTTTCTAAACCGACTTTATCACCAATTGAAATCAGGTTGCGTAAGCTTTCTGTCGCAATATTTAGCCTTTGTTTAGTAATGAGCTGACTAAGTTGCAACGACGCTTTTTCCGACTCTGGGCTAGACGAAAGTTGGGAGCCAATGATCTCACTTTGCTGACTCAAGTACTCAATTGAAGCAGACAGTAAGCGCATACGTTTATCAATTTTATCTTTTAGTTCCGCTTCTGCGCGCTCGTTTTGGGCCCCTAGCTCCTTCAACCAAGCGAGATTTTGCCAGCTCGAATCGAAGCTAACATCAAGATAACGCTGTAGCTCTCGATAATCATTAACAAGAGCAAGCTTCTCTTCATCCTTAGCCTTATTTAAATCCTCGACGACTTTCTTTATTTTTTCCGATAGATAGTTCGTCGCGTCCTCAGAGTATTGTTCTTGTTTTTTAACTAGCAAGATCAGCTTGTCGCGAGAGATAGTTTCACGTTCAATCGCTGACGCTAACTGGCTTCTTAATTCTTCATTCTTTTGGAATAGTTGCAGTTGAAGGGCATCACGCTCGTCGCCACTCGCTTGCGAGAGGCTTTGGGATAAATCCACAATCTCTCGGTTCAAGTTGTCAATCGAGATTTCGGCAGCAGAAGGCTCTTGGATATCGTCAGTAGCAGTCGCATGAACAGCCATTGGGGAGAACATAATGACGGCAAGTGCGAATAATGTCACCCAAGATGTCAGGCGCAGTTTCTGGGGGAAATGAAACGTCATGTTTACCTCATAGGAAACAATCCTGATCAAAACAATCAGGAATAGAAGTGTAAAGCGTTGAAATCATACTCCTAAGTTTACAACACTAAATAATAAACTGAGCAGCATTTCGTTAGCGAGACGTCAAAGTTGGGAGCCCCAATAGCAAACAAGCCTTTCATTTAATCAATGAAAGGCTTGTTTGTATTCGACTAAGGACGGTTGGGATGATTTAAAATATGGTCTTCCCAATCCACCACATCAATCTCGTAAACGACTTTGTTACGGACACTTTCCCCTGCCGCATGCATTGCGGACTTAGAGCCTGTAATCAGCGGATGCCATTCTGGTAAAGGCTGCTTTTCAGCCAACAGACGGTAAGCGCACGTGTGTGGCAGCCAAGTAAAATCGTCGATGTCTTCTCGGGTCAGCTTGGTGCACTCTTCACCCGAAGTGAAACGGTTTGGGTAATCCTTACATGAACACGTTTTACTGTTCAGCCAGCTACAAGCCACATTGGTATAGTAGATTTCATCGGTATCTTCATCCATAAGCTTATGCAAACAACATTTGCCACAACCATCACAGAGAGATTCCCATTCCTCTTCTGTCATCTGCTCTAACGATTTACTTTGCCAAAATGGAGTGCTCATACTTCAGGTCTCACCAAGGGAATTTAGGGGGCGATTTATACTCTTCTCAACGCAAAAGTTCAAGTTTTGAGAAGATCTTGCATCCTTCCCACATAACGGTGGAGATATTCAACTACTTTCGTTTTACTGTTCTATCCTTAAACAAGTTTCCATTACTCAATTGATCAAGAAGGCATTAAGGAGTTTTCATGGGTATTATTTCTTGGATTATTTTGGGCTTAATCGCCGGCGCACTTGCTAAATGGCTCATGCCAGGAAAAGATGGGGGCGGTTGGATTGCAACAATGTTACTTGGTATTGCAGGGGCATTTGTAGGTGGCTTCCTTGGCGGCATTCTCGGTTTCGGCGGAGCAACTGGCGTCAACATTGGTAGTATCATTACCGCAACACTAGGCGCATTTATTCTGTTGTTTGTTTATAACCGTTTCTTAAAATAATCACGATGATTTAAAAGCAAAAAACCAAAAAGGGAGCGTAATGTTAAGCGCGCCCTTTTATTTTTTTCTTTCTTCACTCTTCCAATCCACGTCAAAATGACCATAATTGCCCCCTTAATTTTTAAGAGGTTTACATTATGGATTGTCGATTAGGATGTGGAGCGTGCTGTATTGCGCCAAGTATCTCTTCACCAATACCTGGAATGCCCAAGGGCAAACCTGCAGGTGTTCGTTGTGTGCAACTCAACGACGACAATTTGTGCAAGCTATTTGGTAAGCCTGAACGCCCTAAAGTCTGTCACGATTTTAAACCGTGTCCGATTGTATGCGGCAAGACCAATCAAGAAGCACTCGACAACATCACTGAATTAGAACAATTGACGTAATGCGACTCTAGACCACACGTTTAAAGTTAGTACCTCGGTTGTTTCTCTCCGAGGCAGTAATCAAAGCAAACTCAAGATTTAGCACTCCCCCCCTCAGCCTTTTATCTCACCCTTGAGAACTCTTGCCACATAGCGTTCCATTTGCGGTTTTTGCGCGATCTCCCTCACAATTTATTGACAATTCTCGACTATGTTCAGCGGGTCATTTAATTAAAGATCAGGAAAGAACATGAATAAGTATTTGGCTGAGGCTTTTGGCACGTTCTGGCTAGTGTTAGGCGGCTGTGGTAGCGCGGTGTTGGCTGCGGGTTTCCCTGAAGTGGGTATTGGTCTGTTGGGCGTTTCTTTGGCATTCGGTTTAACCGTTCTGACGATGGCATTTGCTATCGGTCATATTTCAGGTTGTCACTTGAACCCTGCAGTGACAGTTGGCCTTTGGGCTGGCGGTCGTTTTGAGACAAAAGACGTTGCTCCCTACATCATCTCACAGGTTATCGGCGGGCTTATCGCAGGTGGTGTGCTTTACGTTATTGCATCTGGACAAGCAGGATTCGATGTTGTGGGTTCTGGCTTTGCCGCCAATGGTTATGGTGAACACTCTCCAGGCCAATACTCGATGATCGCTGCACTTGTGACTGAAGTTGTCATGACGATGATGTTCCTGATTGTCATTATGGGTGCAACAGACAAACGTGCGCCACAAGGCTTTGCACCTATCGCAATTGGCCTGTGTTTGACTCTCATTCACCTGATCAGCATTCCTGTCACCAATACGTCAGTAAACCCTGCTCGTAGCACGGCAGTCGCAGTATATGTGGGTGACTGGGCGGTTTCTCAGCTATGGCTGTTCTGGATTGCTCCTATTGTGGGTGGCGTGCTTGGTGCGGTTATCTACAAAAACCTTCTTGGTAAAGAATCGAACGATTAATCGTTCCCAACTCTCAAAATCAAAAAAGCCGCTGAATTCAGCGGCTTTTTATTAAATTCTGTGTCGACCTAATAGCGAATGTGACAACGTCGTGCCATCAACAAGCTCTAGCTCCCCACCGACAGGCACACCATGCGCGATGCGGCTGGCATCAACTTGGTGCTCTTTACATAGCTCTGCGATGTAGTGGGCAGTGGCTTCACCTTCAACTGTTGGGTTTGTCGCCAAAATCACTTCGGTAATATCACCGCGACGTAAGCGGTAATCAAGGACATCTAATCCAATATCACTTGGACCAATACCATCTAATGGCGACAAATGCCCCATAAGAACAAAATACCGACCAGAATATTGGCCTGTTGCTTCAACGGCTGCGATGTCTGCCGGGCTTTCTACCACACAAATTTGACCATTTTCTTGGCGTTTTGGGTTGGTACAAATGTGACAGACTTCTTCTTCGGTGAAGGTTCGACACTCAGTACAATGACCTATTTCTGTCATTGCCTGACTCAGCGCATCTGCAAGCTGCAAACCGCCTTTTCTATCGCGCTGTAACAAATGAAAGGCCATACGCTGCGCTGACTTGGGGCCAACCCCAGGTAGACAACGTAAGGCCTCCATCAATTGTTCCAGCATATGACTGGTACGCATTAAAAGTCCGCTTAATTAAATATCAGCAGATTAGAATGGCATTTTCATACCTGGTGGTAGTTGCATACCGCCAGTTACAGAAGCCATTTTCTCTTTTTGAGTTTCTTCAACACGACGGGCTGCATCGTTGAACGCCGCAGCGATCAGATCTTCAAGCATTTCTTTGTCGTCTTCCATCAAACTTTCATCGATGTCAACACGACGTACGCTGTGACTACCAGTGATAGTAACTTTAACTAGGCCAGCACCAGACTCGCCAGTTACTTCCATATTCGCGATTTCTTCTTGAAGCTTTTGCATGCGATCTTGCATTTGCTGGGCTTGCTTCATTAGGTTGCCCATACCGCCTTTACCAAACATGTTTATCTCTCTGGTTTAATGAGGTGTTGCATCAATTAATGGGGTTATACCTTTGGGTTTTCAACCCCATTCCATTCGATTATTAGATAGGGCGCACACTATCTTTATCAAGCTCTGCAGCAAAACGACGTTCAATAAATTGAACATTTGGATCGTTTTCTAAACTGTTCAGCGCTTGCTGTAATTTCTCTTGGTAGAGCCTATCTCTCAGTTCAAGTGGTGTTTCTCCACTCTCCCCTATTTCGATGCTCATGTGGCACTCTTCACCTAACACGGTATTAAGTGCTTTGAGCAATTCGGCTTGAGCTCTATCAGTATTCAAATGAGCTTGGCTGCTTCTCAATAGTAACGAAACGGTTGTTCCTTCCTTACTATAATGAGAGTTTAGCGCAAGTTGCTCTACCAGCTTAGGGATCTCCATTAAGCTGATTAGCTTCGCCCATTCATTATGTTCTAATGACTCATCGATGAGCTTTTGTGCCATTTCAGGCGTTTTCTCATGCTCAAGTGCCTGCTTGAGCTGCGTAGGTGTCAGTTTTGTATTTACTTTTGTCTCAACAGGCTTGCTTGGACGCCAGCGATACGCTTCTTCAACTTGTGGCTCCGTCGACTTCGGAGCTGAGTTTGGCGACACCTGCGCGGAATTGCCATGCAATTGCGCTACTCGGTCGATAACCGATTCTGGTTGTGCAGATGCCGCTTTAGGCTTTTTTGAGCCACCATTTTGAGGAGTGTTCTGTTGTAGGCCTTGACGCTGAGAACGTAATTGGTGACGTAAACCGCTTAGACCACCGCGCGCCGGTGTTGAAACGCTCTCTTGCACTTGTTGAGGTGGCGTTTCATGCTGCGGTGCAGGGTTTTCGCTCATCGGCGGCGCCATATCATACTGTGGCGGAACCGTCTCATATCCACTCGCGTGATATTCAGGTTGTGAATTGGATGAAGGTTGAGGAGCCACTTGTGGTGAGCTTTGTGCTGGACTCGGCTGCTGAGCTCGAGGAGATGCTACTGTCCGAGCTGGCGCAGCCTTTGGTTGACTGGTACTTTGAGCCGGAGATGACGCTGGCTCGCAGTTACTAGAAACAACATTTGCCCCACTGTTATTTGATGGGCGGAACGCCATCATACGCAGCACAATCATTTCCAGACCGACTCGCCCATTTGGCGAGAGAGTCAAATCTTCACGACCTTTCAATGCAATTTGATAGTAAAGCTGAACGTCTTGCGGACTTAGTGCTTTACTCAACAACTCGATTTTTTCTGCATCTGGCTGCGCTCGGTCTAGCGACGCTGGCAGCGCTTGATACATCGCAATTCGATGAAGCTGTGTTGCGACTTGCTGCAACAAACCATCCCACTCAACACCATTTGCTGCTAATTGCTGGATTTTATCCATGGCTTGTTGAGGTTGCTTGCTACTGATTGACTCTAGTAAGTGAATCGCTTGGTCGGTATCAATCGTCCCCAACATGTGGCTGACAATATCGGTTTGCACCGCACCGTTACCTAAAGCAATTGCTTGATCAGTCAAGCTAAGAGCATCACGCATACTGCCATCTGCAGCATGTGAGATCATACCCAACGCTTTTGGCTCTGCTGAAACTTGCTCTTGACCTAGGATGTAATCAAGTTGCTGGTGAATATCATCAACGCTGATTGGTTTCAGATGAAACTGAAGACAACGCGACAATATAGTGACAGGCAGCTTTTGTGGATCAGTTGTTGCGAGTAAGAACTTCACATACTCTGGCGGCTCTTCCAGGGTTTTCAACAACGCATTGAAAGAGTGACGCGATAGCATGTGCACCTCATCGATGAGGTACACTTTAAAACGTCCACGAGCAGGTTTGTATTGAACGTTGTCTAACAGTTCACGAGTGTCTTCAACTTTAGTACGTGATGCTGCGTCGATTTCAAGAAGATCGACAAAGCGACCTTCATCAATTTCACGACAAGTATCACACTTACCACAAGGTGTCGCGGTAATGCCGGTTTCGCAGTTCAAGCCTTTGGCAAACAGCCTACCGATACTCGTTTTACCCACACCACGAGTCCCGCTGAACAGATAAGCATGGTGTAAACGGTTTTGCGCCAGTGCGTTTTCCAACGCCGTCAGGACATGTTTTTGTCCGACAACTTGGTCAAACTGATTAGGACGCCATTTTCGCGCTAAAGCTAAATAACTCATTGAATGTATTAATGTCCTTCAAAATCGCAGATGCTGTACACGTTTAGACCTAGTGCTTCTAAACGTTTATCGCCACCGATTTCTGGTAGGTTGATAACGAACGCAGCGTGCTCAACTTCACCACCCAGTTGGCGAATCAGCTTAGTCGTCGCTTCAATAGTACCGCCCGTTGCCAATAAATCGTCGACAACCAGTACTTTGTCGCCTTCAACGATGGCATCTGTATGGATTTCTAGTGTATCAACGCCGTATTCAAGCTCATAAGATTGAGCAACAGTAGGGCGTGGTAGCTTGCCTGGTTTACGCACTGGTACAAAACCAACACCTAGCTCAAGCGCTAAAGGCGCGCCAAATAGAAAGCCACGAGCTTCCGTACCCACAACCTTGGTAAAGCCCATATCTTTGTAACGTTCAACAAGTAAGTTGATCGTCGCTTGGTATGCTTTCGCATCTTCAAGAAGGCTCGTCACATCACGAAATAGAATGCCTGGCTTTGGGTAGTCTTGGATGCTTTTGATGCTAGATTTGATCAGTGAAATTGTTTCTGTAGTCATAATACCGATTTACTTAGATTGGCTCATCGCCCTCTCTAATCGCAGTATCACGAGGGCAACGAACAATAGGTTTTCACCACTATGTGCTTATTTTCGTAAAAGTCACAGGCGCTGAAAATACAAACGCCCACTCGAAGAGCGGGCACACTATTCTCTACAATCTTAGTGATTTTCTTCTCGGTCAGCAACCAACTCAATCACAGGCAGACGCATAAACCAGCTGAGTAAAACGATTAGCATCACTAAAAGACCAATTTTTACCCAAACGAGGGGGACAACAACGATTGAAACCATGAAACTAAGCGCAATAAAAATCGCACCACGCTTTTTTACTTTTGAAGTAACAGCCCGATGCTTATGCCAATTGTCGAGAATAGGTCCAAACGTTTTGTGGTTATGTAACCATTGATGAAATGCGGGGCTACCACGCATAAAACATGCGCTAGCAAGCAAAATAAAAGGTGTGGTGGGTAAAAGTGGAAGGGCTATGCCGGCTATGCCGAGCACAATACAGAGTCCACCAACAGTATTGAAAAAGTAACGCTTAATACGAATGGTGAACTCCGGTACAAAATAGCTAGATTAAAAGCCTGCGTAACCATTCATTACACGAAGCCAGGTTAGCGTTGCAGGAAGTGTTGGGATCAAAAGAACTGCAATAAAACCTAAAAAGTAAAAAATATTATAAGGCTCTTTAAAATCTTTGTCTGCCATGATGTGTCTTCTCACTAGTTGACTTTGCTTCTCCCAAGGCACAGCGTTAAATTATCGTTGCACAAATGGGTCATTATTGTTTTAAGCGCTGACTATACATTAAACAGCCAAATCTAAACACCAGTAAAAAGTAAGGTTATTAAACTAAACGTATGTTGTTTTGGTGGTTCTAAAAAGATAATAAGCAGCGTAAGGACGCTGCTTATTGGTTTGCAAGTCATAATTATACTAGTCGGGATTTCCGGGTAATACTTAAACTAAAACTTGAAGAACCTAAACACCCGATAGACAACTGTCCTGCAACACTAAGCGGTAAATCGCGGGTGATGAAGTTTTTCATACTTCCTCCCCCTAAACGGTTACCTGCTGCGATGTGTTGATTCGTATTTCCGTCAGACCAATGGCTATCTAAACCCGCAGGCAATATAGAGACCGAGGATGAAGCGAGGTCGGCGACACCAAACACAGCATTGACTGCACCCGCACACTCCGAACACTCAATTCCTTTTTCAATGATCCCTACCATGTCCTTGAGATCAGCACTGAAACTTTTCAAGTTACGGAGATAGTCGTCAAACAATGCCCTAACGAGCAATGTCGTCGCAACTCCATCATTAGCTTGGGAAGCAGAATCAACGAGATAAAACGCAAATTGACCATTCATTAACCAACGATAATCGAAAACCAAGGGCATCACATCCGTCGATTGCAATAAACGGTACGAGCAGCGCCAATCTCCCTGAGCAGCATCCTTCTCTGGCAATAGCGCTTGCAGTAAATCTCTTGCCGCACTCGGATTCTGTTGTAAATATTCCAGATGCCAATACAGCTCTTGTTCATCTGGGATTTCACCACCATCATCAACTCTAAACCACTGACTTGAAAAGTCACGTTGTTCTGAGAAGTGACTATCGGTATCTTCTAGCGTATTCTCTATCGCCTGAGATAGGTGCTCATAATTACCTATCGGTTTAGGAAGAAAATCTTTAATACCAAATCGCAACGCTTTCGCGACATCGGACATTTCATCCGTGCCTGATACCACGATAAGCGGCATATATGGGTATTCGAGACTAACTTCTTCGACGAACTCGATACCATCTAAGACCGGCATCGATAAATCACATAAGATAAGATCGGGTTGGCATTCCCTGAGTTGTTGAAGCGCTTCTAGGCCGTTTTCTGCTTCTACTACTTTAAAACCCTGACTTTCTAAATAGGCATTGGTTACTTTACGAAATATTGGATCATCGTCCACCAACATTATTAGTTTTTGATTAATCACTTCCTGTGCCGAGACCATTGCCGTTTGACTGTGAGTCTTAAACATACCTTTATACCTCACAAAGCTCAGTCAAAAAAACAGATTTATTATTAAGTCATTATTTTTGTTGTGTTTACTTCCAGCAAAACGTGTCACAGCAAGACCTGAGGCCGCTTCGCCTTGTTATAAAACTTAGCTCGGAAACTGCATTAATACAAATATTACGGCGTATAACAGTATTTACTCAAACAGGGTTGCTGTGTTCAAATGATGCAACATGTTGACTTAAAGCAAGCTTTGATCACAAAGTTAATTATAAATTAACCGTAATCGGTAATTTAATGTGTCTGGAAATATGAAATTAGATGACTTAAACCTGTTTCGACTGGTTGTCGAAAATGGGAGCTACACCGCAACTTCGCGAAAAACCATGATCCCGGTTGCGACCATCACCCGACGCATTCAAGCGCTAGAAGACTCTGTCAATCTTCGACTATTGAACCGTCATGCTCGCAAACTCTCGCTCACTGAAGCAGGGGAACGTTTTTACCATGAGTGCTCTCCTTTACTACAAAGGCTAACAACCGCAGCAGAGGAAATCACTGACGACTGCCGAGGAGCATCCGGCAAGATTAAGATATCCGCGCCTTACAACTTAACTAAACGAATGATGATGCCGATGTTCAACAGCTTTATGAAGCAGTACCCGGACATCAACATTGAGCTAACGACAGAGAATAATGCGGACAAGCTTGACCCTACTGAATGGGATGTAATTTTTCGAGTGGGACCTCAACGCGACTCTAGCCTCATCGCGCGTAAGATTGGCGAAGTGAAGGATATTCTCGTTGCAAGCCCTGACTATCTAACCTCGAATCCTGCGCCACATCATGCAGAAGAGCTCTCTAACCATTCATTGCTAAAAGGGTACCCGCTTATTAAGTGGACCTTGATTAATAGCAAAGGCGAGTCTGTGGTGAATGTTGACCGTGGTCGTTTTCAAGCAAACGCGCTCAATGTGGTGCGCAGCGCTTGTTCCGAAGGTTTAGGCATCACACTAATGCCAGATGTCATGATCAAAGAGTACATCGAGAGCGGCGATTTGGTACGCGTACTGCCAGATTGGAGTGCAAACCCGCGCGACATTTATATGCTTTACAACCACAAAGATCACCTGCCAGAGAAAGTTCGCCTCTTTATTGACTTTGTGATCGCTTATAACATTCACTAATTAGATAGCGAAAACAAAAACCAGAGCCGAAGCTCTGGTTTTTTTACGACTTAAGAAAGCGCATCCTATGCGCCTTCGTTATGAAGCTCTAGGTTTGCTAAGTCTTGTTGGATTTCAAGTTGTGTTTTCGCATCATCGTTACGAAGACCATCTAAAAAATCTAGGTATTGTTGGTCGATATCACCCGTTACGTATTCACCGTTAAACACGGAAGTATCGAACTGAGTAATGTCTTGATTTCCAAGACCTACAGCTTCTACCAAATCTTCTAGACGTTGATAAATAAGCGCATCGGCACCAATCTGCTTACAAATTGTATCGTTGTCACGGCCATGGGCAATAAGCTCTGTAGCACTTGGCATATCAATGCCGTATACGTTCGGGAAACGAACTTCAGGAGCCGCTGAGACCATGTACACTTTCTTGGCACCAGAATCACGAGCCATCTCAATAATCTGCTCTGACGTTGTACCTCGAACAATAGAGTCATCCACCAGCAACACATTCTTACCTTTGAATTCCGAACGAATAGCATTCAACTTGCGACGTACTGATTTCTTACGTTGTTGCTGGCCAGGCATGATAAACGTACGTCCAACATAACGGTTTTTCACGAAACCCTGGCGATAAGGGATATCGATCGCTTGAGCGATTTGCAGTGCAATGTCGCAAGACGTTTCAGGGATAGGAATGACAACATCGATATCAAGGTTTGCGTAATCTTCACGAATACGTTCGCCCAGCTTTTTACCCATTTCAACGCGAGCACTGTATACCGAAATTTTATCGATGAACGAATCTGGACGAGCAAAGTACACGAACTCGAAAATACAAGGGTTCAGCTTAGGATTATCTGCACACTGCTTCGTGTAAAGCTCACCGTCAAACGTTGCGTAAATCGCTTCACCAGGTGCAACATCACGGACGAAATCAAAACCGACCGCATCCAATGCCACCGATTCAGACGCAACCATGTACTCTGCTCTGCCGTTAACTTCACGCTTACCTAAACAGAGCGGGCGAATACCGTGTGGGTCACGAAATGCAATCATACCATGACCAATGATCATGGCGGTCACAGCATAAGCACCGCGAATTGTGCGATGAACATTGGTAACTGCGCGGAATACGTCTTCGGTCGTGACATTTCCTTTTACTGAGTCAATTTCGTGCGCCAGTACATTTAGTAATACTTCAGAGTCTGAAGTGGTATTGATATGACGGCGATCTTTTTCAAACAGCTTCTGACGAACTTCGTTAGCGTTAGTCAAGTTACCGTTGTGGGCAAGTGTAATACCGAAAGGAGAGTTTACGTAGAAAGGTTGAGCTTCTGAAGCGCTTGAACTGCCTGCTGTAGGGTAACGAACATGACCAATTCCGACCTCGCCTTGCAGGCGTTGCATGTGTCTTGCTTCAAATACATCCTTGACTAAACCGTTCGCCTTACGCAGACGAAAACGATTGCTTTCTATGGTACAAATACCAGCGGCATCTTGGCCACGATGCTGTAACACCGTTAACGCGTCATAAATAGACTGGTTTACAGGCGTTGTGCCCACGATTCCAACAATACCACACATGTCCTAATCCTCGATTTGCGACAGTAGCTGGCACTACTAGATAGTGCCAGACAGAAAACTTGATGTTGCTTGTAAATGCTCGAAGAATGGGGCGATGATACGGCTGAACTCAGGGATCAACTGTGAATCTTTCCACCAATCCGAGCTTGGGAATGCAGTAAACGCATCCATAAAAAACAGCACCGCAGAAACAATTAAGACTCCGCGTAGACCACCAAATACAATCCCGAGAATTCGGTCCGTACCTGATAGCCCTGTTTTTTGTACCAGTTGACCAATGACGTAATTCACCACTGCACCAACTACCAAGGTTGCGACAAATAACGCCGCAATCGCCGCTCCGTTACGAAACATATCATCTTCGATGTTGGTGAAGTACACCGCCAATTTGGCATAGTAATTACTGGAGATAAAAAACGCTCCAAACCAAATCACCAAAGACAAAGCTTCTTTAGCAAAACCGCGAACTAAACTGATCAGAGCTGAAAATCCGATCACACCTAAAATGATAAAATCTATCCAATTCATCTTTTCTTCATCTTAAGTTGGCGCGCATTTTAACAGAAAAAATGCTGACGCAAACGTTTTCTTATGGATTTAATGGCTTAAATTTAAGCAATTGACCTTTTGAACCTGTAATTTTTTGTAATTCTTGAACTTGTCGTTCAAGTTTACTTTTTGACACATCAGGGCCAACAATCACTCTCGTAAACTCGTTTTCTTTCTTTGTGTGAGCTTGATAACCACGCTTTTGCAAATCCGCGACAAGCGCGACAGCATTTTCGTGATTCTTAAGTGCCATCAACTGAATGATCCAAGCTGAATCTTCATATTGATTTTTCTCTTGAACAGGACGAGTGACGACCTCAACTTGCTCTGGCTGTTTGATGACCTCAGGTTTAGATGTTGGCGCTGGCTCGGGCTCAGAAACGGCTACTTGAGCATCCTCACGTTCTTGCACTACAGCTTCAACCGGAGAATCCGGTAACGTAATGTCGTCTTCCACTGGCTCTAATATTTCGAAGTTTTCCACATCACTATCAAGTTCTGGTTTGATAGGAATACTGGCAAATTCTTCTTTGTAGTGCAGTTTCTTACCATCTAGCACATCGGGAAGAACAATGACTCCGACTGCGACTAGAATGATAGTGCCGACTAAACGACTTTGGAATTTACTTGCCATCAAAATACCTTTACTTATTTATTATTTGATTGCCAATGTTCCAATACCTCTCCGACGGTATGGAATGAGCCAACCACCAGAATAACGTCTCCTGTCTTTGCGTGGCTTCTCGCACTCTCGAAGGCGTCAACAGGGTTTTCAAAATGAACTTGCCCATCAGGTAAGTATTGGCACAATTCATCAGCGGTCGCCGCTCTCGGTCCAGTAAGCGACGCTGGATACCATTGTGTTGCAACTGGAGTTAGAGCTTCAATGGTTGCTTTAATGTCCTTGTCATGCAGCATTGCAACCACAATATGGATATTCTTACCCAGATATTGTTGCTTCACTCTCTCTACCAAATACTCAGCAGAGTGCGGGTTATGAGCGACATCAAGGACTATTTCAGGTTCGTGATGCAGTACCTGCATACGCCCCGCCAAACGAGCATTATTCAAGCCATTGACAATATTTATGTCAGTGATTTGCAATTCCGAAGCCCCTAGTGCCATCAGTGCAGTGGCTGCATTTTGTAATGGTAGCGATGGGATTGGTAAATCCTCTAACTCAAATGCCCCACTGCTCCATTTCCAACCATTATCAGTTAGTTGGTAATCGTACTGAATACCTACTTGGAAGAACTCAGAACCAATATCGTCAGCATGAGCCGCCACGGTCGCTGGTGGCGTTGGTTGACCACAAATTGCTGGCTTCCCTGAACGGTAAATGCCCGCTTTTTCAAAGCCAATAACATTGATGTCATCACCAAGCCAATCCACATGATCGATCGCTAAGCTCGTAATAACAGAAACATCATGGTCAACAACGTTAGTGGCGTCTAGACGACCGCCAAGTCCTACTTCAAGTAAGACAACGTCAACTTTCTCTACTTGGAAAATACGTAGCGCAGCAAGTGTACCGAATTCAAAGAGGCTAAGGCTAATATCACCACGCTGCTTTTCTACATAATCGAATGCTTCACAGTGCTTTGCATCTACAACATCGACGCCATTAATGCGTACACGCTCGTTGTAACGAATCAGGTGCGGAGAACTGTAAACACCGACTGAATAGCCAGCATCAAGTAAAATGGCTTCCATTAACGCACACGTTGAGCCTTTGCCATTGGTTCCGGCAACGGTGATTACGGTTGGAGCTGGTTTGGTAAGATTGGCTTTGTTTGCTACCGCTTGGACACGGTCTAAGCCTAGATCAATTGCTGAGGAATGAATATTTGCTAAATAATCAAGCCACATCTCTAATGAAGATGTGGCTTGAGGAGTTGGGTTTTGGGTCATCTAACTTTAACCATTAAATTCTTTGGTTTTTATGTTAGTTGATACTTTACCCTTTTTCGTCCGCTTCTGGTACAGAATATGGCTCTTCATTTGGAGATTCGTTAACCGAAACCACCAAAGGAGACTTGTGGTTAGTCATCTTAGCGATAAGACCACCCACACGCTGACGCATTTCACGACGGTCAACGATCATATCAATAGCACCGTGATCAAGTAGGAACTCACTACGCTGGAAACCTTCAGGAAGATCTTCACGTACAGTTTGCTCGATTACACGACGACCAGCAAAGCCAATGAGGGCCTTAGGTTCACCGATGTTGATATCACCCAACATAGCCAAACTTGCTGATACACCACCCATTGTAGGGTCAGTTAGAACAGAAATAAACGGCAGACCTTTTTCTGATAAACGCTCAAGCGCAGCACTGGTTTTTGCCATTTGCATAAGAGACATTAAAGCCTCTTGCATACGAGCACCACCACTTGCTGAGAAACAAACAAGCGCACAGTTATTTTCAATGGCTGCATCCACTGCTTTCACAAAGCGAGCACCAACGACTGAACCCATTGAACCACCCATAAAGGAGAATTCAAACGCACACGCCACAAGCGGCAGACCAAGCAATTCACCCTGCATAACAACTAGCGCATCTTTCTCGCCGCTGTTTTTTTGTGCAGCAGAGATACGCTCTTTGTATCGCTTAGAATCTTTAAATTTCAGTTTATCCTGTGGCTCAAGTTCAGAACCTAATTCAACTCGATTACCTTCATCTAAAAATGTTTCCAAACGACGACGCGCTTTCATACGCATGTGATGGTTACACTTTGGACAAACTTCTAAGTTACGCTCTAGTTCAGCATGGTATAAAACCTGTTCACAAGAGGTACATTTAGTCCACACACCTTCTGGGATAGAAGCTTTGCGTGAACTTACTAGATTACTTTTCTCTAAAATCTTTTCAAGCCAACTCATGGAAGACCTTTTCTCTCAACTCTTCCGCTTCATTGCGAAAGATATAAATTCGACATAATACCGACGGATTAAACCATATCTTGCAGCTACTGTAGATAAAAAACTGGTTGTACCTATTTTTGATATCGTAAATAGCGTATGTTTTCCGTTCACATTCAATGTAAACACTACCGATATTTTGAAATAAGTTTGTAAAATTAGTTCAAATTATCTGGTAAAAACAGTGGACCGATCGGCACTTCAGGTAACCCAAACTCTTCTGGGTAGTCTACATCTACCAGGTACAGACCTTCCGCTTTCGCTGTCGCACCCGCTAGTTTGCGATCTTTGGCGTCTAATAACCACTTGATCCATTCAGGACTCTCTTCGCCACGTCCAACTTTTATCAAGCTACCCGTGATATTACGAACCATATGATGCACGAACGCATTGGCTTTAATATCAATAACCACATAGTTTCCATGGCGCGTAACGTTCAGATGCATCAAGTTTCGAAATGGACTGCGAGACTGACAATGCGCCGCGCGAAACGACGTAAAATCATTTTCGCCGAGTAGGAACTGCCCTGCTTCATGCATTTTTTTCTCGTCGAGCTCACCATGATAGTGACTAACCCCCGAGTTTAAGATGCCTGGACGTAAAGCATGATTGAAAATAATGTAACGATAACGGCGCGCTGTCGCTGAGAATCTTGCATGGAAATCATCTGAAACTTCTTGAGCCCAACGAACCGCTATATCGCTCGGCATGTTCGCGTTTGCGCCCATGGTCCAAGCTACCATTTTTCGAGTAACGTTGGTATCAAAGTGCACAACTTGTCCCGTGCCATGCACGCCTGCGTCTGTCCGACCAGCACACTGAACTTCAACTGGGTGATTAGCGACGACGGACAATGCTTTCTCTAGCTCTTCTTGGACACTTTTCACTTCTCTTTGGCGCTGCCAACCAAAGTAGTTTGTACCGTTGTACTCGATACCTAATGCGATTCTCATCTTAACCTTCGAACTCTAAAATGGGGCGGGAAGTATATACTCAAGTCACCTCAAGTTGCCAGTTTCACCAAGGGTGACATAAAGGTAGCATCCTACTAACGGGACACAAAAAGGGTAGCAAACGCTACCCTTTTGTTTCGGTTTATCGGCCATTAATGGCGTCAATCAGGCTTTTTGCTTCGCGGCGAATATCATCCTCACCGTAAACAATCGCCTCTTCTAGTAGTTTAATCGCCCCTTGAGAATCGTTCATCTCGAGATAGATTTTAGCCAAATCCAGTTTCCCAGCCGCTTCAGCATTGCTATCTACGTCAATATCGCCGATCTCACCGATAACATCTGGAAACTCGTTCAATCCGACATCGAGCTTAAGGTCTTCTTCTTCGAACTCACCACCTTCTCTGTCGACCTGAGCCATCAATTCATCAATCGTCATAAATTGATTTTTCTTCGGGTCGAAGTCATCCAAGTCGCTTTGCTCTGCCCAGTTTTCTTGCGCGATCTCTGGCTGACTTAGTGCATCACTCGAATTCCAAACATCACGCTGGTCCTCAGGCACTTCTTCAGTAGAACTTACGTTATCAGCAGCGGGTTTAAAGCCATCCCAATCATCTCCAACATCAAGCATGGTTTCAAAATCCATACCTGCACTTGCGATGGTGTCACTGTCTAGTTTACCTTCAAATACTTCTGAGTTTGCGTCTTCCGCAAGAAGGTTAGCCATTGATGATTCATCATCCAAATTACTGAGCGGCTCACCCTCTGTCGCTGTTGGCTGCACTTCTGGGTCAGTATCAAAGCCGTTTTGCTGCGCAAATACTTCAAACAAAGCATCATGATCGTTATCGGCTTGAATAGCTGGTCTCGATGTCTCTGCTTCAACCTTAGGGCTCTCTGACGCACCCTCGTTCATTGACGCGAGAACATCTTCCTCATTGAACTCTGGAAGATCTTGGTCGTCAAAACTTAACTCTTCATCCTCACCGGAGATTGGTTCTATATCTGCAGTCTCAGAGCTCGGTAATTCTGGCTCTTCTTCCATCGACGCCAAGGCATCTTCTTCGCTGAACTCTGGCAAATCGAGCTCATCAAAATTGAACTCTTCTTCGGACTCAGTTGGCAAGTCGGCTTCAACCTGTTCTGGCTCAACGGACTCGGACGTTTCTAACTCCGGCTCATCCGCCATAGACGCCAATGCGTCTTCTTCACTAAACTCAGGAAGATCTAGCTCATCAAAATTGAATTCATCTTCTGATTCAGTTGGCAAGTCGGCTTCAACTTGTTCTGGTTCAACGGACTCGGACGTTTCTAACGTAGGCTCGCCAGCCATAGACGCCAGTGCATCTTCTTCACTGAACTCTGGCAAATCGAGCTCATCAAAATTGAACTCTTCTTCGGACTCAGTTGGCAAGTCGGCTTCAACCTGTTCTGGCTCAACGGACTCGGACGTTTCTAACTCCGGCTCATCCGTCATAGACGCCAATGCGTCTTCTTCACTGAATTCTGGAAGATCCAGCTCATCAAAATTGAACTCTTCTTCGGACTCAGCTGGTAAGTCAGCTTCGACTTGCTCTGGTTTAACAGACTCGGACGTTTCTAACTCCGGCTCATCCGACATAGACGCCAATGCGTCTTCTTCACTAAACTCAGGAAGATCCAGCTCGTCAAAATTGAACTCTTCTTCGGACTCAGCTGGCAAGTCGGCTTCAATTTGTTCTGGTTCAACGGACTCGGACGTTTCTAACGCAGGTTCGCCAGCCATAGATGCTAGAGCATCTTCTTCGCTGAATTCTGGAAGATCTAGCTCATCAAAATTGAATTCTTCTTCTGAATCGTTGGTCGACTCAGTTTCCGGCTCCAATTCAGGTTCATCCAGTAGCCAATCTTCTTCTTGTGGAACACCGAATTCATTTTCTATTGTATTTGGTGTCGGTGTGAAGGCTGGAATGTCTTCCTCTTGCTCAACGTGAGGCTGTACCTCAGCATCGGACTCCACGGATGGTTCTTGTGTTGAATCAGTATCGGTAGCCTCTTGTTGTAGTGATGAAGCTTCCTCTATCTCCGTTTGTGTTTTTTCAACTTGCTGCGGTAAATCGTCTTCACTATCAAATAGAGCGTCAAGTTCAGCAGAAAAATCCGCTTTTTCTTGTTCTGTTGGCAGAAGTTCTTCACTGTCTGACTCAAATAGGTCGTCTAGCTCGCTCATTAAAGGATCATTCTCTGGTGAGAGGTCCTCTAAATCACCAAGAAATTCATCGCTGCTAAATGGCTCTGAAGCAGCCTCTGGCTCGGTTAATGGTTGCTCTTTTGCAGCTTGTTGCGTGTCTGGTTGGCTTTCACTTAATAAAGCGTCGATGTCCAATCCAGACTCAATGTCCTGATCTTCATGAGTTTGTTCTGACTCAACTACGGAAGATGGCTTTTCGTCGGCGTCTGGCTCACCAAAACCAAGTGATTTCAGTAACTCTTCCTCTTCCGATTTATTCTGCTCTGGGCTCTCGTCCTCTCGAATCAGATCATCAAACGGATCTAAATCAGCTTCAGTCTCTTCATCAAGTTCAGAGGTAACATCATCAATGAGTTCATCCAGTAAGTCTGTGCTATCTGCGTCTAACTCTTCGATCGAGTCATCACCTTCAAAACCAGAGATTGCTTCTAGCTCGTTTAGTGGATCAAACTCGTCTGTGTCATCTTCATCAAAATCAATGAGTTCATCGAGTAGCTCTGTACTGTTTTCATCTAGAACAGGACCTTCATTGGCGTCAGCTTCTCGAACTTCCGATTCGCTAGCCGGTTGTTCATACTGGGCCAATAGCTTATCGATATCGTCGTCAGATGCCTCTCCTACACTAAAGTCATCATCCGACACAGGCTGTTTTAACTCAGGCTCATCAGTATCTAAATCGAAGTCATCGTTGCCAAGTTCAGCAAACAAGTCATCAAGCATATCCTGGTCGACAGTGTCACTTGGTAACTCTTCTGACGGCTCATCGGCTGCAAGTAACTCGGCAAATGCGTCGTCTGAAAGCGAGTCTGATTTCTCATTCGTATCATCCGAAAGATCGAAGCCAGACTCATCGTCATCGAGCACTTCTAGTTCTGGAGCAACCTCATCTAAGGCTCGCTCCATTTCTTCTAAACCAAGCGCTTTTTCTTCGCCGTTGACTTGGATACCATTGTTCGATGATTCAAACTCATCCAGACCAACATCTAGGTCGCCGTCATCGCCAATATCTGCAAATGGGTCATCGTCCCCTTCCAGATTGAAATCAAGTTCTTCATCGTCGAGGTTAGCAAAGACGTCTTCTTCTAAATCTGACTTCTCTTCTTGTAAAGACTGTGTGTTGATATCTTCATCTGCAAACAATTCATCATCAAGCGTGAGCTCTTCATCAAGCTCATCCGCCGCCGCTAAACCGATTGGCGCTGCAAGAGGATCAACGTTTTGCTGTTCCTGTGCAGCCGCATCTTCCTCTTTCGCTTTAGAGCGTCGACCAAGAAGCATAACAACTAGCAACGCAATCAAAGCACCAGGAATTAATGCCGCAAGACCAACAAGCCAACCATTCGACAAAATTTTGTCCATGGTGCTTGGTTGCATGCGTTGTTGTTCAGCAAGGCGCTGGCGTTCTTCAGCAAGCAGCTTCTCGACTTCTGAGCGAATGCGTTCTTCGTCATTCAGCTCGCTTTTCAAAGTTTCGACTTCGCTTTGCACTTCTGACAGCATCAATCGAAGACGATGGTTCTTCTCTTCTAATGAGTCTAATTCACTTTGTGAGCCTTGAAGTTTGTCCTTTAGCGCACTGACCTGCTTTTCACCCTGCGGAGAGGTAGTTACTGGTGGCGCAGGGATGACGGGTATTGTTTTCGGAGTTGGTTTTGGCTCCGTTGCTGCCACTGTCTCTGGCTTAGCCGCAGGCTTGGGTTCTACTTTAATTTGTGGCTTTGGTTGCTCGGTGACTCGTTGTGCTGGCGTCGCTCTATTTGTCGGCTTCGGCTGTTTTAACTTAGCTTCATGCGCCTTCATAATCGCAACAGCTTGCGCTGTGGTCGCGCTTTGCACTTGCTCTAGAGAAGGTACTCGTAGCCGACTCCCTGGGATCAATTCATGAATGTTTTGGTTCTCAAACGCTTGAGGGTTAATTCGGTAAATGGCAAGAAGCGTTTGTTGAACGGTAACACCGCGTGAAGGTCGTAATTCTGAAGCGATCGACCATAGTGTTTGATTTTCACCAGTCGGACCAAAGAAACGTGACGGTTGAGTATTCGCAGGAGGAGCAGGTAATGCTCGCTCAATATCTTCAGCATAGCTCGGAGATGATTGCACTTCACCAGACGGTCCAACAAGACGAATTCCTTCGGCTTGAACCACTGATGATGTCTGAGTCGCGCTCATCAACACAAGGGCTGCTAACAAACGCTTATAATTTTGACGCATAGAAGGCTCAGTTTTGTGCTAGATACAATTTGAAATGGTGATCGGTTAAATATATCGGATATCGCATGCAAAACTATAGCGTTGAGAATAAAAAATGTGTGGCTCTCGCCATATTCGTACTAATCTCACACTATTTTGTTTCGTTCGTACAAAAAAGCCTCGCACTGTGCGAGGCTTTGAAATGAACTGTAAGCGACTTAGTAGTAATCGCGGATCAGAACTTCTGCGATTTGCACCGCGTTAGTTGCCGCGCCTTTACGCACGTTATCAGCAACAACCCACAGGTTTACGCCGCTATGATGGCTGATATCGTTACGGATACGGCCAACCATTACATGGTCTTTACCGCCCGCATCGCGAACTTGTGTAGGGAAGTCTTCACCGTGGAACACTTCGATACCGTCAGTTTGCTCAAGCAAGTTAACGACTTCTTGTGCATCGATAGGTGAACGAGTCTCAATGTGAAGTGCTTCTGCGTGACCGTAGAATACAGGAACACGTACACACGTTGGATTGACTGTGATTGATGGATCGTTAAAGATCTTCTGTGTTTCCCACACCATTTTCATTTCTTCTTTGGTGTAGCCGTTTTCCATCATTTGATCGATTTGTGGAATACAGTTAAACGCGATCTGTTGAGAGAATTGCTTCTTGTCTGCAGGCAGACCGTTTAGCAGCTTCGCCGTTTGACCTGCTAGCTCATCGATACCCGCTTTACCTGCACCAGACACCGATTGGTAAGTTGATACGTTAATACGCTCAATACCCACCGCATCGTGAATTGGTTTTAGTGCCACCAGCATTTGGATGGTTGAACAGTTAGGGTTCGCGATGATGTTACGGTTACGAAACTCTGCAATCGCTTCTGGGTTTACTTCAGGCACAACAAGAGGAATGTCGTACTCGTAACGGAAGTGTGATGTATTGTCGATAACAATCACGCCTTCATCAGCGGCAATTGGAGCCCACTTGGCTGATAGCTCACCACCAGCAGAAAACAGTGCGATATGCGCTTGAGACCAATCGAACTCTTCTACGTTTTGAACGCGTACCGTTTTACCATTGAAGCGATAAGTCTTGCCTTCGCTGCGCTCACTCGCGAGTAGGAAGATTTCGCCTACTGGGAATTTGCGCTCTTGAAGCACATCCAAAATTGTTTCACCGACCGCACCGGTCGCACCTAAAATGGCAACATTATATTGCTGGCTCATTGACTTACCTCAATCTGAAAACCTAGTTCTGCTAATGGAGCAAGGTTACATGTTTTGTTACCCACTAGCGTGACAGCGCTGTATTCACGGCGATCCCAGTAGTTTTTACGCATCAGGTCAAAAGCGCCTGGCTTACTGATTTCACGGCGGAAAAGAGCGTCATCTCTACGCACATCATAGATTAACTGCGTGATGTTATGCAGTGTTGCTTCGTCCCAAGCTCTGTCCAATACCATAGTAGGAACAGGCGCGGTTGGCAGTAAATCGCTGGCATGCGCACGTAATTCGTTATTTAAGAACTCACAGTAGCTGTTGAAAATCATCGTTGTACCGCGAGCTTTCCCTTCCAAGCCGTAGCCTGCAACGTGAGGGGTTGCGAATGCTAGCAGAGGCAGAAGCTCCATATCAACCTCTGGTTCAAATTCAAATACGTCGAGTGCCGCTGTAAAGCCATCATTTTTCAAAAGACGTTGCTTCAAAGCAGCGTTGTCAACGATGGGACCTCGAGCCGCGTTAATCAAAATTTGATCGCTGCGGAGACCATTTAATACCTTCTCTTCAATCAAATGATGCGTTGGGTATGGGCCATCTTTGGTGATTGGCGTATGTAGTGTAATGATGTCTGAGCTTTCAATCAGTTCTGTCAACGGAGTAAAGCTACGAGGATCACCAGCCTCTTGTTTGAATGGGTCATTGATGAGAACTTTAATACCCATGCCTTTCAAACATTTCTCTAGGTAGCTACCTACTTGGCCTGCACCAATAATACCTACCGTCTTGTCAAATACCGAGAAACCTTGTTGCTGAGCGAGCACCATCATCACGCTGAACGCGTATTCCGCCACACCCACTTTGTTACACCCTGGCGCCGCAGTGAAGAAAATGCCTTTCTCTTTTAAGAGTGCTTGGTCAACATGATCCATGCCTGCCGTGGCCGTACCAACAAACTTCAGCTTGTTTGCTTTGCTGATCAGATCAGCATTCACTTTGGTGACTGAGCGAATCATTAGGGCATCAACATCCACTAAATCATCGGCGGTCAGTGTACGACCTGGTTTTAGAATTACGTTACCGAGTTGGCTGAATAGCTCTTCAGCATACGGCATATTTTCATCAACAATAATTTTCATAGCGCCAGCGTTCTAACATCCATTTGTAAGAGTTCGTTTATTCGCAAGATGCGAAACTAAAGCGATTGTGCCCTTTTCCCGAAAAATCTCAAGATATAACACCAATAAACCTCAAGGAGGTAACTCCTATAGAATCGATTGACGGGAAGCCTAGAGAAAAGTAGAAACAGAGAAAAGAAAAAGCCCGGCTAAATAGCCGGGCAAAGTTCCAGAACAAAAGGATCCTATCCCGCTCTCCATGGGATAGAGTCTGCGTCTGTTCGATCAGTGTGACTGATCAAGCTCTGGAAACTGGATTGTTGGCGTTTACAGTACTCTCGCAAGGCGCCAACAAATTCAGTTAACCTTGGTACTTTTTAATAACCAAAGTTGCGTTTGTGCCGCCAAAGCCAAAGCTGTTTGACATTACGGTCGTTAGCTCTGCATCACGTGCTTCTGTCACGATGTCCAGACCTTGTGCTGCTTCGTCCAAGTTTGAAATATTGATGCTTGGAGCAATGAAGTTTTTGTCTAGCATAAGTGTTGAGTAAATTGCTTCGTGCACGCCCGCTGCGCCGAGTGCGTGGCCAGTCATTGCTTTTGTTGCAGAGATTGCAGGGCTGTTCTCACCAAACAATTGTTGGATAGCACCAAGCTCTTTCACGTCACCAACTGGTGTCGATGTGCCGTGCGTGTTGATGTAATCCACACCATCTACGTCTTGCATCGCCATCTTCATACAACGAATTGCGCCTTCACCTGATGGCGCTACCATGTCGTAGCCATCTGATGTCGCACCGTAACCTACGATTTCACCGTAGATTTTCGCACCACGTGCCAGTGCGTGCTCTAGTTCTTCAATAACTAGCATGCCGCCGCCGCCCGAGATAACAAAACCGTCACGGTCTGCATCGTATGTACGAGATGCTTTGTCTGGCGTGTCATTGTATTTGGTTGACAGTGCGCCCATCGCATCAAACATCATAGTTTGAGACCAATCTAGCTCTTCGCCGCCACCAGCAAAAACAATATCTTGTTTGCCTAGTTGAATAAGCTCCATAGCATGGCCGATACAGTGTGCAGATGTTGCACATGCAGAGCTCATTGAGTAGTTCACGCCACGAATCTTAAATGGCGTAGCAAGACAAGCAGAAACAGTAGAAGACATAGTACGAGGAACCATGTAAGGACCAACTCGCTTTACGCCTTTGGCGCGCATCGTGTCTGTCGCTACCGTTTGATTGTATGCAGAAGCACCGCCAGAACCTGCAACGATACCGGTACGATCGTTTGAAACCTGCTCTTCTGTAAGACCAGCGTCTGCGATTGCCTGCTCCATTGATAGGTATGCATAAGCAGCCGCATCACCCATAAAGCGCATCTGCTTACGGTCGATGTGTTCCGCCGGGTTGATTTTTAGGTCACCCCATACTTGCGAACGAAGACCGTGTTCTTTGAACTGCTCAGATGCAGTGATGCCAGATTTGCCCGCTTTAAGAGACGCTAGAACTTCTTCGACGTTGTTACCGATACTTGAAACAATACCCATACCGGTGATTACGACTCGTTTCATTATGACATTCCTATAATTCAAAAATCCGCTAGATGATAACTAAGATAGTCAACAAAAGTGGTCAGCTTTCCCATAAATTCGTACAATCGCCCCATTCTTACCGCGCCAAATCACAAATTTGCACCATTATGACTTCAATAAAAAACGCAGAACTTGGTTGGAACGAAGCTGGTACTCCGGTTTCAGACCAATTTGATGATGTTTACTTCTCTAACGTAAACGGTCTTGAAGAGACACGCTACGTTTTCTTAAAACAAAATCATCTCCCAGAAAGATGGCAGGAATTTGACCAAAGACGTTTTGTCATTGGTGAAACCGGATTTGGCACGGGATTAAACTTCTTAGCAGTATGCCAGTGGTTTAGTGAGTTTCGTCGTCAGCATCCGGACGCAACATTGAAAGAGCTGCATTTTATTAGCTTTGAAAAATACCCATTAAGCAAAGCCGATTTAAAGAAGGCGCATGAAGCTTGGCCTGAGCTAGCTGAATACGCGGAAAAGTTACAAAAGCACTATCCTGCCGCTGTGCCGGAGTGTCATCGCATTGTTTTAGAAGACGGCGCAATCACACTCGACCTTTGGTTTGGTGACATTAAAGACTGCATGCCGCAAGTTCCATACAACGAACAAGGTTTGATTGATGCTTGGTTCTTAGATGGATTCGCGCCAAGCAAAAACCCAGAAATGTGGAACCAAGGCCTGTTCAACAACATGGCAAAGCTAGCCAATCAAGATTGTACAGTTGCCACGTTTACCGCAGCAGGCTTTGTACGTCGTGGTTTGAACGAAGCTGGCTTTACAATGAAAAAGGTGAAAGGTTTCGGCACTAAGCGAGAAATGATCGCCGGCTCTATGGAGCAACGTGAAAAGCAGTCGAACCATCTCCCTTGGTTCAATCGCTCAGCATCTAGCAATCTTGATTCGATTGCCATCATTGGTGGTGGTATAGCTAGCGCGGCGTTAGCGAAAACGTTAGTTCGTCGTGGCCAAAACATCACCCTTTACTGTAAAGACAAACAACCAGCCAAAGGAGCTTCAGGCAATCGACAAGGAGCCGTTTATCCACTGCTTAATGGCCCGCACACGGGTGTTTCACGAGTGTTTGCTCCTGCATTTTTGTTCGCACGTCAGTTTGTTGAACAAGCAGCACAAGAGATCGATTTTGATCATGACTGGTGTGGCGTGACTCAGTTGATGTGGGACGACAAATCCACAGACAAACTGGAGAAAATACTTACGGGTAACTTCACACCAGAGCTCATTCACAAGCTGTCCGCCGAGGAGACTGCGAACACTATCGGGTTACCTATTGATATGGCATCTGTGCACTACCCAATGGGAGGGTGGCTGTGCCCTGCCGAGTTAACTCGCGGGTTAATTAAACAATTGGAGCAGACGTCGTTACTCTCAACGAAGTTTGAACACCATGTTGAGGCATTAGATTGGGATGAAAAGCGTCAGCTCTGGCTACTAACGGCGAGTGGTCAAACATTTGAGCACTCAACGGTTGTGATTGCGAACGGCCATGAGTTCCAGACATTGAGTCAAACCGCTTCCCTACCAATGGGACAAGTGAAAGGACAAGTCAGTCATGCGCCAGCAACCGGAACGCTGAGTCAGCTGAAAACGGTGTTGTGTTACGACGGTTACATGACACCTGTTAACCCAAGTAATCAACACTTGTGTATCGGTGCAAGCTACGACCGCAGTCACCTTGACTACGAATTTGATGAAAACGCCCAAAAAGATAATGCGGAAAAGCTAGTGAAATGTGTACCGAATCAAACATGGGCAAAAGAGGTAGATATCACTGGTAATCAATCTCGCCAAGGTATTCGTTGTGTTAGCCGAGATCACTTACCATTTGTCGGAAATGTGGGTGACTTTGAGACGATCAAAACGCAATACGCCAACTTACAAAATCAAAAAGAAGAAGAGGTAGAAACCATTCATCAGTACCCTAACCTATTCTGCTTCTTAGGTTTAGGATCTCGTGGACTGAGCTCTGCACCATTATTAGCTGAAGTGTTGGCCTCCCAGATCTGTGGGGACCCGCTGCCATTACCGGTTGATGTATTGACCGAACTTCACCCAAGTCGAATGTGGGTTCGTAAACTAAGAAAAGGCAAAGCCATTACCGAGCTGTAAGAGTATTCTCTCGTTTTAATTCCCGACACAGATACGTGTCGGGAATCGCTAACTCACTAAGTTGCTCGTACTGAGATTACTTCAGCAGTGCAACTGCCTGTTTCACTTGCTCTGCCACTTCTGGGTTTACAACCTTACCCGATTCCACGTCAAAATTTTCGTAGAAGCTCGGCACAGATAACGATGCCTTTACATCCGCGCCAAAAAATTGAGCAGAACCTGTCGCCGCCGCAAGAACACTTTGTGCACCACCGGGACCTGGGGAAGTTGCTAAATAAACGACAGGTTTGTTTTGAAATACATTACGCTCAATGCGCGTCGCCCAATCGAACAAGTTTTTATAGGCCGCTGGGTACGAACCGTTATGCTCTGCGAAGGAAACAACGAGAGCGTCAGCCTCCGCCAAGTCACGTAAAAACGCGACAGCCCCTTCAGCTTGACCAATTTCTTTCTCTTTGTCCTCGCTAAACATTGGCGCTTGATAATCGTTTAAGTCTAGAACATTCACTTGAGCGCCTTCGACTTGGTTTGCTGCGTATGTAGCAAGTAGTTTGTTGATTGAGGTAGAGCTGGTAGATGCACCAAATGCGACAATTTTCATGGTTGTAATCCTTTGTTCACGTTTTATGCTGATCAGAATAAAAGTTGAACTGTTTCGCTACAACCACAAAAATTTTATGGAGAGGTTCGAATTTTTCGAAGTAGTAAATGACTAGGATTAAATAAAGGGAGAACGCTGCTTGGGGATTAAGCCTGAGCCTGGAGCTCTTGCCACAAATCACTGACAATCACGCGATCGGCCGGGCTTAACTCGGTACGCGCATCTTCTAAGCTGCTCTCAATGCGTGACTTCAGCTCAGTAATATCGCTAATCCCTTCTTCTTCACAAGACGCCGCGGATAAAGAGATGTGACCACGTAAATAACCACCAGCAAACAATTCATCGTCAGATGCTGTTTCAATTCGAGCATCAATCAGTTCCAGTAGTTTTTCTTCAAATTCAATAATCATGGTGTATCTCTGAGGTTATTAGTGGTTATTTAACGCAAAAGTCCGACGCTTCCAGTGGCTTAGTTTGATAAAATGCGCGCAGGGCATCAGAAAGCATTTTCACTCGCAAAGGCAAGCCAACGTCCAAAATACCTAGCACTTCTTTATGCACTTTTTTCATAAAGCCGAGCCTATCTGGTTCAAAATCGCCGTGTAGATTGTCACAACTCACCGTAAAAGGGAAGCCAGCGCTTTGTGCCAGAATCCATTCATAAGCTTGAGGTCGCACTTCAACTTTCTCAAACTCCGCTTGAACTTCTGCTGTTCGCCCATCGGGTTCATACCAATAGCCAAAATCTTCCAGCAAACGACGCTCTGGACCAGCCACACACCAATGCGAAATCTCGTGTAAAGCAGAGGCGTAAAAACCCCGAGCAAAAATAATCCGATGATGAGGGTGTTCATCATCAGCAGGAAGATAAATAGGCTCATCACCACCTAACTCTAATTTCGTATTAAATTGTTCTAAAAAGGTGTCATTAAAAATGGTGATTAAGTCTTGGTATTCGTGGGTCATCGTCGAGTTTGTACTTCAGTTTGACATGCGCTGCATATTGTCGCTGTTTTTAGCTATGAGGTAAAGGCAACCCCACATTTTTGGTTATTAGTTGAATTTATCTGAACATCGCTTTCTCCATACAATTTCTCATTCGTCAGCGTACTTATTTACCACTACACTCTCGCCTTATTTTGATGCCGTTCAAACCGCTATTTTTAAGCCGTTTGATTACAAGCATGTTGCTGGTTTTAATCACTTTTTAAGAGAGATAGAACCGTTTGTAAGTGTTGTTACTTCGCCTACGCTGATTCTCGTAGAACGTAGTGACTTTTTACGTTGAGTGTTTCCCTATGTTGCTAAGTGTGTTGTATATCATTGGTATCACGGCTGAAGCCATGACAGGTGCGTTAAGTGCTGGTAGAAGAAAGATGGACTGGTTTGGTGTTATGTTGGTGGCCAGCGCAACGGCCATTGGTGGTGGCACCGTACGTGACATTCTATTAGGCCACTACCCTCTTGGTTGGGTAAAAAACCCAGAGTTCCTTGCAATTACGTGTGTTGCAGGTGTGCTAACAACAGGTTTAGCGAAATGGGTGATTAAGCTGAAAGGTCTGTTCATTCGCCTCGATGCATTAGGTTTAATCGTGTTTAGTATCATCGGAACAAAAATTGCGATGGGCATGGGCTTGCACCCTGGTATTTGTATGGTTTCAGCGTTAGTAACTGGTGTATTCGGTGGGCTACTTCGCGACTTAATCTGTCGCCAAACACCATTGGTACTGCATGAAGAGCTTTACGCTTCTGTCGCTCTTATCGCATCAGGAATGTACTTAGCGCTATTAGAATTCAATGTTCCCGATGTCACTGCCACTATTATTACACTGGTTACTGGTTACATGTTGCGTATGGCTGCGGTACGCTTTAAGTGGCGTCTGCCTTCTTTCCATTTGGAAACCGAAGGCTCGATTCATTAAGCAAAAACTACTTAAACAAAAAAGGTTGCCTGATAAAATTGTGCCACCCGCGATTCAGTGAGTGGCATAATTTTATATTCAGTCATCCTGAACAGCGACGAAGGAGCATGATTCAGGATATATTATCCGAGCACTCTGTTGTCAGAGATGTTTCTTTCTCTTTTCATCGTGCTGAAATTAGATTCCTAGTCTAGCTATAGCTCGCTGGAATGACACAAAGCTCTTAAATCTTCGGTGTTTCAGTTGTTACGCCATGGTTTTGACCACGGTGGCGTAGTAAATGATCCATCACCACAATAGCCAGCATCGCTTCTGCGATAGGCACAGCACGAATACCCACACATGGGTCATGACGACCTTTGGTGATCAACTGAGTTGGTTCACCTTCTTTTGTGATGGTCTCACCCGGCACAGTGATACTTGATGTTGGCTTAAGCGCAATGTTTGCGACAATGTCTTGACCAGTCGAGATACCACCAAGAATGCCACCCGCATGATTACTACCAAAACCTTCAGGAGCAAGCGTATCACGGTGCTGACTGCCTTTTTGGTTTACCACCTCGAAACCGTCTCCGATTTCCACGCCTTTCACCGCGTTGATGCTCATTAGTGCGTGCGCGATGTCTGCATCCAAACGGTCAAATACGGGTTCCCCAAGACCAACAGGCACGTTAGTTGCCACAACCTGGATTTTTGCGCCAATAGAGTCGCCTTCTTTTTTCAGGTCACGGATAAGTTGGTCAAATGCTTCTACTTTGTCAGCATCAGGGCAGAAGAATGCATTGTTCTCGATTTCGTTCCAATCTACCTTGTCGATAGATACATCACCCATTTGTGACAAGTAAGCACGAATCTCAACACCAAACTCATCTTTTAAGTATTTCTTCGCGATTGCACCAGCAGCCACACGCATTGCGGTTTCACGAGCTGAAGAACGGCCGCCACCGCGATAGTCGCGGATGCCATATTTTTGGTGGTAAGTGTAATCAGCATGACCCGGTCTGAACTTATCTTTGATGTCAGAGTAGTCTTTTGAGCGCTGATCGGTGTTTTCAATTAGCAAACCGATCGATGTGCCCGTGGTTTTGCCTTCAAAAACACCAGAAAGAATTTTAACTTCATCCGGTTCACGACGTTGTGTGGTGTAACGTGATGTGCCTGGACGACGGCGGTCGAGATCGATTTGTAGATCTGCTTCTGTAATTTCCAACCCCGGAGGACATCCGTCTACGATACATCCCAGTGCGATACCGTGACTTTCCCCGAATGTCGTCACTCGGAAATGTTGTCCGATACTGTTTCCTGCCATTACTTCCTCAAGTTTTTTATCGCCACGCTCTATCAAAACAGAGCATAGCTGCTTTCCAATTCTTCGTGGATTCATAGTGGCTTTATTACGTTTTGATGTAAAGAGTTAATATCGGCGAGGTATGCATAAAAAAACACCGAGCATAAAGCTCGGTGTTTTGATGTTTAGTGCAAGACTCTATTAGTCTTTGTACAGTTTAAACTCTTCTGCACACTCAACCAGCTGGTCACGCGTTAGCATAAATACGCCATGACCGCCGTTCTCGAACTCAATCCAAGTAAATGGAATCTCTGGGTACTGTTCCATCATATGAATCATTGAGTTGCCGACTTCACAAATAAGAATGCCGTTATCTGTTAGATAATCTGGCGCGTTAGCAAGAATACGACGCACTAGTTTTAGACCATCCGTACCCGCAGCTAGCCCAAGCTCAGGCTCATGCGTGAACTCATCTGGCAGGCTGTTCATGTCTTCTTCATCCACATATGGTGGGTTAGACACGATTAGATTGTATTTCTCTTTTGGAAGATCACGGAACAAATCAGAGCGAATTGGGAACACTTGCTGCTCCATGCCATGATCTTGTACGTTTTGCTCAGCCACTTGTAGAGCATCTGTAGAGATGTCGATCGCATCCACTTCTGCTTCAGGGAAAGCGTGCGCACAAGCAATCGCGATACAACCAGAACCCGTACATAGGTCCATGATGCGCGTAGGCTCTTCCACCAACCAAGGTTGGAATTCCGCTTGAATCAATTCGCCGATAGGAGAGCGTGGCACAAGTACACGCTCATCAACGAAGAACTCAAGACCGCAGAACCATGCTTTGTTGGTTAGGTATGCTGTTGGCGTACGCTCGTTGATGCGTTTTACTACGCGCTCAACAATACGCAGACGCTCGCTTGTCGTTAGGCGAGAGTTCAATACGTGCGGAGGCACATCAATCGGCAAGTATAAGGTTGGCAGGATAAGCTGAACTGCTTCATCCCACGCATTATCAGTACCATGACCGTAAAACAGGTTCGCTGCATTAAAGCGGCTTACCGTCCAACGAATCATATCTTGAAGGGTATGCAGCTCCGATACCGCTTCTTCTACAAAAATCTTATCCAAAATTGCCTCCGAAAAGCGCTACAATACTGCCAATAAAGTTTATTAATGAAATTGTTTACCTAATGAGCAAAAAAGACACCGAGAACGATGACGATTTCGCCTTGTTTCAGGAAGCAGTACAGGGCGTAAAAAAGTTGCGACAGGATACCATAATCCAGCAACCAAAAAAAAATACTAAGCAAAAAGAAATCAAGCGCTCCAACCGTGAAGCGAGTGACTCTGAATTTTACTTTTCAGACGAGTTTGTCCCTCTATTAAACGATGAAGGTCCAACTCGTTATGCACGTGACGACGTCTCCACTTATGAAGTCAAACGTCTACGTCGTGGCGTGTATGTACCGGACGTGTTCCTCGATATGCACGGCATGACACAGCAAGAAGCAAAACGCGAGCTTGGTGCGATGATAGCCTATTGCATCAAAAACGAGATTCATTGTGCGTGTGTACAACATGGTATTGGGAAACACATCCTGAAACAGAAAGCCCCACTTTGGTTAGCACAGCATCCTGACGTTATGGCTTTTCACCAAGCGCCTCTAGAATTTGGTGGTGATGGTGCGTTGTTAGTGTTGCTTTCAATTCCTGAAAAGTAATAGGCTTACCGTAGACACGATGAAACGAAAAGGCAGGGATCTCCTGCCTTTCTTATTCTGTCTCTAATTTGCAAACGCTTATTTTGGTTTAGACACTTATGGCGTAATATGCCATAGCACTTCACCATTTTGTGTTTGTAAATCATATTCAATGCACACTAGCCCTGATGTAGGAAACATCGGTGGTGTCATGTCTTTTACAAACTCTGAAGTCAGATAACCGACCAAAGGCAAATGCGATACGAACAAAAGCGAGTCCAATTGTTCGACTTCTATTAACGCACTTGCGAAATCGAAGACATGCTCGGACTGGCCATAAGGTGTAATATCTTCACAAGTTTCAATGCTTTTTGCAGAGAAATACGCACTGATCTCTTGCCAAGTTTGTTGAGCTCTAATGTACGGACTCACCAACACTTTATCGAATTGCGCAAAACCCTGTTCTTTACAGGCTCTCGCAACCGCTTCTGATTCGACTCTGCCTCTTGGGGTCAATTGTCGTGCTGCGTCTGAATCTGCAAAATGCTCGGCTTCACCGTGACGCATGATGAATATTTTCATGTTATTTCCTAGGGATAGCTAACGCTACCAAAAGGTTGACTGCTATCTTTATTAGATAGACGGGGCTAACTTTAACAATGACGAAACAAAAATACTGATATAATTATCTGTTCATTATACCAATTCGCTTGTTAAAGATAGCGACTTTCTTAACAATCTATTAAAAGAATGTACTCAGTTCATCACACTATTTAACTGTGCAATGAGTTCAGAGCATTCACTCAAACAGTTCTTACCCATACGCAAACGCGATGGGCCTGTGCAGAAGTCTACGAATAACAAAAATACGGCAAGCAGTATTTGTCGAAACGCAAACTTTGCGCCCCCCCGCGAGGGGAGCCTAAATTACTGTAATGCGAAATCTGGAGACGCATCGTGCATCTAAGTCCTAACGATTCAAATCAATACCGCTACATTACCTTGAGCAATGATCTGCGTGTACTGCTGATTCATTCCGATACGGCTCAACAGTCGGCAGCTGCTCTGGCAGTGAACGTTGGACACTTCGACGACCCAAACGATCGCCAAGGTCTGGCACACTATTTAGAACACATGCTTTTTTTGGGTACGGAAAAATACCCTAAAGTGGGCGAGTTTCAAAGCTATATTAGCCAACACGGTGGAACAAACAACGCTTGGACTGGTACAGAGCACACTTGTTTCTTTTTCAATATTGCTCCAAATGCCTTTGAAAGTGCCTTAGATCGATTTAGCCAATTTTTTACCGCACCTTTGTTTAACGAAGAAGCATTAGACAAAGAGCGACAGGCTGTCGACTCCGAATACAAGCTCAAACTCAATGATGATTCTCGTCGCCTGTATCAAGTTAACAAAGAAGTCATCAATCCAGAGCACCCGTTTTCAAAATTCTCTGTCGGAAACTTAGATACTCTTGGCGACCGAGATGGTAAATCCATCCGCGACGAAATTGTGGAGTTTCACCACTCTCAGTATTCCGCCGATTTGATGACACTGACTCTATTTGGGCCACAGTCGCTCGATGAACAGCAAGCTTGGGTAGAAACCATGTTTGCCGACATCCCAAATCACCACCTTCGTGGAAAATCGATTGATGTACCGATAGGCACTGAGGAAAGCACGGGCATTTTGGTTCAAGTCGAGCCGCTCAAAGAGTTCCGTAAACTGATTCTCACATTCCCCATGCCGGGAATGGATGCGCATTATAGCGTGAAGCCACTCTCCTACTTTGCTCACCTGTTGGGTTATGAAGGAGAAGGCAGTTTGATGCTTCAACTCAAAGAAAAAGGCTGGATTACCTCTCTCTCAGCGGGCGGCGGCGCGAGTGGCAGTAACTACCGAGACTTTACCGTAAGCTGCACCCTGACGCCAAACGGCTTAGATCATGTTGATGATATCGTTCAAGCGGTTTTTCAATACCTCTCGATGATCAAACAAGACGGGTTAGATGAATGGCGCTATCTCGAAAAACAAGCGGTATTAGAATCGGCTTTCCGCTTCCAAGAGCCATCGCGCCCAATGGATCTCGTCAGCCATCTGGTGATCAACATGCAGCACTATCAACCGGAAGACACGGTTTATGGTGACTACAAAATGGCGGGCTACGATGAGGAGTTACAGCGTTCATTGCTGCGATACTTAACCATCGATAATGTACGCGTCACTTTGATTGCTAAAGGCCTGGAATACAACCGTACTGCCGAATGGTACTTTACCCCGTACTCCGTCACACCTTTTAGTGAAGACCAACGTCGTTTCTATCAACAAATCGATCCAAGCTGGCAATTCGTCTTACCGGAAAAGAACCCTTATATTTGCTACGATCTCGACCCCATGCCACTCGAAAATGGTGATTCACTGCCAGAGTTGATTGAGGATCTCGAAGGGTTTCGGCTGTGGCATTTGCAAGATGACGAATTTCGCGTGCCCAAAGGTGTCGTTTATGTCGCTATCGACAGCTCTCATGCCGTTGCATCACCAAAGAACATCGTCAAAACGCGCTTATGTGTAGAGATGTTCCTCGATTCGCTAGCAAAAGAAACCTATCAAGCAGAAATCGCAGGGATGGGTTACAACATGTATGCTCACCAAGGTGGCGTGACCTTAACCCTCTCAGGGTTCAGTCAAAAGCTGCCTCAGTTGCTAGAAATGATTCTGCACCGTTTTGCTTCTCGAGATTTCAGCCCTGCTCGCTTTGAAACCATCAAACAACAATTGTTACGAAACTGGAGAAATGCTTCACAAGATCGCCCTATTTCGCAGCTGTTTAACGCACTTACTGGGTTACTTCAACCCAATAACCCGCCTTTCGCAACCTTAGTCGAAGCGCTAGAAGAAATCGAAGTCGATGAACTCTCGGTATTCGTAGAATCCATTCTTGCAGAACTGCACGTTGAAATGTTTGTTTACGGAGACTGGCAACGCCAGCAAGCCCATGACATGGCTACGACCTTGAAGGATGCTCTAAGAGTTAACGAGCAACGTTATGAAGAGGCACTTCGTCCGCTCATTATGCTAGGTAAAAATGGCAGTTTTCAACGTGAGGTGCATTGTAATCAGCAAGATTCAGCAGTCGTTATTTACCACCAGTGCGAGGATATTGAGCCTCGCAGTATCGCGCTATACTCATTGGCCAATCACCTTATGTCGGCAACGTTTTTCCACGAAATCCGTACCAAGCAGCAATTAGGTTACATGGTAGGCACTGGCAATATGCCGCTAAATCGTCACCCTGGTATTGTACTGTATGTGCAGTCACCTAATGCAGCACCTGCCGAGCTGGTTACCTCAATCGATGAGTTTTTAAATGCCTTTTATATGGTGCTGTTAGAGTTAAACGATTACCAATGGCACAGCAGTAAGCGCGGCTTGTGGAACCAAATAGCAACGCCGGACACCACACTTCGAGGACGGGCTCAACGTCTTTGGGTTGCGATAGGAAATAAGGACACTGAGTTTAACCAACGTGACAAGGTACTGGCGGAGTTGAAGAAGCTGACGCGCGCAGACATGATTCGCTTCGTTGTGAACGAATTGAAACCTCGTACTGCAAATCGTTTGATCATGCACTCTCAAGGTCAAGCGCATTCGGAGGCTCCGCGCATCCATCTAGGACAAGAAATAGGATCGATTGAAGAGTTCCAACTTCGGCCAAAAGATTGCGGCTTGGGGTGATCTAGTTGCGCAGAAATAAAATTGTCGAATACTAAGTATGTACCTAGAGCCCAGTGAGATTGTCGGTCTCATAGATTGAATCGGCACCATAATTAGCAGAAAATTGAAATTACGCCATTACGGCTTATGCTCTAATTCCCCGCACTAAAAATAACTTAATGAGGTAGTCATGAAAAAAGCACTTTTACTTGTGGCTCTTATACTGCCATTGGCATCTGCTCACGCTGAAATCTCAGTCAAAGGCGATGGCTTCGAATTAAGTGACGACTGTGTGCGCCTTAGCGGAGACAATGTATCTATCAACTCAGATGATTGCTCTTCAAAGCAGTGGAATGATAAAGACAAAAAAGGTAACAGCAGCGTTCACGGGGACGACAACCCAGGTAAAGGCCACAATAAAGATAAGAAAGACAAGAAGAAGTAACCATTTCTTCTTTATGAAAAAGGCTTGCCACTGGCAAGCCTTTTTCTCTACCGAAGCAACGTTTAATAGAACGTTGTCCCTTCACCAGCTCGAGTAAGCAAACCATCACATGGCGCGTAACGATCGCCATACTTCGATGCAAACTCATTCATTTTCTCTACGAGCTCTTTAATGCCAAATTGGTCCATGTAACGGAACGGACCACCCAAGAACGGTGGGAAACCAATACCAAATATCGCGCCAATATCACCGTCACGTGACGAGCGAATGATGCCATCATCCAAACAACGTACCGCTTCATTCAACATTGGCAACACACAGCGCAACGCAATATCGTTATCGCTTAGCTTAGATTCAGGGTCGAGCTTAAGCAGTTTGTAAACTGATTTGTCGACATCTTTCTTCTTGCCCTTGTAAGTGTAAAACCCCTTACCACTCTTGCGTCCTTTACGTCCATCATTTAACAAGATATCAAACACATCCGGGCCTTTGAATCGGTCACCTAACTCATTAACCAGAATCGGCATAATTTTCGCGCCAATGTCGACACCGACTTCATCCAGTAAGGTAATCGGGCCGACAGGGAAACCAAAGTCAAGCAACGCCGTATCAATCTTTTCGATCGGTTCGTTAGCCAGCAGAATATGCGCCGCTTCGTTCATGTATGGCGCAAGAATGCGGTTCACGTAAAAGCCCGCTTTGTCTTTCACTACGATCGGGGTTTTACCTTGCTTCTTAGCAAGTGCAACAACTGTTGAAACGGTTTCATCTGACGTCGTTTCATGCGGAATCACTTCCACCAAAGGCATTTTTTCTACTGGGCTGAAGTAATGCAAACCCACTACGTTTTCTGGACGCTCTGCTTTTTCTGCAATTTTGTGGATAGGCAACGAAGAAGTATTGGTCGCAAAGATAGTTTCTGACTTAGCGTTCGCTTCAATGTCCGCCACCATTTTTTGCTTAAGATCTAAGTCTTCAAAAACGGCTTCAATTACGACATCAATATGATTAAAACTGGTAAAATCGACACCACCAGACAGTTGCAGCATTTTCGCTTGCAGATCGGCCTTGGATAGAATGCGACGTCTGCGCTGTTTCTCAAATAACTTGTAGTTGTAGTTGAGCGCATTTAAAACGCCATCGTTGCTAACATCTTTGATGCGAACAGGTACTTTTGCTTTTGCAACAGACACATGGCTGATTCCGGCGCCCATCAGACCACCACCAAGCACACCAACTTTATGAACTGGTGCTGGTTTCGCATCCGTGCCATTTTCTTTCTTCATTTCTGTTGTGGCAAAGAAGATCGAACGGAGCGCTTTTGACTCTGAGCTCATCACAAGCTCACCAAAGCGCTTCGCTTCAAGTTCTTGGCCTTTAGCGAAGCCTTTCTCTAAGCCATGTTGAATAACTTCTAGAATTGCAACCGTTGCTGGATAGTTACCGCGAGTTTTTTGATTCGTTTTCTTCGCAGCTTGCTCAAATACAAACTTGCGCCCTAGCCCGCTACCAGACATCACCTTTTCTTTCGTCGATAGCTTTTTCGTGCCCTTGTTTTTACCTTTGTCGATAAACTGTTTTGCTACGTCGAGCAAAATGGTGTCAGGCACACAGGCGTCCACAACGCCCAATTTTTTAGCTTTCTTCGCACGAAGTTGTTTACCCGTCAGGATCAAGTCCAACGACGGTAACAGGCCAATCAAACGTGGCAGACGCTGAGTACCACCAGAACCTGGCAATAAACCAAGTTGTACTTCTGGCAGACCTAAACGCGTTTTGTCAGAATCCGTACAAACACGATAATCACATGCAAGAGCCAGTTCTAAACCACCGCCCAAACATGGGCCATGAATAGCCGCAACGACAGGATAAGGTAAGTCCGATAGCTGCTGGAACAACTCCTGACCTTGCCTTGCTAAGGCTTCCGCTTCACTTGCTGTGGTGCATGCTTCTAGCATTCGAACATCAGCACCCGCAACAAAATTGTCCGGTTTTAGGGAGTGGATGATCATCCCTTTAATACCACTGGAGTCTTTTAGCTGAGCAAAAATTTCTTTCATTTCGTCAGCAAAAGCCGCCTGCAGCGTATTCATTTTTTCATTAGGAACATCGATGGCTAACCAAGCAATATTTTGCTCATCAACCTTTAGACTAAATGCTTTTTGCTCGCTCATTACTCAACCTCCAGAATCATTGCCGCACCAAGACCACCAGCAGCACATGCGGTATTCAATGCAATACCACCGCCACGGCGTTTTAGCTCTCGTAGGGTTTGCGTCATCATACGCGCACCAGTCGCAGCAAATGGGTGACCATAAGCAATTGATCCGCCAAGCACGTTGAACTTATCCATGTCAATTTCACCAATCGCTTTTGAGCGACCAAGGTTTTCTTGAGCAAACTTATCGGAAGCAAACATCTTCACATTCGCCAATGCTTGAGCAGCAAAGGCCTCGTGCATGTCGATCAACGTCAGGTCTGACAGTTCCAAGCCTGTATTTTCAAGCACTTTCGCTGTGGCATAAGTCGGCCCCATCAGCATGTCCTTTTCCACGCCGATAGCAGAGAATGCATAACCTCGGATGTAACCAAGAATCTCCATTCCGAGCTCTTTCGCTTTACCTTCTCGCATCAACATCACTGCCGCACCACCATCAGTCAATGGCGTACTGTTCGCAGCCGTAACACTGCCATACTGACGATCAAACGCAGGTCGCAATTTCGCGTATCCCTCAACCGTTGAGTCATGACGGATATTGTTGTCTTCCGAAATCCACTTTTTGTATGGTTCAGGGAAAGCCGTCATCACTTCATCTTGGATTTTTCCTTCTTTCCAAGCTTGAGAAGCCAGCGTATGAGAACGATGTGCAAGCGCATCCTGTTCTGCGCGAGAAATACCATGTGTTTTAGCCATTTGCTCTGCAGTTTGTCCCATGGATAAACCCGTAGAGTACTCTGCTACTGCTGGTGGCACTGGCATCAGGTCTTTAAAGCTCAAGTTTTTGAGGATACTAAGCTTCTGACCCATTGTTTTTGTCTTACTAAGAGCAAGCAGATTAGAAGCCAATTTCTTTGATACGCCAATAGGCAGGACGGAAGAAGAGTCTGCACCGCCAGCAATACCAATATCGATGGTTCCCGCCATGATGCTTTCTGCGACATTAACCGCCGCTTGAAAACTCGTCGCACACGCTCGAGTCACACTGTAAGCATCAGTATGGATGTTCATACCGGTGCCTAACACGATTTCTCGTGCGATGTTTGGCGCTTCAGGCATTTGTACTACTTGTCCAAATACCACTTGTTCGATTAGCTTCGGATCAATATCTGTTCGAGCAAGCATTTCGCTTACTACCATTTTCCCTAAATCGACCGCTGGCACTTGGCTAAATTCCGTGCTTTGACGAGCAAAGGGAGTTCGAAGCCCCGCGACAATAGCGACACGCTCACCATTGCGTGTTTTTACTTCCTGCTTGCCCATTGTTTCTCCTTAAATACAAGAGGTCTGACCTGATGCATTGTAATGAATTTGTTAAATTTATCAAACGTGCGTTTAAATAAACGTGAAGCAAGTAGTTCAATTACTCTACTTCTTTGATTCTTATGCGATTACTAATGGTTAACTATAGAGAGTTAAAACGGTAAGAGGTATACGGAAAGTAAAATCGAAGCAAAAAAAAACCACACATAACTGTGTGGTCGGAATATCTATAAAACAATTAACTTACGCCAATTGAAAAGTAATCAGTTTCCTGATTAGGAGAAAGTAAAGTCAGCCTTCAAAAGGAAGTGTCATCTTGCTCAACATGTTAGTCGCAATGACTAACGAGATGACAAGGTGTACTATAACCCCTTCACTGCTTGATATTTTGAAATAGATCAATTTTATAGTGATTTTACGAGTTTTAAGCTCACCTAAAGCGATTATTGATTCAAAACAATTCAAGAATCCACCATCAGAAGTCCCTTTTAATGCTCCATCGAGTGAACTTATCCAAGCCATTGATTACTAATGATGATATTGTTAACAATATATATCAATTCGTGTTCGATGATATCTGACATTTGCGTATACACTTTTAGGTAACCACATGGCTTATTGTGTCAAAGGGGTTGCATGACAAATCCTGCAACCAAAACCGCTAAGCGATGAAGCAAGTAAAGTCATGCTCAGAACAAGTAAGAAACTCACAGAGCGAGGATGGAGGCTCCTGTGGCCATATTAAAAATGTTTGGAAAGAAAAATTCCAACAGTCCGGTCAACTCTGATATGGACAAGCAAAGAAAATACGAAGCGCTCGTCCGAGGGTATCATCGTGACTTGTACCGCTACGCATATTGGTTGTGCAAAGATAAAGCGGTCGCGGAAGATCTAGTTCAGGAAACCTGTCTTAGAGCTTGGAAGTCACTCGATAGCCTCCAAGACGAAAAAGCTGCCAAGTCTTGGCTCATCACAATATTGAGACGAGAAAATGCGCGCCGCTTCGAACGTAAACAATTTGATTTAGTTGATATCGATGATTACGGCAATGATGCTAAAGTCAGCGATGACCCACATCACCAGCAAGAATGGCTGCAGGCACAGATCATGAAGCTCGATGTTGAATACCGTGAGCCTTTATTTCTCCAAGTTGTTGGTGGTTTCAGTGGAGAAGAAATTGGTGACATTCTTGATTTAAATAAAAATACAGTGATGACTCGACTATTTCGCGCTCGTAATCAACTTAAAGAGATGTTGGATTCTCAAGATACCAAGAGAGGACAAAAGAATGGATGATTTAGAATTTCGTCGTCGTATTTTGTCGGATCCAAAACAAAAGGATGAAGAGATTCTGCAAGCTTTAGCTGGTAGCGACGCCAACAATAAGTTTGTTGATGACGTTTTGGATCTCGATGTAAAAATTAAACAAGCCATGAATGTGGATGTACCCGAAGATCTCGCAGATAAGATTTTATTTAGCCAGACGTCGAGTGCACTTGATGAAGAGAAGGTCGTAAGACCAAACTTTGTCCGCAAAGCAATGGCACTTGCCGCTTCTATTGCGTTCACCGCAGGGTTATTAGTTGGCCAAGTAAACTGGGGAAATGTTTTGGTGTCTCCAGCACAAGCCAGTTTAGCGGATACCGCGATGAAACACGTTATTCATGAAGAACCGTTTGTTCGTCATCTTGATGAGGATGTACCGAGCTCGCAAATTAATGCGAAAATGTCGCCATTTCATTACCAGTTTAGTGAAAACTTTCCATATCACGTTTACTACCTAAACCACTGCGGTTTTGGCGAATCCAATGCGGTGCATATGGTGTTCCAAGGTCCAAAAGGTAAAGTAACGTTATTTATTACTGGTATTCCAAGCGAACAAAGTACCGACTTTAGTAAGGATGGCATGACCGGAATCGTTCAGCCCGTCGGGAGTTCAAGCCTGATTTTAGTCGGGGAAGAAGGTGAAAATATTGATGCGCTCGCTACGACTCTTGCATCAATGATTAAGCCGATGTAACAACTTCGACGATTTCCAGCCTTCAAAAGGTTAAATGCCGCTAAATGATCTTATTTAGCGGCATTTTTGTATAAATAGAACGCAAAACATTCACCACCGCTATACCATTTAGAGCTTAAACTCTAAATTATGCATTTTAAGTGCAATTTCCCGTCTTTTAGACATCATTTCTGCAATTTTTATTCAATTTTATCCAATGGTCGGATTTGTCCAAGCAATTATTGATACTACTATCTGCGCCACTGAGCAAAAGCTCAATTTATCGTCCAAAGAGACGAATCTAATAAGGAAAAACAAATGACTCAGAACACGCGTCTGTTTAAAAAGACTCTCCTAGCAGTAACGGTAGCTTTTGCCTCAGGTCAATCGATGGCAGCGGGTTTCCAAATCAACGCTCAATCAGCAACTGGCATCGGCCGTGCATTTGCTGGTGATGCAGTAATCGCAGATAATGCAGCAGTAATGGCTCGTAACCCAGCAGCAATGGCTCTGTTTGATAAAATGGAACTGTCGCTAGGTTTCGAAAGCATTACTTCAATGATTGAAGTGAAAGATGCGAAATATAACGTTAATACTCCTTTGGGCTCCAATACTGTAAGTGTTGCTGATACTGATGATGTGGGTGATACGTCAATAGCTCCAAACATTCACCTAATCGTTCCAGTAAATGACAAGTTTGCATGGGGCGTAAACGCATACTCTAATTTCGGCACTAAAACTGAATTTTCAGATAACTACACCGCAACAGAGTACGGTGGTCTTACGGATGTAAAAAGCTTCAACTTTGGATTGGCGGGTTCTTACCGTTTAAACGAACAATGGAGCTTTGGTGCTGGTTTAGATTTAATCTACGGCCAAGGCACAATGAAGCGTACAACTAGCTCTTCAGTCCCAAGGGTTGGCGGTCAAAAAATTCTGGACGTAGATAAAGCTGATGGTTGGGCTGTTGGTTTTAACGTAGGTACTGTGTACGAACTAGATGAAAACAACCGTTTTGGTCTAGCGTATCGTTACAGCCCTGAATTTACGGCAAAAGACGACAAAGGTCAGGAAATCACGCTACCTCTACCAGATATGGCCGAGTTTTCTGGTTTCCACAAAATCCAAGACACTAAGTTTGCTGTACACTACAGCATCCAATACATCGGTTGGAAAGATTTCGACCAAATTGATTTTGAGAACCTAAATCAGGGTTTACTTAAAGGTGGTTACTCGAAAGACTATCAATGGCAAGATGGCTGGCACTACGCAATTGGTGGTACTTACTACCTAAACAACAACTGGACACTTCGTGCTGGTTACATGTACGACACAAGCGCTCAAGATAAAGTAACGTCTATCTCGGTACCAGACTCAGATCGCCAGTGGTTCTCCACAGGTTTCTCTTACCATATTGATAATAGCTCAAACATCGATTTTGGCTTCACGTACTTGTTAGGTGAAGATGTAAAAGTTAATGAGAATACTCAATTAGCTCCTGGTCTTTCTACCGGTGTAACAGCAACAACTCATGCTGATGCAATTCTATTCGGCTTACAATACAGCCGTAGCTTCTAAACGCTTCGCTGTTAGTTAGTAGAAAAATACTTTATATAAAAGGCTGGATTTCCAGCCTTTTTTCATATCTGCGATTTATTGCTCACTCAATTTGAGTGAACACGTGTATCTAAATCTCACAATTAGGACGCACAGCTGTTCGCTGAATTCCGTTTACAAGCCTTTCACAGTTAGATTATTAAACCGCAAAAATAACATTTGAAAGGATAATATTTCAAAAGACCACTTACGCTGGATTTTCATTTCTAAAGTAAAAACTCTACCTTTAAACTTTCGTCCCACGTTATAAACAAATCAGCGAACATTCGAATGAAAACCAACAAGACTCTTCTATCAACAGCAGTGGCATTAAGCCTACTTGGCACAACGGGCATGGCTAACGCAGCAGGTTTCCAACTTGCTGAATATTCTGCAACAGGCCTAGGTCGAGCATATGCTGGTGAAGCTGCAATGGCTGACAACGCAAGTGCACAATGGCGTAACCCAGCAATGCTAACTTATTTGGAAGGCACTCAAGTGTCCGTTGGTGCAATCTATGTGAACCCAAATATTGATATTGAAGGTGATGTAAACTTCCACGGTAGCACTTCTTCTGCATCTTCAGATGACTTCGCACATGATGCAATCATTCCAAACTTCTACCTATCACACCAATATAATGAGAAATTCGCGATTGGTTTGGCATTTGGCACCAACTACGGCATGGAAACCGATTTAGGTAAAGGCTTTGGTGCATCGCACTTCGGTAACGAAGCAAGCGTAACGACAATGGAAGCGAACTTAAACGCAGCTTACAAAGTCAATGAATCAATCAGCGTTGGTGGTGGTATCCGTTACATCATCGGCGAAGGCAGCTTTGGCGCAGCAGCTCCTAAGAATAACGTTGTAGGGTTAAATCCTGAAACTAATCAACCAATCAGTGTTCCTCAAGGTACCGCTCTAAAATACATGGAAGGTGACGATACCGCTTGGGGCTGGCAAGTTGGTACAGCATGGCAGATCAATGAAAATAACCGTATCGGCTTCGCGTATAAATCTGAAGTTGAACTGAAGCTTGAAGGCCATGCTGAAGGTCTTGGTTTTGGCTTCGGTACTTCTGAACGCGACAACGGCTACATGTATCTAAACCTGCCTGCAACGGCTGAGTTGGCAAGCTTCCACCAAGTAACAGACCAACTTGCGTTACACGCAAGCGTTAACTGGACGGATTGGAGCTCTTTCGAGAAATTGGAAGCACGTCTAAATACTGCTGGCACGCATATGGTTAAAGTAGAAAACTGGGAAGACAACTATCGCTTTGCTGTTGGTGCTACTTACCAGCTTGATCCTAAGCTAGCGCTACGCACTGGTATTGCATACGATACTTCAGCGGTAAGCGACAAAAACCGCACGATTACTATTCCAGAAACTGACCGCACTTGGCTAAGTATTGGCGCAACGTACGATTGGACGAAAGACTTCAGCCTAGACGCTGGCTTCACCTATATTTTTGCGAAAGACGCACCAATCGTTGAGTCTCGTGGTTACAAGTCAGACGACACTGCAGAACAAGTCGGCGGCCAATTCGTAGGCGAAACTACGGGTAATGTTTGGCTAATCGGTGTTCAAGCAAACTACCGTTTCTAACCAAGCTGCAAAATACAAAAAAGGCTTAGCATCAGCTAAGCCTTTTTTCATTTCTCTATTGTGAAGAACAACGCTTAAAAGTCTTCTAGATATTCATCTAAATACTCTTCTTCTTCGATGTTAACTTCTTCTACCGTTTCAACTTCTGCTTTAAAGTTTTGACGCTGGATATAAACATCGCGAGTTAGAATATATGGATCCGGCGACGAGTCTAGCTGCGCTTCTTGCGGTACTAATAAAGCACGCTTCTCCATTCCTTCAAACGCCCACTTACCCAAACTCGCCCAGAAGTTGAGATAAGAGAGGGGTAAATACGTACTATCTACGGTATCTGTCACTTCACGTAAGGTATACGGACCATAACCTGGAACCATGAAGTAAGGGCCATTTCCAACACCATAGTGGCCTACTGCATCACTGAACGCTTTCTCGTCGTACTTCGTAATACCCGCGGCACTTGCAATATCGAATAAACCGAAAATACCGAACGTCGAGTTAATCCAAAAACGGTTAAAGTGGTCCACGGCTTTCGTACCATTACCCATGATTAAGTTATTAACCATGCTTGCTGGCTCATCTAAGTTCGATAAGAAGTTAGCGATACCAGAACGAATAGGAACTGGCGTGTATTCTACATACGCAAGTGATACAGGACGAACCAAATACGGATCTAAATATTCGTAGTTGAGTTCCCACATGGTTCGGTTAAAGCCTTCCAACGGGTCATACACATCAGAAGTCGTTTGATTTGTTTCTTGTCCTGTTACTGCTTCATCAGGCGCACTTGAACAGCCAACCAGTCCAACGGCTAACAGCAACAAGAAGGTAGATTTACCCTTGTTATACATTTTATTTTCCATAACGACTATTAATGTACCTAAGTCACCCCGATTAACCATTGTACGTATGTTGAGCAGGATACATAGTAAAGATGACTCAGATATGGGAATAAATAAAGGCCAGCAATCGCTGGCCTTCGGTATTCTACTCGATCGTTTAGAGTCATACCACTAAAGGCAACTGACTCTACCTCGTTGTCATGTTTCAGAGACAGATGTTAACAATTAATACTGCTGATCAATGGTCACTTCTACTGGTGCGCCAAATTCAACGACGTCACTTTCTCCGTGCCAATCTTGATCACGCGTTGCTACGTTACCGTCAGAATCTACACGCACACGGACGATTAGCTTATCGAGTGAAGATAACTTTTGCCCTTGCATCATGGCATTGCCATCATCTAATACGACTGTGCGAGGGAAAGTACCTAGCGGATAACGAGCAGCAGCCACAGGCATTGGGGAGCCATCTGAACGATGTACTGACACAATCAGAACTGCGTTTGGATCCAACTGAGCATTTGGTGCCACATCAATTGTCACAGCTACACTCTTATCCTGTGAAACCGCTTCGCCCATTTGCTTACGAGCACTCTCAATACTGCGTGACAACATCTCGTAGCGGCTATCTTCTGGACCAATCATTTGCTGCATGATTCCCCAGTACTTGATGGCAGCCGGGAAGTCTTGACGCTCAAACGCATCGAACGCTAACAAAGAAAACACACGCAGATCGACATAGTCTTGCTGCATCAGCTTGCCGAGTAATGAGCGAGCCGTCGCTTGATCCATTTCCTCTTGAGACAGCATCAGAGCTTGTGCATAACCCAACATCACATCTGGGTCTTTTGGCTCTAGGCGGTACGATTTTTCCATCGCATCGATAGCTGTGGTGACATCACGATTTGCTAACGCAATACGACCTAGCAGTAACCAACCTGTCGAGTCTTCCGGCTGGTAATGTAAGCGAGTTCGAAGGGCAAGGGTCAAATCCGCCATTTCATCGTCACTCAGCGGCTCAGAAGAAGCCGACATCAGCTTTTTCGATAACTCAGGTAGATTTGCAGACACTTCTTGCCATTGAACAATATCGTCTGACGCGCCAAATTTATAATACAAACCATAGCTCAGCACCACCGTCAGAATTACCGATGGAACTAAAACTGCGATTGGAGAAACCTTGGTTTCTTTTTGCGCTCTATCACCAGGGATATCGTCAAGCAGTGATTGCTTTAGATCAGAAATCAGTTCGTCTTCACTTTCAACTAGACCTTCGTCAGTTTCTTCTGCAAGCTCAGATAGTCGGTCTTTATAAAATGCCTTGTTAAGCTCATCGCGTAACACATCATCATTGTTCGCTTTTTGTTTAAGCAGCGGCAAAGCCACCAGCGCACAAGCAATAAGCGTGAGAACAACGGTGGAAATCCAAAATAGTGTCATTACTTCTTATCTCCGTTGTTCTCTTCTTCAAGCAATGCTTTTAAACGAGCTTCTTTTTGCTCATCCCATTGCTCGTCACTGCTCGCTTTTGCCTTAACTTTAGATTTACGGCTACGCAGCACAATCAAACCAAAACCACCCAGTACTACAGCGAGTGGCCCTAGCCACAAAATCGCAGTCGCGACCGTAAATGGTGGGTTGTAAGTCACGAAGTTACCGTAACGGGCGATCATGTAATCAACAATCTCATCTTTGGACTTACCTTCTTTGGTCATTTCGTACACCTTATGGCGTAAGTCCTGAGCAAGTTCAGCGTTAGAATCCGAGATCGTGTTGTTCTGACATTTAGGGCAACGGAGCGTATGGCTTAACTCTTTGAACTGCTGTTCTTGTTCCAAATTATCAAACTCGTACACTTCAATGGCCGCATGAGCAGCAAGAGATAATGTCATCGCAGCAAAAACGGCAAGAATTAGCTTTCTCATTGCTTCGCCTCCTCAACCAATTTGTTGTAAAGCGGCTCCAGTGTTTCTGACCAATTACGTGGGTTTACATCCCCTACATGGCGATAGCGAATCACACCATTTGCATCAATAATGAATGTTTCTGGAGCACCATAAACGCCAAGGTCAAGGCCAAGCATACCACTGCCATCAAATAGGCTGATCAAGTACGGGTTGCCGAGATCATTCAGCCAACCTATTGCTTTATTACGATCATCTTTGTAATTCATACCGATGATCTTAACGCCCTTACCCGCCAATTCGTTTAGGTATTTATGCTCTGCATAACACGTTGGGCACCACGTTGCCCAAACGTTCAAGAGCAACGGTTCACCTTTAAAAATTGATTGGTCGTACTGTTTTCCAGGCTCAGCCAGGTCTTCTAAATGAAATTCAGGAACTGGCTTGCCAACCAAAACCGACTCCAATTTAGTTGGATCATCGCCCTCTTGGTTACGCATTAATTGGGTTGCGAAAATGCCCGCTAGAATCATGAAAGCGACAAGCGGAATAAATAAGATTTTCTTATTCATGTTATGCCTCCTGCTCTTTTGACTTCGCGTTTTGCTTCGGCGATTTACGGAAGCGGTAGCGTTTATCAGAAATCGCTAGTGCGCCGCCTAATGCCATAATCAAAGAGCCAGCCCAAATCCAACGAACGAACGGTTTATAGTAAATACGAACAGCCCAAGATCGGTTGTCGTCTAAACGTTCACCCATTGCAATGTATAAGTCGCGGCTAATACCACGGTCAATGGCTGCTTCAGTCATCATAGACTTAGCCGTACGGTAGAAGCGCTTCTCTGCGTGAAGCGTATTCACGTATTTGCCATCGTGTGTGATCTCAAAGTCTGCGATGTAGCCATCGTAGTTTGGACCATCTTTATCACGCAAGCCTGAGAAGTAGAAATCATAGCCTTGAATTTGGAAGTGTTCGCCAGGTGCTAAACGTACATCACGCTCGATGCTGTAGTTCTGTACCATCGCAATACCGATAACAGATACCGCCAGACCAACATGACCCAACATCATTGCCCAGTGGCTACGTTGCAGCTTGCGAACACCTTCACTAAAGCTATGACGGTGCGTTGCGCGCTCGTACAGTTCAAAGCCATGCATCGCAATAATCCAAATCGCCATCACCCAACCAATGTAAGCCATGGTTGAGAAGAAATCGGCAAACAGGTACACGCATAGCGCGGCCAAGGCGAAAGCAAGCACACCTGAAACGAGCATTGGTTTCACAAGTTTAGATAAATTGTCTCGCTTCCAACGAATAAGAGGACCAATACCAAGCAGGAAAGCGAATGGCATCATTAACCACGCAAATAGCATGTCAAAGAATGGCGCACCGATAGAAACCGACCCCAAACCAAGCTGCTTGTGTACGAGCGGCAACAGTGTCCCCACTAACACCACAACAAGAGCGGCGATAAGTAATACGTTGTTGGCTAAGAGCGCATTTTCACGTGAGACTAAGTCGAAGTTACCTCGTACACGCACTGCTGCACCTTTTACGGCAAACAGCAATAAAGAGCCGCCGATAACGAAAACGAGGAAGCCTAGAATAAACATACCGCGCGACGGGTCAGACGCGAACGCGTGCACCGATACTAAAATACCGGAACGGACTAAGAAGGTGCCCAACAAACTCAACGAAAATGCAGAGATTGCCAATAGTACCGTCCACGCTTTAAATGTGCCGCGTTTTTCTGTCACGGCAAGAGAGTGGATTAATGCGGTACCCGCTAACCAAGGCATGAATGATGCGTTTTCTACTGGGTCCCAGAACCACCAGCCACCCCAGCCAAGTTCGTAGTAAGCCCACCAAGAACCTAGTGCGATACCAAGTGTTAAAAATACCCATGCAGCGGTTGTCCAAGGACGAGACCAACGAGCCCAAGCCGTATCAAGGCGTCCGGTCATTAGGGATGCGATCGCAAAAGAGAACGCAACCGAGAAACCAACATAGCCCATGTAAAGCATTGGCGGGTGAACAATCAAACCAGGGTCTTGAAGCAGAGGGTTCAAGTCACGTCCGTCAACCGGGAAGAACGGTAACGTACGTAGGAATGGATTTGACGTTAAGATGATAAACAGTAGGAAACCCACTGAGATCATGCCCATAACAGCAAGTACACGTGCAACCGACTCTTGCGGCATACCACGACTAAACGTCGCTACAGCGACAGTCCAAGCAGCTTGGATTAAAACCCATAGCAACAGTGAACCTTCGTGTGCACCCCATACTGCGGTTAAACGGTAGTACCAAGGAAGCTGACTATTCGAGTTGCTCGCTACATACTGTAACGTGAAGTCGTTGGTATAAAATCCCCAACATAAAATGGCGAAAGAGAACAACAGCATCAGGAACATAGACCAAGATAGCGGTCGCGCTGTGTTCATTAGCATGGTGTTATTATTCGATGCTCCCCACAATGGCAATACGCTCAACAGCACTGCCATTGCAAGCGAAAGAATGAGAGCAAAGTGACCGATTTCAGCAATCATTGGCCGCTTCCTTGTTTCTGTTCGGTGCTGTATTGAAGCGGTTCATGCGTTTTCTTCATCGCTTCTGCAATTTCTGGTGGCATGTATTCTTCATCGTGCTTCGCTAGGACCTCAAATGCCTCAACTGTCGTGGCATCTTTCAGTACACCTTGAGCAACAATACCCTGCCCTTCACGGAACAAGTCAGGAAGAATACCGTCATAGGTAATCGTCACTTTCGGACCGACATCGTGCAGGTCAAAACTCACTTTCAAAGAATTAGGATCTCGACGAACTGAGCCCACAACCACCATTCCACCGATACGCAGACGCTGGCCTACTTCTGGCTTGGTGCCATCTGGCTTACCATTAACCAATTCCGTTGGAGTGTAGAAAAGGTCCATATTTTGATTAAGCGCATAAAGTATCAAACCAATGGTGGCACTAATACCGATAAAGATCGCTAGTACAATACCTAGCCTCTTTTTACGTCTCGGGTTCATAAGGTGTTCTCCATGTTCTTCGCTGCGTCGATACGAGCTTGACGGTCAATTTTTGCTTTCACTTCTTTCAATAATGCATCACCGCGGCGAAGGCTAGTGATCAGAAGAATCAGCATGGATAAGAAAGTAATACCAAACGCACTCCATACGTATGATGCGTAGCCACCCATGGCAAAAAAGTCGCTCAGAGATTCAAAATGCATAATCAGTTACCTCACTGAGTTTGTTCTGTTGCGAGTTTGCGCACCCAAGGGCGGTGACTTTCTTTACTGATGATTTCGTTACGAAAACGGACCATCGTCACGGCACCAAAGAAGAACGCAAAGCCAAAGATGTTCAGCAATAACGGCCAAAGCATGTCGGATGAAATAGAAGGTTGTTCAAATTTCGTGATCGTCGCACCTTGATGAAGCGTGTTCCACCATTCCACGGAAAAGTGAATGATAGGTAGGTTTACTACGCCTACGATCGCTAAAATACCAGCAGCTTTTGCGGCGGTTTTTTGATCGTCAAACGCATGGTAAAGCGCAATCACACCAAGGTAGAGAAATAGAAGAATCAATTCAGATGTAAGACGGGCATCCCATACCCACCAAGTGCCCCACATAGGCTTGCCCCAAACAGCACCTGTAAGTAGAGCAATAAAAGTAAATACTGCACCAATCGGAGCCATCGCAAGTGCCGCCATATCAGATAGGCGAACTTGCCATACTAGGCCAATAAATGCAGCGATCGCCATCGACATATAAACGCCCATAGACCAAATAGCTGATGGGACATGAATGTAGATGATTCGGAAACTGTCACCTTGTTGGTAATCTGAAGGCGCAAATGCAAGCCCCCAAACCGTACCAACCGATAAGCATACGAGGGCCAATACAGAAAACCAAGGCAGAAACTTACCACTCAAACGATAAGCTGCTTCTGGCTTGGCATAAGGATGTAGCCATTTCCACATGTTTTGTTCTCACTCTTACTTCAGGGACACTGTCTAAAGGGTTGAGACCGTAGCAGTGCTTTAATAATAATTCTTTGATCAAGCGCCGCTTCATTGGCACTTTATTGAGTTAGTTGACACTAACTCGTAATGCGGCACTGATGGCAAAAGGCGTTAATGTCATCGCCCCCATTAGCATCGCACCTAAAATCGCTAGTTGACCGTTATACGCCATACCGAGTGCGGCAGCATCAATTGCCGATGTTGCGAAAATCAAAATTGGGATGTAGAGCGGAAGAATAAGCAAACTCAAAAGAACGCCACCCTTTTGCAACCCAACAGTCAACGCCACACCAATGGCGCCAATAAAACTTAGTGTTGGTGTACCGATCATCAAGGTTAATACAACCGATAGCCAAGTATTGAAGTCGAGCGAAAGTAAAACCGCCAATAATGGGCTAATTAAAATCAGAGGTAACCCTGTTAACAACCAATGTGCTATGACTTTTGAAACCACTACAAGTTGCAATGGAATCGGCATTAGCATCATTTGTTCTAGTGCACCGTCTTGAAAATCATCACGAAATAGACGCTCTAATGATAATAAGGCGGACAGCAATGCGGCAACCCAAACGATGCCCGCTGCAATACGTGCTAACAAATTAGGCTCTGGTCCAATACTCAGAGGAAAGAGAGTAATGACAATAATAAAGAACCACAGCGGGTTCAGAATGTCTGCCTGACGGCGAAATGCGATTAGGAGCTCACGACGAATGATGGTGGTCATCGAGGAAATCATATCAGTCACCCAGCTTTATTTTTCTAAGTTTCGGGCTGTCCGCAAACATATCTTGATGCGTCGTCAACACAACAATACCGCCATTATCAGCATGACTTGCGAACAAAGATTCAAGCACCTTGACACCTTGCTTATCAATGGCAGTCAACGGCTCATCTAAGATCCATAAAATTTGCTTACTGAGCCATAACCTTGCCAATGCGACTCGTCGTTGCTGACCTGCGGAAAGTTGTGCTACAGGCACATCTTCTCGACCAGCTAATCCTACTTGAGTCAAAGCGATAAAGATTTCTTCGTCTGAAGAGCGATTATTTTGAATAGATTGATAAAAACGTAAGTTTTCTAATGCGGTAAGCTCTCGTTTCACTCCTGTTTGATGTCCTAAGAAAAGCAGATCTTGATGGAAAACATCACGAGATTTTTCAACCTCTTCGCCTTTCCATTTAATGACACCTTCTTCTCTATCACCTAACCCTGTCACAATCCGTAGCAATGTAGTTTTACCAGTACCATTACGCCCTTCGATCTGGACCAATTCACCAGGCTTAATTTCAAACTGCAGGTTTTCAAACAGAACCCTTTCATCACGGATTGCTGTCAGGTTAGACACTTCTAACATAGAGCTTCAACTAAAAAATGAACGAGCCGCTATATTAGCACAGCTTAGTTATGACAAAACAGGATAAGAGGGCTAGGTTACATGTAAGTTCATGTATTTTTGTTAATTAATCATCACACTTTAATAAAATTAACTATAAGTAGTTATAAGCGCTCATTTTGAATTTGAGAGGCCAGAGCTAAGAGCAAGATCGACTGAAGGTTATCTAGGGTTGTATTTAAGAAGAGCATTAGCGGCTAAAAACAAAAAAGAGGCGTAATAACGCCTCTTTTTTATCGCTTGATAACCTTTAGCGTCGACGACGTCCACGCGCTGGATATTCTGCGCCATCTGATGGCTGACCACTTAATGGTGGAATCTTCTCTTTCCCTGCCAGTTTCTTCTGCAGTGAAAGCATCAACTCAGCTTCGGCTTTTGGTAGTTCGCACTCTTCAATCAGCTCGTTGATATCAGCGCCAAGCTGTACCATTTTAGAAGCGCGACTGTACAAGCGACCATCAGTATCAGCGTGTTCGAGTTCGCGAATTCTCTCGTTTAAGTGCTGAATAATGTCTTGTTGCTCGGTCACTTTTTGTCCAAGACCAACAACAACCGAGCGCACTTCGAGTAACTGCTTACTCAACTTTTGCACTTCTTTATCTGCGTGTCGAGATTGAGCTCGTTGTTGATCTAACTGCTTTTGTAACCCCGAGCGAATCCGCAGTTGCAAAACAACCAATACCAACACGATAAAAGCGACGCCACCCGCAAGGAATGGGGCAGATAAAAGAGTCTCTTCAGCCATCATCATTCAGCCATTAAAGGTGAGCCATCTCGTCCCACTCGTCATCTGTTAGCAGCTTGTTCAAATCCACAAGGATAAGAAGCTTGCCGTCACGGTTGCTCACACCCTGGATGAACTTCGCACTCTCGTCGGTACCAACTGAAGGCGTCGTATCAATTTCAGAAGAACGCAGATAAACAACTTCTGCCACGCTATCTACTAAGATACCAATCACTTGACGCTCAGACTCGATCACAATAATACGAGTGTTGTCAGTGACTTCGCCTTCCATCAGGCCAAAACGTGAACGTGTATCGATAACAGTAACTACATTACCGCGTAGGTTGATGATACCAAGTACATAATCTGGTGCACCTGGAACAGGGGCAATTTCAGTATAACGAAGTACTTCACGAACTTGCATTACGTTGATGCCGTACGTTTCTTCTTCTAGCTGGAACGTCACCCACTGAAGAACTTCGTCATTCGATGCATCTTTCTTCACTTCTACTTCAAAAGCTTGAGACATAGTTAATCCTCGTTAATGTCGTTCCCGACTTAAATCTAATTCAGTGATTTGACATCTAAACCGGCGTTTAGCATGTCAATGAGCGCCTGGACATGAATTAAGGCACACATTTTTTCTTTTACCATGCCCGCTAGCCAAGGGCGTTTACCCGCCTGCTCACGCCAGCGAACCTTGTCGATATTAAGCGTTTCAGTCCCCCTTAATTGGTTACTGGCCAACCCCCACATGCTCTCACCAAGCATGACGACATATTGGTAGTTATCTTTATAGCTATCATCACGAAGCTTATCTGCCATCACCCATTTCGCGGTATCGACGACATCAAACTGCTGCTCGCGATTTGTTTGTAGCCCCAAATACCAGGCGGGTTTTCCTATCAAATGGTTAAGCTCGCTAATGCGATGAATACCACCTAACTCATCAAGAGGTACAGCAAACGTGACACCATTCACATCAAAGTAAAGAACTTGGAAGTCCTCACTTCGCTTCGTGCTTTCCCAGACCGTTGGTATATCGGAATCTGCTTGTGTTTCGAGTTCAGTATCGACGTTCGATTCTATATTGATACTTTGTTCGATCACTGCGTGAGGTTCATCCACCTCTGGTTGCGCTTCCTCAAAAACTGGCTCATCAATCACCCAGTCCTGTATTTCCTCAACACCCTGAAGCTCAGGCACCTCACTAAAGGTTTGTACCTCAGGCTCAGCCGCTTTTATCTCTGCTGCAATATCAATCGTATTTTGTTCAAGAATACTATCAATATCCAACTCAGCCACTGGGTTGCTTGCTTCAAGCTGACTTAATAGCCTTTGAACATCTTCCAGGTTTGGAGCTTCCAACTCTGGCGGATATGTTTCTTGAAACTGGTACGTTTCTGGCTCCGAGTATTGTAGCTGTAATTCTGGCTCTGGCTCTGGCTCTGGCTCTGGCTCTGGCTCTGGCTCTGGCTCTGGCTCTGGCTCTGGCTCTGGCTCTGGCTCTGG
>NZ_JAWOUH010000004.1:0-34693 GCF_033339295.1 Vibrio sp. 704 | reverse complement strand
CTCTGCAGATGATACCTCTTGAGCCAACAGGTCAAGGTCTTCCTCAAGAGTCGTTATTTCAGTTTCATCATCCAGTAATGCATTAAAGTAGTCATCAAGTGCTTGTTCACTGGACAGCACATCATTACTGCTCATCGAACGCCAACCTCTCCAGGTAAATCAGTAGCTGTTTATAGGCAAACACACCACGGCTACCAGATGCAAAATGCGAAGCTGGCAAGTGCTTTAAACTGGCATCGCGGAACTTGGTATCAATAGGCACCGCTGAGGTCCACACTTGATTTGGGTAATCTTTTTTCAGTTGCATCAATGTCTGCAATGACGCTTTCGTGCGCTTATCGTACATGGTTGGGACGATAGTCACTTTGAAACCGCCCGGGCGAGATTTTTGCATAATGGTTAGCGTACGCATCATGCGCTCCAGACCTTTCATCGCCAAAAACTCTGTTTGAACAGGAATCAAAATTCGGTCACTGGCTGCCAACGCGTTCACCATCATCACGCCAAGGATTGGCGGACAGTCAATCAACACATAGTCATAGTCTTGTGAGACAGTTTGCAGCGCCCGTTTTAAGATTAATCCCATACCACTGCGATTACCCATTACGCGATCAAGCGTGGCAAGGGACATATGCGCGGGAATGATATCCATTCCTTCCAGCTCTGTTTCTAAAATCAACGGCTTAACCGTCTCACGAGAAAACGTCTTCAACTGGAATAAATCAAATAGGCTCGAAGTTACTGCATCAGGATCATAACCGAGATAAGTAGTCAGTGAGGCGTGAGGATCAGTATCAACCATCAATACTCGATGGCCTTTCTGGCTCAATAAGCCCGCCAATGTCACTGTTGAGGTGGTTTTACCCACGCCTCCTTTCTGGTTAGCTACACTCCAAACAATCATGATGAATCCTAAGCTAGGCCAACTTCCACCAACATGCGTTCAGCAATGCGGTCAAGCGGTAAATCTTCTGAAGAAATGCCTGCTTTAGCAACCGCTTGGGGCATGCCATAAACAACACAACTTTCTTCATCTTGTGCCCAAATTGTTGAGCCTGAAGACTTCAACATGCGAGCGCCCTCACGACCGTCTGCACCCATGCCTGTCAACACTAAAGAGAGCACTTTGTCGCCATATACTTTTGCGGCAGAACCAAAAGTCACATCCACACATGGTTTGTAGTTCATGCGGTCGCCGCCATCAATAATGCGAAGACGAGCAGCGCCCGCTCGTCCATCTACCATCATTTGTTTCCCACCTGGTGCAAGGTATGCCACACCGGGCTGTAACACATCGCCATCTTGTGCTTCTTTCACTTGAATCTTACACAAGGTGTTCAAACGACTGGCAAACGCAGCAGTAAACGTTGCTGGCATGTGTTGAATCAATACAATCGGATGCGGATAGTTCATCGGCAAGCGCGTCAGAATTTTTTGTAGAGCAACGGGGCCACCTGTTGATGTGCCAATTGCCGTCAGTTGATACTTCTTACCAGAAGCACGGTACTTTGTCGCAGCAGGTCGAGTTGGTGTTGGAGTCACAGGTGAAGCCGTTCTTGAACCTAATGATCGAGTAGTCGTGCTGGTACTCGCTGTTGGGCGAGCGATAGGTCGACGCATGAAAGCGCGCTTCGAGGCAATCTGAATCACACGCTGTTGAAGTAATGACACCGCTTCTTCACGGTTACGCGCAATGTCCTCAAACTTTTTCGGTAAGAAGTCCAATGCGCCCGCATCTAGCGCATCAAGCGTAGCTTTCGCCCCGTCGTGGGTCAGGGACGAAAACATTAGAATTGGCGTTGGAGCAGCGGCCATTATTTCACGTACAGCTGTAATGCCATCCATCACTGGCATTTCAATATCCATCGTGATGACGTCAGGTTTGAGAGATTTGGCTTTCTCAACCGCCTCTCTACCATTTACCGCAACGTCAATCACTTCTAGGCGCGATTCTGAGTTGATGATTTCGCTCACGCGACGTCGGAAAAAACTCGAATCATCAACGACTAGTACTTTAATCGCCATCTTATTCCTTTTAATAACGTCAGCTTTGCTTAAAGGCGTGAAGCCGCAGCATATCGCTTAAGTAAATCAGGCACATCTAGAATTAATGCAATATGGCCATCGCTAGTAATTGTCGCACCAGCCATACCTGGAGTGCCCTGTAATAGATTATCGAGTGGCTTAATAACCACTTCTTCTTGACCAATAAGCGTATCCACAACAAAACCAACGCGCTGGTTACCAATCTGTACAATCACCACGTGACCGTGACCAGTACGCTCTTGGACGCTTTGCGATTTGGATGCCAACCAGTTTTGTAAGTAAAATAGTGGGATAGATTTCTCACGCACAATGATCGTCAACTGACCATCTACCACGTTTGTACGGCTAAGATCTAAGTGGAAAATTTCACTCACCGAAGCCAGTGGTAGAGCAAACGGATGACCGCCAACACCGACCATCAGAGTCGGTAAAATCGCTAACGTTAGTGGTACTTTGATCGTAATCTTAGTGCCCTTGCCTAGCTCAGAATCGATATCGATTGAACCGTTTAAGGTATTGATCGCCGTCTTAACCACGTCCATACCCACACCACGACCAGAAATGTCAGAAATTTTATCTTTACTTGAGAAGCCAGGTGCGAAGATAAGGTTGAAGCACTCTTTATCTGTTAAACGTGCCGCCGCATCTTCATCCATCATGCCACGCTTCACCGCGATGCCACGCAGTTTGTTCGGGTCCATACCGCCACCATCATCTACGATGGATAGTTCAATATGGTCCCCTTCTTGCGATGCTGACAAAATCACTTTACCTGTGCGTGATTTGCCGGCCTTCGCGCGTGCGTCTGGCATTTCAATACCGTGATCAACCGAGTTACGTACCAAGTGAATCAACGGATCGGCCAATGCTTCTACAAGGTTCTTATCGAGATCGGTTTCTTCACCGCGCATTTCTAGCACGATGTCTTTATTTAGGTTACGAGCCAAGTCACGGACAACGCGCGGGAAACGGCCAAACACTTTCTTAATTGGCTGCATACGCGTTTTCATTACCGCGCCTTGTAGATCCGCAGTTACCACATCAAGGTTAGCGACCGCTTTGGACATCTCTTCGTTGTCGCTATTCAAACCAAGGCTTAATAGGCGGTTTCGAACCAATACGAGCTCACCCACCATGTTCATGATGGTATCAAGCGTCGAGGTATCAACACGAACGGTTGCTTCAGCCTGAGGTTTTTTAACCGCTGGTGCTTTGGCTTCTTCTTTTACGGCGACTGGTTTAGATTCTGGCTTTGGTGCTGACGCTGTTTGAACGGGTGCTGGCTTAGCAACAGGCTCAGGTTTCGCAGGGCTTTGCTCTACGTTTGCTGAAGCAGGCTTCGTTGCCATATCCAATTCTTCTAGCGTTGGGCCTTTACCTGAACCATGTAGCTCATCGAGTAACTTTTCGAACTCTTCGTCCGTCATTAAGTCACTGTCTTGATTTGATGAAGATGACACTGGAGCGGAAGGCTCTGCCGCTTTAGGTGGCTCTACTGGTACGGATGCAGATGCAGCAGCCTCTGCCGTAGAAGGGCTTTTTCCTACACCGTGCAGTTCATCGAGTAAACGTTCAAACTCATCATCAGTGATATCACCACTTTCAACTGATGGTGCACTCGATTGAGGCGGTTCAGATGGCGTTGTAGGTGTCGCAGACATTGAGGTGCCTGGCGCTGAACCTTTACCATGAAGCTCATCAAGTAGCTTTTCGAATTCGTCTTGGGTAATTTCATCAACAGAGCCGACACTTGATGGTGCTGACGGCGCAGCAGGTTCTTCGATGATAGGCTCGGGAATAATAGGCTCTGGAGTAGCCACTGGTTCTTCAACTACGGTTGCCGCTACTTCATCTTCTGACTCAGGTTTGCATAGACGATGAAGTTCTTCAAGAAGCTCAGGGTCCGCAGCTTCTAACGGCTCACGATCTTGAACAGCCTGGAACTGGGTATTAACCGTATCCAAGGCTTTTAGCATCGTATCCATTAAGTTTTGCGTTACCGTGCGTTGACCGTTTCGTAAAACGTCGAACACGTTCTCCGCACCATGACAAGTATCGACTAGCTCTGCCAATGAAAGGAAGCCGGCACCGCCTTTTACGGTATGAAACCCGCGGAAAATAGCATTAAGTAAGTCTTTGTCTTCTGGGTTATTTTCCAATTCAACCAACTGCTCAGAAAGCAGCTCGAGAATTTCCCCAGCCTCAATGAGAAAGTCCTGAAGAATATCTTCGTCTAAATCGTAGCTCATACGTTACCTTTAAAATCCAAGACTGGACAACAAGTCATCGACTTCGTCCTGCGATGAAACCGCATCTTCTCTCAGTTCTGGATGAAGAATCGGGCCTTCGGCTTCGCTTGTTTGTGTATTCTTTTTATCTGCCGGTTCTGACAAAACTTGAATGTGTTCTTCAAGTTTATTTCCAGAGAATACGGTTAGGATTTCCACTAAGCGGCCTTCAACTTCATTAACCAACGTAATTACGCGGCGAATGATTTGGCCAGTTAGGTCTTGGAAGTCTTGCGCCATGAGAATTTCGGTCAATTGGCCGCGCAATTCAGTGCTGTCACCTTCGACTTGCACTAATAGCCCGTCAATTCGGTGGCACAGTGCTTTAAATTCGCTTAATTCTATGCGCCCGTGCATGAGTTCATTCCATTGAGGACGAACTTTTAGAAGGCAATCATGCAGGTTATCAGCGATAGGAAGGCAGCAGTCGACCGCATCCATTGTTTTGTTGGCTGCAAGCTCTGTCTTCTCGATCACATAATTGAGACGATCCCTAGCGTTAGGGATTTCGTCTTTCGCAATTTCGGTCATGCGCTGATCGAGACTGAACTGCTTGAGTGATTCGTGAAGGTCTCGAGTTAACGCTCCAATTTCTTGCAGCATTGGGTTATCGGCACCTTCGTAGATCGAGGCAACAAGCATATTGGCTTGGTCTTGTTCCCCGTTTTCTAGCATTTGAACGAGTGACTTCGCCTGCTCTAGTGAGATCATTCTGAATAGACCCTTTTACGTTTAGTTCTTCTTATCACTTTGAAAACGCTAAACGAGTCATTTAATAGGTATTTAATAATTGGTATGAATGACTCGAATAACAAAGAGAAAGAGAGAGTTATAAACGCTCGAAAATTTTATCTAATTTTTCTTTTAATGTTGCAGCAGTAAATGGCTTAACAATGTAGCCGTTTACACCTGCTTGAGCAGCTTCAATGATCTGCTCACGCTTCGCTTCAGCCGTGATCATTAGAACTGGCAGATGCTTAAGTTCTGCATCCGCGCGGATGTGTTTAAGCAAATCGATGCCTTGCATACCTGGCATGTTCCAGTCAGTTACAACAAAATCGAAGTCACCTTTTTTCAGCATTGGTAATGCGGTTAAACCATCGTCCGCTTCTTGAGTGTTATTGAAACCCAAGTCACGAAGCAGGTTTTTAACAATACGGCGCATTGTTGAGAAATCATCAACAATAAGGATCTTCATGTTTTTATTCAAAATTGCCTCCACTGAATCGTAAAATCAGTGTTTTTAGTCATTTTGTGTCCACGCACTGAGCTTGGTACGTAAACGTTGCATCGCTTGACTCAGTATTTGACTTACGCGAGATTCGCTTACGCCTAACACATCGCCAATTTCTTTCAAATTGAGTTCTTCATCATAATAAAGCGAAAGAACCAAAGCTTCACGCTCTGGAAGCTGTTTTATTGATTCAACCAGTGCTTTTCGAAATGATTCATCAACTACCCCTTTGAATGGGTTGCTGTCATCGGTTTCATCCGCCGGTGAAATCACATCATCAGAAACGCCTAAATCTTCAATACCGACTAATTTTGAGCAGTTGATATCGGTAAGAGCACTATGATATTGATCCAGTGTCATCCCGAGATGCGTGGCTACTTCAGAATCAGTAGGATCTCGATTTAATTCGCCTTCCAGCTCCGCAATCGCTTGGTTAATCTCTCGATTATTTTTATGAACAGAACGCGGTACCCAATCGCCTTTACGCATGTCATCTAACATTGCGCCACGAATACGGATACCTGCATAAGTTTCAAAGCTCGCACCTTTAGAACCATCATAATTCTGCTGAGCTTCGATAAGACCGATCATGCCGGCCTGAATTAAATCCTCTACCTGAACACTCGGCGGTAAACGGCCTAGTAGGTGGTGAGCAATGCGCTTAACCAACACTGAATAACGTTCAATGAACGCCTGCTGGCTATTAAATTTGCCATGTTGGTCATAGGTTATCGCTTTATTCACCAAAAGGGTCCTCTGCGAATTCGGTACGATTTAGCAACCTTTCCACAAAAAATTCCAAGTGTCCACTTGGTGTTTTCGGTAGTGGCCACGTCAACGCTTTGTTTGCTAGTGAGCTGATAGCTAAAGCGGCAGGCGAGCGTGGGAACGCATCAACGACAATTTTTTGTCTTTTTACAGCCTGTCGTACTTTATCATCTAATGGAATACATGCTACGAGTTCAAGGCTAACATTCAAGAATCGCTCTGTGACTAGTGTCAACTTTGCAAACAATTCTCGCCCTTCACGGTAGCTTCTGACCATATTTGCTACAACTTTAAAGCGTTGAACTTGGTGTTCTTTACTCAACAGCTTGATTAATGCATAGGCATCTGTGATTGACGTCGGTTCATCACACACAACTACAACCACATCTTGAGCTGCTCGCGAAAAACTGATTACCATGTCAGAGATACCAGCAGCGGTATCAATCAGCAGGACATCCATTTCGTCTTCAAGACTACCAAATGCTCGAATGAGTCCAGCATGCTGAGCGTGAGAAAGCTCTGTCATGCTCTGTGTGCCAGAAGTTGCAGGAATTATCTTTATACCATAAGGCCCTTCGACAATCGCATCTTTTAGCTCACATTCACCCGCTAAGACATGTCCTAGATTACGTTTTGCACGAATTCCGAGCATCACGTCCACATTGGCCAGACCTAAATCAGCGTCGAGAACCATCACCTTCTTGCCTTGGCGAGCCATACAAATCGCCAGACCCAGTGTTACGTTTGATTTCCCCACACCACCTTTGCCGCCAGTAACAGCAATCACTTTGGTCAACGATGGTTGTGTTAAGCGACGGAGGCCGCTTGCTTGATCGTGTATCATATTCTCAGTCATAGTAGTCCGCCGCCTTAGAGTCCTTCACTGTCACTGTTCCAAAAGTGAGGTTCGTTCTCTGTCGACTTCTCTAACAGTTCATTTGCTTTCGCAAGCATATATTTTGGTTGCGCTATCACAATGTCTTCTGGTACGCGCTGACCATTAGCGATGTAAGCTACTGGCATTGCGTTTTGAATCACTACACTGATGAATTCGCCTAGGCTTAATGACTCATCAAGCTTCGTCATAATACAACCCGAAAGTGGTATACGTCGGAAGTGATCCAGCGTTTCTTGTAGAACACGACGTTGTGCGGTAGCCGGCAAAACAAGGTAGCTGTGAATCACTTCTCCGCTCTCTTGCATTAGAGTGTCGAGCTGCTCGGAAAGCCTCACATCTCGTTGCCCCATCCCTGCCGTATCGACCAAAATCAGTCTTCTGTTTCTTAGCTGATATATAACATCGGCTAACTCGTTAGAATCTTTAGCAACTCTTACGGGACAACCCATGATTCTTCCATAAATTGAGAGCTGCTCATGTGCACCTATGCGATATGTATCTGTTGTCACAAGGGCCACATTGTCGGCACCGTATTCCATGGCTGCGCGTGCTGCCAGTTTCGCTACGGTCGTTGTTTTCCCAACCCCCGTCGGACCCAACAATGCGACTACGCCACCACGTTTTAAAATGTCCTGTTTAGGAATATTGATTTGGTCCGCCACCAGCGACAATAACGCTTTCCACGCTCGCGCTGGCTTTGTATCTTCCGGGATGTAACAGGCCATCTGGTCTGCTAACTCCGGAGAAACGCCCATTCGCTCTAAGCGCTTAATCAGCATTGCTCTTAGCGGCTCACGGCGTTCTACTTCTTGCCACATCAGGCCAGAAACTTGGTGCTCCAACAGACGACGAATTGACGTCATCTCTTCGCGCATGCTTTCTAGCTCATCTGCCGATTCGTCACGCTCATCGCTTGGGCGACGTCGATCATAGCGCGTCGGGTCCAGCTTGGGTGTCGGACGTTCAAATCGATTGTCCTGTGCGATTAGCTTCGCCAAGGGTGAATCTGGTTGATATGGCGCTGGCTTTTCTTGGTTGTAGCCGTCGCGATGCTTATTTTGGCGTTGCAGCAAAGCAGAGAGCGAATCTTCATTTTCCGCTACGTGATCGTCAGCATCTGCTGCACCACCGCTATATTGCTTAAGCATATTAGCGAATCGCTGCGTCATTGAGCCTGTTTTTTCATTGTTACTGTTATTACTGTTCAGGCTAATTTTATCTTCATCTAAATGACGATCTTGGTAACGATCAGCAGAAGACGATGACATTTGACGATGTTCGTTATAGCGATTCGATTGAGAAGCACCGCGATTTTGCTGTGACGCTGCGCTTGCTTGAGACGGATTAGATTCACTATCTATCGCCGCAACAATCGCTACTCCACCAGCCACTTTCTTGTTTGACATGATCACCGCTTCCGCGCCTAACTCCTCTTTCACTTGGAGCAGCGCCGTTCTCATGTCTTTGGCAAAAAATCGCTTTATTTTCAAACTATGAATCCATTAATGATGCGTGAGATCAGTTACCCACGGCTTGCACAATTCTGATCTGTTTTTCATCCGGGATTTCTTGGTAAGACAGTACCCGGAGATTAGGTATTGTGTTCTTCACAAATTTCGCCAACGTCGAGCGTAATACACCAGAAGTAAGCAGAACGGCAGGTTCGCCTTTCAGTTCTTGTTCCTGTGTCGCTTGGCTTAGTGAAGACTGCAATCGCTCAGCGAGTCCCGGTTCAATCCCCGCGGATTCGCCTCCTGATGCTTGCATAGTTTGATGCAATATTTGTTCCAGTTCAGGTATCAAAGTAATCACTGGTAACTCAGGCTCTATACCATTGATTTCTTGAACAATTAGACGTTTAAGACTAATTCGAACTGCTGCCGTCAATATGTCAGCTTCTTGACTCTTACTTGAGTACTCAGCCAAAGTTTGAACAATCGTGCGAATATCGCGGATTGGAATGGCCTCGTTTAACAAGTTTTGTAGGACTTTCACCACCACACCTAATGGTAATTGGTCAGGAACAAAGTTCTCGACTAACTTAGGCGCGCTGCGCCCCAACATTTCTAATAAATTCTCTACTTCTTCATGACCAATTAGCTGTGATGCGTTGTTGGTCAATAGCTGGCTTAGGTGCGTCGCTAATACCGTTGATGAATCAACAACCGTATAACCCAGAGCCTGCGCGTGCTCACGCTGATCTTCTCGGATCCATACGGCTTCCAGTCCAAAAGCAGGGTCAATGGTTGGCTCACCATCAATCATGCCATACACCTGACCTGGGTTAATCGCTAGCTCTTGATCCGGACGAATCTCTGCTTCGCCCACCGCAACCCCCATCAATGTAATTCGGTAACTGTTTGGGGTCAGCTCAAGATTGTCACGAATATGAACCGCTGGAATTAGGAACCCAAAATCTTGCGATAACTTTTTACGCACGCCTTTTACGCGCTCTAGCAGTTCCCCACCTTGGTCTCTGTCCACCAAAGGGATTAAGCGATAACCGACTTCCAAGCCAATAATATCGACTGGCTGGACGTCATCCCAAGACAGTTCGCGCTGTGAGGAAGGTTCTGTACCTTCGTCTGCTGTTGCTGGTAAAGCGGGCTCTTTCGCTTTCTGCTTCTGCCGTTTGTCGATGAAATATGCCGCTGCACCGGCCGCGACTGCCAGGCTCAAAAACGCAAAGTGTGGCATGCCCGGTACGATGCCCATCACACCAAGAATAGCCGCAGTAATCATCAGCGCTTTTGGGTTGTCGAACATCTGGAAGACCAGTTGTTCCCCCATGTCTTCATCGGTGTTTTGGCGCGTCACCATCATTGCCGCTGCAATCGACAGCAATAGCGATGGGATTTGTGCGACCAAACCATCACCGATTGTCAGTAAGGTATAGATTTCAATCGCTTCACCGAAACCCAATCCATACTGCGCCATACCGATCGACAGACCGCCGACGATGTTGATAAACAGAATCAAAATACCGGCAATCGCGTCACCTTTTACGAACTTCGAGGCACCATCCATCGAGCCATAGAAATCCGCTTCTTTGGTCACTTCAAAACGACGAACTCTTGCCTGCTCTTGGTCTATCAATCCGGCATTCAAGTCGGCATCAATCGCCATTTGCTTACCCGGCAACGCATCAAGCGTAAAGCGAGCACTTACCTCAGAGATACGACCCGCACCTTTGGTCACCACCATAAAGTTGATGATCATTAAGATGAGGAAAACCACTAGGCCGACCGCGTAGTTACCACCAATAACGACGTTACCGAACGCCTCAATTACGTTACCTGCCGCATTACCGCCTTCATGACCATGCAGTAAGACGACACGAGTCGAGGCAACGTTCAAAGCCAAGCGGAGCAACGTGGCGATCAGCAATACCGTTGGAAAAGCAGCGAAGTCCAAAGGGCGACGTGTGTAAACGGTCACTAACAACACCACCATCGACAGCGCGATGTTAAAGGTGAAGAACATATCCAGCAAAAATGCTGGAATCGGCAGTACCACCATCGCTAGGGTGGCCAAAACCATCACCGGAGCACCAATAGCTGGCATTTCACGTTGAGGGATTCGTGGCAATTTATCTGCAAACGGCAGGCTTAACTTCATACTGCGAGAGATCTCAATCGATTGAAGCGTCACGTAAGCTCTTACTATTAATACGCGACCGCTTTAGCCTAAAAGTTTAGGTAGGGTTGATAATTAAAGCGTTTTAAGCAATCTATGTACCATAATTAGCGCCAAAATAATGACTAAACACTCAAATAGAGCTTAGCTTTTGATCAAACGAGCTTTTTTAAGGCTTTACCGCTTTTCGTATCAATGACGGTGCTCGGGCGGGATTGGCAAATCATAATCTTGAATTTTCGGGCGCTGTCCACCTCGTTTTCGGTATTGCTTCAATTGGAATACAAATGCCAAAACCTGAGCGACGGCAGTAAATAACCCATCGGGGATCTCTTGCTCGAGCTCTGTCGTGTGGTACAACGCACGAGCCAAAGGTGGTGCGGGCACAATCGTAATGTCATGTTCGCGGGCGACTTCTCGAATCTTCATCGCCATGTGGTCAGTACCTTTAGCGATCACGACTGGCGCACGGTCTGTCTTCTGTTTATAACGAAGCGCTACCGAGAAGTGCTCTGGGTTAGTAACAATAACATCAGCTTGAGGAACGTCCGCCATCATTCGACGTTGAGCCGCTTCCCTTTGCAACATACGAATACGGCCTTTCACTTCCGGCTTACCTTCAGTCTCTTTGTATTCGTCTTTGACTTCTTGCTTGGTCATTTTTAACTGATCGGCGTGCTGCCAAATTTGAAATGGAATATCGATGGCAACCACAATCAATAGCGAGCAACTGATCAGCAAAATAAAGTTCAGCAAAATATCTAAAGCATGGAAGATGTTTTGCGGATACACATCCATGCTCAATTGAATCAGATCGGCCTGTGATGCTTGGATCAAATAGATGGCGACACCAGTGACCAGAACCACTTTAAGGATTGATTTGATCAACTCTACCCAGCTTTGCATTCCAACCATTCGCTTTAAGCCGCTAAGCGGATTCATTTTCGACAGCTTGGGCATGGCCGCTTGGGCAGAAAAACTGATTCCTCCCACACCTGCTGCTCCAATCATGGCGGCGGTAAACAATGTCGCTAACACCAAAAATAGTGGGAACAACAAATCACTCATCGCGCCCAAAGCGATATCAAACAGTTTTGCAGTATCGAAAATCTCTTCTCGTTGAAGATCAAATAAACGGCTCATGATGGAAAACAATGAACGTGCTAACGCCTCGCCAAACCACATCAATGAAATGGCGCCAACGATCAGCACAGATGCTGATGCAAGCTCTTTAGATCGAGCGACCTGCCCCTTTTCTCTGGCTTGTTGTAACCGTCGGGGCGTGGCTTCTTCGGTGCGTTCCTGACCGTCTGATTCTGCCAAATCTTAGCACTCCAAGCGAATAAGCCGACAAATCTGCGCCTCACCCACTGTCCAGAACATTTCATAATGACTGTATAGACCAGCCAGTATGTACCAACAAAGTAATAGACCCACCATCAAAGCAAAAGCAAAACCAAGCGAGAAGATATTCAGCTGTGGTGCGGCACGGGTCATTACACCAAACGACAAGTTAATGGTCAGTAGCGCAATAATGCCAGATAGAGACATACTCAGTGCCGTTTGGAACATAATACCAAGCCAGCCTGCCATTTCACGGAAATCAACCGCGTTGAGCGAGCCGGAGCCAATCGGCAAAGTTTTAAAACTGAACACCACCAATTGCAGCATTTTTAAGTGTCCATCGGTGGCAAGGAAAAACATTGTCGTTAAGAACATGAATAACTGGCCAAGCAATGGCGTGTTCTGACCATTTGCGGGATCAACCATAGAAGCAAAGCCCAAACTTGATTGCATACCCAATATTTGACCAAGTAGGACAAAGGTTTGAATCATAAATTGAGTAACCATACCCATCGCTATGCCGATGATCATTTGCTCGGCAATGGTCATGAAGCCACGAAACGAGAGTAGCTCAATGTCTTGAGGTACAGCGGGGATGGCTGGCATGACAGCGAAAGTGATGGCTAAACCGAGGTAAAGGCGGATTCTTGGCGAAACAAATCGGGCCCCGGTTACTGTCATCACCATCAACATGGATGAGATACGAACATAGGGCCAGAAGTAGTTTGCGATCCAATCTAAGACAACGCTAGTGGGGTACTCCATAGGCGCCTCTAATAAAGCACCTGAGGTAAGCGTTCAATCAAGCCATAGAAATATTCCATCAACATTTGCGTCATCCAATGCCCAAACAGCATCAGGGCCAAAAGCGTGACAATCAAACGCGGTAAGAAGCTCAATGTTTGTTCGTTGATGGATGTCGCAGCTTGAAAAATCGCGACTACAAGGCCGATAAGCAAGCTTGGGATGATAATAGCGCAGACCATGATAAGCACCATCCAAAGTGCTTCACGGAAAAGCTCGACAAACATTTCTGGTGTCATGTCTTATCCTCTATCTGCGCTTATCTAAAGGGCAAAGCTGCCCGCGAGTGTCGAGAGTATCAAGTTCCAACCATCGACCAATACGAACAACATCAACTTGAACGGCAACGAAACAATCATAGGTGACAACATCATCATACCCATTGCCATCAATACCGAAGCGACTACAAGGTCAATAATCAAAAACGGCAAGAAGAGCATAAAGCCAATTTGGAATGCAGTTTTTAGCTCTGAGGTGATAAAAGCCGGAATCAACACCGCCATCGACACATCTTCTGGATTCTCGACTTGCTCTCCTGACATGGTTACAAACGTCTCCAAATCTTTGATTCGGGTCTGTTTAAGCATAAATGCTTTCATTGGCGCTTGTGCAGCATCAAACGCTTCTCGCGCCGTAACTTGCTCGTTCAAATAAGGCTGAACAGCTTTGTCGTTGATTTCGTTCAGGACAGGAGACATAACAAAAAAGGTCAAAAACAGCGCAATACCAATAATGACCTGATTAGAAGGCGTTTGTTGCAAACCCATTGCCTGACGCAATATCGACATCACCACTACAATTCGAGTGAACGAGGTCATCAGAATCACCATGGCAGGCAAGAAGCCAAGCATGGTCATTAACGCTAAAATTTGTAGTGTAACCGAGTAGTCTTCACTGCCATCAGGGTTCGTGGTCATGGTGAATGCTGGAATACCACCGCCACTAGAAACGGACATAGCACGGCTAGCACCAGTATCACTTTGCATAGCCTGAACTGTAACACCACTTCCATCGGCTAAGTTATCTGGCAGCGCTGACCCCTCTGCTTCAGCAAAGGTAAATGAAGAAAACAGCACGCCGACAAAAAGTAACAACGTACTCAGGAGCAAACGAATTGGATTACCCTTTGTCATTTTTTTTGATCAGCTGGCTAAATTGAGTCGCAAAAGCATTGGTCGCCAACTCTTCCTCTTTCAGTGGCTTATCTAACTTGGCTAAAGTTTGGATCGATTGGCTAGTAATCCCAACCAAAAACTGTTCTTCACCCACTTGAACTACTGCGATTCTTTCTTTTGTACCCACTGGCAACTGACTCACTATACGCAAGCCCTTTTGTTGTCCCATCGCTGGCACTTGCATACGTTTCAGCAACCAAGCCAGCAAAAGAATCACGCCGATTACAAGCACAAGCGAGCCAAGTGTCGTCGCAAGATCCAGATTATTTGGTGCGGCAGCAAATGCATAAGGAGCACTTAGCATTAAGCTCAGTGCTCCAGTGATTTGCTTCAATCGCATTTTGATTGAACGACTCATCTTAACGCAGCTTCTTAATTCGTTCAGTTTGGCTGATCACATCCGTCAAACGGATACCAAACTTATCGTTGACGACCACGACTTCGCCGTGAGCAATCAAAGTACCGTTAACCAGTACGTCGAGCGACTCACCGGCTAGACGATCCAACTCAACAACCGAACCTTGGTTAAGCTGCAACAGGTTCCGAATGCTAATTTGAGAACGACCGACTTCCATCGAAATCGTCACCGGGATATCCATAATAGTGTCGAGTTTACGACGCTCATCTTCGCTAATTGGGCTTGAAGTGTCTTTTAGCTCTTCCAGTGGCGCAGCCAATACTTCATCTACGTCTACAGAAGGGGCAGACGGATCTTCGCCAAGAGCGGCTGCCCATTCGTCTGCTAGCTTTTGATCGTCACTTGGTTCCATTTTTCTATCCTGTGTTACGCCTAACTCATGCCATAGCATGTCTGTTTAATAAGGTATCTTAATGGTCTATATCGTCTTCACTCTCAAGCTCGGACATGATGTCTTTACCTAAGAAAGCTAAATCTGTTTTGACGACATGTGGGCGCTCAATTTCCTCAGAAATTTGCACCGCTAATTTGTCTTCCGATCGACCCATTTTTACGCGATAGGTCGGTAGGTCTTCTACAAACATCGTCGCATGTTCTGGCATTTCAATCGGGATGATATCGCCCGGTTGCAGCTCCATGAGATCACGCAAAGAAATGTCTTTTTCGAGCAAGTTCACGCGGAAGTTAACCGGACAATCCATGATCTCTTCACGTAGTGCTGAGCTCCAGCGAACGTCCGTTTCCATCTTGTCGGACTGAACACCTGCATCCAATAGTTCACGGATAGGCTCAACCATGGAGTAAGGCATAACGACATGAAAATCGCCGCCACCGCCGTCAACTTCTATATGGAATGAACTCACGACAATCACTTCTGTCGGGCTGACAATGTTTGCCATGCTTGGGTTTACTTCAGAGTCGAGATATTCGAACTCTACCCCCATCACTGGCGACCACGCTTCTTTATAATCTTCAAATACAATTTTCAGTAACAACTGAATGATGCGGCGTTCCGTTGGGGTAAATTCACGGCCTTCGATTTTGGCGTGGAATCGACCATCACCGCCAAAGAAGTTTTCTACCAGAATAAAGACTAAACGAGCCTCCATGGTGATCAACGCAGTGCCTTTTAACGGACGAAAACGCACCATGTTCAAACTGGTTGGCACGTACAATGTGTTCTGGTATTCACCAAACTTCATCATCTGCACGCCATTGATCGACACCTCTGCCGTTTTACGCAGCATATTAAACAGACTAATACGCATGTGCCGTGCGAAGCGCTCGTTGATAAGTTCGAGCGTCGGCATTCGACCACGTACGATTCTGTCTTGCGACGAGAAATCAAAATTGACGGCACCCTCAGTGTCGTTTTCTATCGGTTCATCGACGTCATCAACATCGTCAACCCCATGCAATAGCGCATCAATTTCGTCTTGGCTTAATAGATCGGTCACGTTTTACCTATTGAATAACAAAATCTGTAAACAGTACTTTTTCAATCACTGGCTTACCGACCGCAGCATTCAGCGCTGCTTTGATATCTTCGGAAGCACGATCGCGCAATTCCACTCGTCCTGTAGGAGAGCGCAATTGATCAACCGTCGCGGAAGCAAACGTTGATAGCATAGAGCTTTCAATCAGTGGCGAATGATACCGCGCCAACTCTTCATTTTCTGCACCGCGAACCATTAACTGCGCTTTAATTTGAACCAGCCTATCGCGGCTATCCCCAGTAACGTTAAATACAAATGCCTGAGGAAGATTCACATACGCGATGGGCGCAGCATCCGATGCCTTCACTTGAGCCTGTTGAGACGATTCAGCCTGAGCAGGTTCATCAGAGCCCATTAGAAAAAATGTCGCTGCCCCGCCACCAAGTAGTAATACTACAACAGCGATGATGATGATAAGTAACTTGCTTTTTCCTTTCGGCGCATCGGCCCCTTGTAACTGTTCTTCTGCCATTCTTGTCTCTTATTGTTCTTTTGAGTTACCAAGACGTTTTAGTGAGTTGCTTGGTAACCATATTCCATTGCCGTTAAACGGCCTTTTATGCGTAAAAACTAATTCCATCACGCTTTGAAGCGACATTCAAATCCAGATTGACATCAGATTCAAAACCCTCTTCGGACTGTCCAGAAAAACCGCCACTTTGCGCGCTTTGAGCATGTTGTTCAGCAGTATACCTACCTTGCTGTTGCCCACTGTTTTGTTGTTGGACGGAAGAATCAGCCAGCTGCATACCTTGTTGCGCTAACATTTCTCTCAAACGAGGGAGCGTCTGTTCAATAATGTCACGAGCTTGCGGGTTGTTCACTGTAAAATGTACATTGGCAACGTCATTATTCATGGTCATACGAATTTGCATACGACCTAACTCTGGTGGATCAAGACGAATATCAAGATTTTTCAGATTCTTCGACATCATCATTTGCACTTTTTCCGCAACTTGCTCGTTGGCTAGCTCTTTAGTTAGTTGCAACGGAAGCTGAGCTTGCTGTGCAGCATCAATACGCGCTTGTTGCTGTACATTAATTCCTTGCTGACCTGCCATAGCCTGAAGCTGTCCAGCGAAACCGTGTTGGAGGTCCGGCTTATCTTGTTTATCCGCAGTCGCCTTTAGCGCACCAGTCGCCAATGCTGCGTTCATCACTTTCTGGCTAATCTCTCCGTCTTTCACACCTTGAAGCGACGTCGGCACTTGCGCGGCTATCAACATATCGGGCGTTGGAGATAATGCGACTTTTTCTCCACTATGAGCAGTTTGTGGCTGGGGTACTTGAGCCGCTGTATGCTGGACTTGCTGAGACACTGCCATAGGTCCAGCCTGGAGAGTTAAATTATGTTGTACTTGTTGCTCTGCGAGAATCTGTTTAATGTCATTAGGGAGCGCAACAAATTGGGCAAGGTCTTGCTCAGGAATATCCGCCGTGATCCTTCCTTGTTTCAAGCCTTCAATGATCTGAGCTTCTTGCTGAGTCAGTGGTTTTCCTTGCGTCAACTTGGTATCTATAATGTCAAGTTCATCCAAGGAGACTCGTGGAAGCGCGTCGATGTTGGAACCATCAACGTCTGTTAACAACGGCGACAGCTCATTAGCTACTTCACCACTGACCGCGCTCTTAGCCGTCGGATGGCTGGCTTGTTTCGCTAGCTCTTGCCAAGCAGCAAACTCAGGCGAAAGTTTGTCGACATCGATAGGTTGACCATTCTTATCTAAAATTGGCTCTAAGTCTTGCCCTGGGATCATCTGTGCTTGTTCAAGCGAATGAACTAATGGCGTTTCATTCAAAGCCAACTCATCAAGGTGTGTCGAAACGGTTGCTTGCTCGTGGAACGAACGTACTAAATTCGCTCTCTGAGGCAAAACTTTGCCACTATCGATGGATGCATTACTCGCATTCAGGGTTTGATTCGCTTGTTCAATTCGACCAAGAAGCTGTTGTCCTTCGCCCATCGTGCTTTTTACGTCCATTGTATTTGATGGGTTGATCGTATCGATTGATGTTGATTTCACTTTTTCAATAGCTTCAACATCATTCTCCAAAGGTGTGCTGTTACTCGCCTTTTGTAAACTTACTTCTTCACTTAAGGTTGCATTCGGTTTGCTTGCTGATATTTCATCAAAATCATGGGTCCCGTCACTGACGGATTCTTGGCTTTCTTGCGCCAACAATTCGTCCGAGACGTTAGCAGAAGAAGTACTGCCTACATCCGCTCTTTCTTTTTCTTCAACCACTGTCGATTCTGTTGCTACTTTTTCGGGCTTTTGTTTACCAGCAAATGCATCGGTTAACGTTTCTAAAAATCCCTTGTTCTCAGTGCTCTCTGCGGACGCTTTAGCGGACACATCAGAAACTGGCGTCTTGGTAGTCGCAGATACATGGGACAAATTCACACTCATTTAGAAACTCTCGTTCTCGTGGCTCTGAGCGTATCGCTGACAGACAGCAATACTGGCGGCAAACAAAGGTCAAAAAGACCCGACACTGACAGCTAAAATGCAAAAATCACACCACAATATTGAGCCAATTCTCGGTAAGCTAATAGATGGCATGTTTATGGAACAAACATCAACAGTACTATCCGAGAACCTGGTTCCTAACATGATGTACAGCTACTTGATTGACTTTGAAAAACGATAAGCGTAAACAGACATTTGACTTAACAATTAAGGAATCACTTTGAAGATCACAGAATTACGCCAATATAGAATCAGAGCAGGCAAAACAGAACAGTGGCTAAGTTGGATGAAGGAAGAACTGTTGCCCTATCAACGTTCACAAGGCATGCGTGTACTGAATACTTACGTCCACACTGGTGATGATGGACATGACTATTTTGTTTGGCTTAGAGAGTTCGACAATGAACAAGCACGCCAGGCTCTCTACGAAAAAACATACAACGAGTGGTGGGTTCGCGAGATTCGACCGAAGGTGTTTGAGTTAATTGAACAAGACTCAATCAAAGTTACCTTACTTGAATCGGTAGAGATGTAGTCAGCTGCAACACCGTAATGCAATATCGAACCGATAACGTTTAGAAACGATGTGGTTTTCGACTGTAAAGTAAGGTGGAAAACTCGTCCATTTGCTTTTGTTCGCGCTTAGCTTCAGCAAGTTGTTTCTCTTTTTCGCGTTTGTCTATCATCCACTCATAGGATTTGCGTTCTTTACGCACGGTTAACCAATATTCTTTACAGTTTTCAACCTGCTCTTTGAAATGACTTTCTGCTTGCTTTTGCTTAGATAAAGTTTCATCTAGCTGGGTAAGGAATCGATTTAAGTGTCCATATTGACTTGCCGTTAGGCCCGCCTGACCACGGTCGACGAGTTGCTGGCAATAATCAAGCCGATACTTTTCAATTTGTTCAACCTGACGGTAATAATCTTCGAGTTCAGAACGCGCTTTGTTCAGTGCAAGCACAGCTTGGTCTTCACGATCCTTAGTTTGCTCAAGTAGAAACTCCATCGCATTATTCATGCGCTATCACCCACCCAAAATGTTTCTAAGCATATTGACGCACATATCGTATGGCACCGATTCTTTCATGCTCTGCTGCAAGTATTCGTCTAACTTCGGTTTCAAAGTAAATGCGCCATCAATAGCAGGATCGGTACCCGGTTTGTACGCTCCAATCGAGACCAAATCTTGATTCTTGCGACAAATAGACAAGACCTGTCGCACCGCTTTTGACATCAAAACGTGCTCTTCAGTCGTGATTTGCGGCATAACACGGCTCACCGACTTCTCGACATCAATCGCCGGATAATGGCCTGCATCCGCCATTTCACGAGAAAGTACAATATGGCCATCAAGAATGGCTCGCGATGCGTCCGCTATCGGATCTTGCAAATCATCCCCTTCGGTCAACACGGTAAAGAACGCCGTAATCGAGCCTTGTTCGGCACTTCCATTACCCGCTCGCTCAACCAGCGCTGGCAGCTTGGCAAATACAGAAGGCGGGTAGCCTTTCGTCGCTGGCGGCTCACCAACAGAAAGTGCGATTTCACGCTGTGCTTGTGCAAAACGAGTCAACGAGTCCATCAATAGCAGAACATCTAACCCTTGGTCCCGGAAGTATTCAGCAATCGTTAATGCCGTTTGGCACCCCTTTAAGCGCATTAGAGGTGAAGCATCGGCAGGCGCCGCGACCACCACTGAGCGGCGACGACCGTCCTCACCCAAGATCTCTTCGATGAACTCTTTAACTTCACGTCCACGCTCACCTATCAGGCCGACGACCACAACCTGTGCGGTGGTGCCTCGCGTCATCATGCCAAGCGTGACCGATTTACCCACACCAGAACCTGCAAACAGACCGATACGCTGACCTTTACCAACCGTCAACAAACCATTGATGGCTTTTAGGCCAACATCGAGCGGTTCAGAGATTGGCTTTCGAGCCAACGGGTTGATTGGTTCGGCATTAAAAGAGGCACGGTGATCGGTATACAAAGGGCCAAGTCCATCAAGTGGATTCCCAACCCCGTCTATCACGCGCCCAAGTAATTCCATGCCGACAGGCAAACCAGCGTCACTGGTTAAAGGGGTGACTCTCGCGCCAGGTAAAATGCCCGTAATTTGTTCGCTTGGCATTAAAAATAGGTTGTCACCTGAAAAGCCGACAACCTCGGCTTCCATCTGACCTGACATGGTTTCCACTAAGCATAAACTGCCAATTGGTGCGCGACAGCCGGTCGCTTCCAACGTTAACCCAACCACACGCACCAGTTTGCCAGAGGCGACAGGGCGCGTCGTAAGGCCTTCAACTTTGTAGCTTTTTAAGCGGTCAGCGAGTGCTTGCATGGATTACTCACCCTCTTGATGACGGTTTGCGCCACAAAAGCTGTGCAATACGCTTTTGACGCGTTCTTCCATGCGATAATTAATGCTTGATTCACCGGCTTCAATCTGGACGTCACCTCGATTGAGCGATGGTTCAGCAACTAACGTCCAGTTGCGACAATCAAGGTCTTCTTCACCATAAGCTGAACGAATAATCGCGACATCTTCTGGATTCAGGTGCAAGGTAATAGGGTGGCCTGATATTGGTAGCGCCTCGACCGACTGCTTCACTGTATCTAAAATAATTTGAGGGTTGGTTTGTACTTCAACGTGCACCACTTCTTTGACTAAGCAGAGCACCATATCCACCAGCTGCTTTTCAACCTGAGCATTCATCAACTCCAAAGGTTGAGCAAACTGATTGGCCAAGTTCATAAAAGTTTCAACTTGCTGCTGAATGTATTCTTGCCCTGCAGTTACCCCTTCAGCTTTTCCGAGCTCGAGACCTTCAGCATGGCCGGCTTGCAATCCTTCTTCTTTACCTTTGTCGTAACCTTGCTTAAAGCCAGCTTCCTGACCTTGATGTAAGCCTTCTTGATAAGCACCTTGCTTAATCAGTTCAATTTGCTCTTCGGTTAGCGCAAGTGGCTGCTCTTCTTCAGGCTCATCAAAATTCGGCACCCATCCCGGGTCATAGTTGAACGCGGTTTGTTTTGCTTGTTTGGTTTTAGGCTCGCCATAATCAGGCAGCCCCCAACGTTGAGGTTCGATCATCGAATCATCTTCATCAGGACGGATAAATCCACGTTTTCTATCGCCAGCCATGGGTTACCTATTGTGTGTTCGATTAAGAAGTGAGGGTGCTCCGCAATAGGATAATTGCGAAGCAATAGAAATTATAAGAATTCGTCAGCACCGCCAGATAGCATGAGCTCACCAGCATCCGCCATTCGACGGGCAATTGCTAAGATTTCTTTCTGAGCGGCTTCTACATCTGCCACTCGTACTGGCGGCATCGCTTCTATGTCATCACGCATCATATCAGCAGCACGTTTAGACATGTTCTTGAAGACTTTCTCACGTAACGAGTCATCTGCACCTTTGAGTGCTTTTTGCAACACGTCTTGTGGTACGTCACGCAGCAACTTCTGAATACCTTGGTCGTCCACCTCGACTAAGTTTTCGAAGACAAACATTAGGTCTTGGATTTGCGTCGCCATGTCTTCGTCCTGATCGCGAATTTGTTCCATCAACAAACCTTCGACGTTATTGTCTAGGTAGTTCATGATCTCCGCTGCTGCTTTCAGGCCGCCAATTTTGGCTGCTTGTGCACCCGCTTGACCCGCGAACTGTTTCTCCATGATTTCGTTCAGCTCTGCCAATGCTGATGGCTGAACTTCTTCAAGGTTGGCAATACGCATCATCAGATCCAAACGCACGCGCTCAGGGAACTGAGACAAAATCTCTGCAGATTGGTCTGCTTCTAAATAAGACAGTACGATAGTTTGAATCTGTGGGTGTTCATTGACAATAATGCTCGCCACTTGGCGTGGGTCCATCCATTTCAAAGAATCCAAACCCTTTGAGCCCGTACCAAGTAGGATCTGGTCAACTAAGTTGTTGGCTTTGTCTTCACCAAGAGCGGCAACCAGTGCATTACGCATAAAGTCTTCGCTGCCCATACCAATGTTGGTGTATTTCTGGATATCCTCCAAAAACGCACGATGAACAGCAGATACCTTGTCTTGGCTGAGATCCTTCGCGCGAGCCATCGCACTACCAACACGCTGAACCTGTTTTGGTTCTAGGTGACGGATAATGCCAGCTGCATCTTGTTCATTAAGGCTCAGTAGCAAAATTGCCGCTTTTTCTTCGCCAGTAATGGTTGAAACATCCAGCTCTACTGGCATTCCCGCGGCGTTGTCATCTTGAGGTACGATATCGTTAGCCATTGTCATTCATCCAGTTTTTCACTACTTGAGCAGCCAGTTCAGGTTCATTCGCAACCAGAGCGCGAACCGCTTTCAATACATCTTCATCTTTATGAAGGTTTGGCAAATCAATACTTGAGCCAAACTCGAACAGTTCGCTGCTTTCGATGTCACTGCCAATCAAGCTAGTTTCACCATCCGCACCAATCGGCAAGCCGTCTGGTCCGTACATTTCGTCTTCATCATCGCTGGTAGGGTTAAGCAATTTCTTCATTGCTGGGCGAACCAGAACCAACACAACCACAATAATCACTAATGCACTTGCGAACCAACGAACCCAATCACTGAAGTTAGGGTGCTCCCAAATTGGTGGTTCTTCTAGCTGCTCAGCCTCTGGCTCAGCAAACTTTACACTCAATACATTCAGTAAATCGCCACGACCTTGATCAAAGCCAACGGTACCAATTAATACTTGGCGAATGGCATTGATTTCAGATTCGGACATTGGGGTATAAGTCACTTCACCCGTATCAGGGTTAACTTGACGACGGTCTTTAATCGCAACAGAAACGGTCTGACGAGCCACCGTCCCGGTCTGCTTTCGCTCGTGGCTGATGGTGGTATCTAGCTCAAAGTTACGCGTGGACTCTTTACGAACTGACCCCTGCCCCATGACAGAACCATCTTTCATTTGAGCCACATCTTGCGGAATTGAGGCATCCGCTGGAGGCTGATTACTCAACGCACCCGGAATACCCGCTACCATGTTACCGTTATTGTAATCTTCGAGTGCGTACTCACTGCGGGTCGCAGGGGTGTTCGGATCAAAGCGTTTGCGAGTTTGTTCAACCGCACTGAAATCCATTTGGATATCAACCTGCGCCGTATAGTTGCCATAACCTAAAATCGGTAATAGTACGGAATCAATTTTTTCGCGCAGCGCTTGCTCTTGGCTGCGTTCTAATTCTTGTTCTTTGCGTCGTGCCGCAGAAGCAGGATCTTGGGAGCCTGAGCTGAGTAAGCGGCCATGCTGATCTGTGACGGTAATTCGAGAAGTTTTCATTCCCGGCACAGCACTCGCTACCATGTCGACAATAGAATCCACTTCTTGCTGCTTAAGGTTCGTGCCTGTCGACAATGTCAAAAATACCGACGCAGACGCTTCTTGGTTATGACGCACAAACACGCTGTGCTTTGGCAGTGCCAATAACACTCGTGCTTTGCGAACTTGCTTCATTTCTTCAATTGCTTGAGCCAATTGGCGCTCTCGACTGAGTTTGAGACGCTCTTGCTCGAGACGTTGTGAAACACCAAAACCCATGTCTTGCAGCAAAATATCATCGCCTGCTTCTGTAGCTTGGTTAACGCCGGAACGAACCATGCCAAGTTTGATCGAGTTGTACTCACTCGATTCAACAGAAACAGTATTGCCATCAAGCTTATAATTGATTTTCTGCTGGTCCAGATAATCCAGAACGGGGATCAATTCTTCGGTCTCATACGCACCAAGTGGGCGCATCTCCGGTTCTTTGACCCAAAAGAACAGCATCACGATCAATGCAACACAGATGGAGATCGACAGCACAAGCACAACCTGACGAAGTAAATCGAGGTCGCCCACTGCCATATCGAATTTTGACGCACTGCGCTCCTCTAGATCTGGATTTTGACTCTCCACATCCACATCGGAACTTGCTACCAGTGCACCATCTGAGCCGCCTTCAGTGACGGTTAAATCTGTAGACTTGTCTGCCACACTTATTACCTAAATTACACTGGCATGTTCATGAGGTCTTTATATGCCTCAACGAGTTTATTGCGAATTTGAACCGTCGCATCAAAAGCGACACTAGACTTGTTACGAGCGATCATAACGTCAGAAAGGGATACATCGGCATCACCACGATCAAAACGGGTTTGTAAATCACCAGATGCTTTTTGAAGTGTGTTCACGTTATTGATGGCTTTAGTTAGGAGATCGTTAAAATCTGCTCCAACTTTCGCCCCACTTGCAGTAGGAGCCGTATTGGTTGCTTCTACCATCATGGCGCGCATTTCTGCCTGAATACCATCAATTTTCATTAGCACCTCTAAGCCAAAAGATTGACTATTAACAAAACTGATTATTGACACAGCAATTAACGTGCCATAAGACATTAGCAATCAATTTACTTACACTTTTCGTCTTATGGCCGTTGTCTGTGTTAATTCGGGATATCTATACCAGCATCACGCATTTTGGCAAGCTTATAGCGCAAGGTTCGAGGGCTTATACCCAGTTTCTCCGCCATTTCTTTGCGTCGACCATTACACTCAACCAAAGTCTCCAAAATAATGGCGTATTCTTGATCGCGCAGCTCGCTGCCTAAGCCTTCTCCACCAGTTACTGGACGGCTGACACTCTCAGCTTGCGCAACTGGCTTAACATTGGGCACGACCATATCTGCGTTTTGCACCACGTGTTGCAAGCTATTGGCATCTTGCCAATCTACGCCCTCAAGCAAAATGTGCTCTGCATCGATGTCGCCATTTTCACTTAATATCAGCGCTCGTTGAACCACGTTATCCAATTCACGAACATTGCCCGGCCAAGGGTATTGCAATAGTTTTTCTAACGCAACGGTCGAGAATTGAGGCACTGGCATGCCCATTTTGCTGCAATGACGCTCAGCAAGATGCTTGGCAAGCGGTGCAATATCGCCTTTACGTTCTTTAAGTGCAGGCCACGCAATTGGGAATACATTCAGGCGGTAATATAAGTCCTCTCTGAAGTTTCCTTCTGACACGTATTGCTTAAGATCACGGTTACTCGTCGCTAACACACGAACATCTAACTTGATGCTTTTGCGACTGCCTAGGCGCTCTACTTCTCGCTCTTGCAAAACACGCAATAACTTCGCTTGCAGGTTCAAGTCCATCTCACTGATTTCATCAAGTAAGATTGTGCCACCTTGCGCTTGTTCAAACTTTCCTGGGCATGCCTGAACAGCACCAGTAAATGCGCCCTTTTCATAGCCAAACAGTGTTGCTTCGAGCATATTGTCAGGAATCGCGGCACAGTTAATTGCGACAAAAGGACCATTTTTACGATTTGACGCGTTGTGAATATAACGCGACATCACTTCTTTACCTGAGCCACTCGGACCTAGCACCATAACATTCGCATCTGTACGTGCCACTTTATCGGCCAACGCGAGTAAGCGCAGACTTTTCTCATCAGCAACGATTGCATCACCGTTGTCATCACTTTTTATCGGTGCATAACGACTGACCATATTTAGCAACACTTCTGGTGCAAATGGTTTCGCCATGTAGTCAATCGCGCCATCTTTCATTGCAGACACGGCATCTTCAATGTTGGCGTACGCCGTCATTAGCAATACTGGTAAGTTAGGCCAATTCTGCTTGATGCTTTTGAGCAGAGCTAAGCCACCCATACCCGCCATTTGCACATCAGAAACGACGATATCAACCGTATTCGATTTCAGCTTCAACAGTGCATCTTCAGCACAGTCCGCTTCCAACCACTTATACCCTGCCAGAGCCAGAGTATCGACTAGGGCTTCACGAAGACCTTCATCGTCTTCTACGATCAGCACTTTGCTTTGCGCCATTATGATTCTCCAGAAATTGTTATTACCAAAAGCCGCTTATTGCGCTTCTGTTTGCACTCGCTCTAGCGGAATGCACATGGTGAAGCAGGCTCCATCACCCTGCTCTGAAATAAGCTCCAATCGACCGTCATGGGCACGGCAAACCATTTGAACAACTGCCAACCCTAATCCAGTTCCTTGAGAACGTGTGGTAAAAAATGGCTCCATGATTTTGGCTTGCAGTTCTTCGGGCACACCCGGTCCGCTGTCTTGCACAGAAATGCGTAACTCACCATTTACCGGGCGGAAAAAAATATCGACTTGCGATTCTTTACCAGACATTTGAATCGCATTCATGACCAGATTACTCAATGCGGATGCAATGGCGTTCGCATTGCCTAGTAGTTCAGTTTGTTCTTCTTCCACTTCTAGGCAGTAATCAATACTGTTGTTTTTTAGCGCGGTTTCGACCATCGGCTGATATTCCGCTACCAACTGGGCAATCGTAAATGGCTTAATGACTTTATTATCACCACCTTTAGCAAAAAGCAGCATATCATTAACCTGCTTTTCCAAATCGTGCAGTCGATCCATTAATTTGGTTTGGAAGCGATCTTTTGTCGCTGGAGGAAGATTTGGCGCTCCCAAATTGGATGCATATAACATAGCGCTCGACAGCGGCGTTCTTACTTGGTGAGCAAGCGACGCAACCATACGTCCTAACGACGATAAGCGCTGTAAATCACTGACACGAGCTTGAAGTAAACGGGTTTCGGTTAAATCGGTAATCAGGATCAATTGACCTGTTGTGGACGCCGAGATGGCGAGTCGAACTTTACGGCCATTACGTAATGAAACTTCATGGCCATCATCTTCACGTGGGTCAAACACCGCCTGAATAACGTTGAACCATTTTTCGTTAACCAGTGGAATCTCAAGAATTCGGTGCGCTTCTGGATTTGCTTCACGCACTACTCCGTACGTATCGAGCAAAATCACTCCAGCAGGCATCACATCGAGCACCTGTTTGTAGCGCTCAACCTGATTCTCTACGGAATCTAAATGGGATTGATTGGTGTTGTTATCCATTACTGCCTGTCGAAATATCGCCGCTAAAACTAAAATAGCTTGGTAAGCAATTAGCGTACCAAGCTATTTTTTTATATTTATCAGGACGTTAAGCCATCGACAATAAGTTGACACTCAGAGGTAACGGTTTTGGATGCCAGAAAAACGATGTTAACTAGCACAAGTGATAATTCAGATATCGTCTTAAAAAACTTCACTTTACCTAGCGCTGTAAGTTGTACTTACGCATTTTTTCCACCAGCGTAGTACGTCGCATACCCAGCATGTCGGCCGCTCTTGCTACAACACCACCCTGCGCTTCTAATGCTTGGCTGATCATATTAACTTCTAAATCAGCCAGCAGCTCTTTCAAATTAACCCCTTCCGGTGGCAGCGCTTGCGGGGCGTTCATGCTGTGATCAAGGTCGTCTTGATCTTCAAAGCTAAAATCTTCAGAGAAGATATCTTGGAATACATCACGCTCTTGCTCTTCCACCGAAACAAATGGATTGCTCTCTGGTTGGAACTCTGGGATGTCACTGTAGCGATATTTGGTTGGTAGATGGTTTACATCCACCAAGCTATTTGGATACAGAATAATCATTCGCTCAACAAGATTAGCCAACTCGCGTACGTTGCCCGGCCAGTTATGCTCCATCAGTGAGTTGATTGCACGAGGTGTAAAGCAGATAGGTTGTCCGCCTTCCGCCTCTAAACGTGTCATCAGTTCTTGCAGCAGCAATGGTATATCTTGTTTGCGCTCTTTCAGCGCTGGCATCTCAATTGGAAACACGTTCAGACGATAGAACAAGTCTTCTCGGAACGTACCTTCTTCAATCATATTTTCTAGATTACGGTGTGTCGCCGCCACAACTCGAACATTTACCTTGATGGTACTATTGCCACCTACACGTTCAAAGCAGCGTTCTTGCAATACACGAAGCAACTTTACTTGCATCGACATTGGCATATCGCCAATCTCATCAAGAAAGATAGTGCCACCGTCTGCGAGCTCAAATCGACCTTTACGGGCAGTTAACGCACCAGTAAACGCGCCTTTTTCGTGACCAAATAATTCGCTTTCTAGGAGCTCAGGCGGTATTGCACCACAGTTAATAGGTACAAATGCGCCATCGCGGTATGAAGAATGATAGTGGATGTTACGCGCAACAACTTCTTTACCTGTACCGGACTCACCTAAGATCAACACGTTTGCTTCCGTGTTTGATACTTGCTCAATCAGGTGTCGAACTTCTTGAATACCTCTACTTTGACCAACTAAGCTGCGAAAAAGCGTGTTTTTGCGTGCACTAGCAACAACATTCACTCCTTTTCGCCCCAGAAAATCTTTGCAGTGGCGTAACGCTTCACTAAGCTGTGGGTAATTAAGCGGCAGCTCTAGTTCACCAACAAAATTTGGAAGATCATCAACAGGCAAAGGAAAACGGCCCATGACTAGAAGAGGGATGTGGTAAGCGCTGTTTAAATGAGAGATAACCGTACTCGCCGCTTGACCTGCTGGAATATTACCAACAATACAGCACGACCATACGCTAGACCAATCAACATCGCTGAGCTGATCAGAACTGACCGCTTCGCAATTTTCTCCAACAAATTCCAATATATTGCTTAAATTTAAACGACTTGATGCGTCATCATCAATTACAAGCAGCTTTGCCAAACCATGCATAAGTAAGAATGATTGCCTTTATTTTAGGTGCGTTGCGGCCAAACCTTGATTTGCGCAATTGGGTGCTAAAGAAGGCAGAACCACCACACTCAATTTACGATAGACAAAATAGGAAAATCAGCAACAAAAAAGCCATTAGGGCTACTAATGGCTTCTATTTTATTTGAATATAAAAATAAGGCAACCAAGCAATAGAGAGGTGTGAGCTTGATAGAAACTTTGCTACACAACTCGTTGCGCAATTGACAAATATATTCGTCTAGGATCTTAACGCATTGTTTTGACTATTAAATACCAACTTCAGCAGCGGTAAGATTATGAAACTCTGTTGGGATTTGGTCCCAAGCGGACTTGATCTCACGGATAATGTCGATAACGTCGTCGATCAGCTGAGGCTCATTTTGATGGTTAGCAGCAGAAATTTGCGTGATCATAAACTCATACAGTGAATCTAAGTTTGAAGCAATATCACCACCGTCATCCATAGATAGACAGCTGCGTAGCGCGATAATGATGTCTAACGCTTTACCCAAGCGCTCACCTTTTGCTGGAATATTGCCTGCTTGCATGGCTGCTTTACCTTGAATAAGGCGCTCAATCGCACCAGCCATAAGCATTTGAATGACTTTGTGCGGAGAAGCCGCGCTAAGCTGGCTGTCGACTGATACCTTTTTGTATGCTTGCAAAGAACCGCGCATAGTAATCCTCTTTTAAATAAATTTTTTGTACTGCTGAAGTGAACGCTGGCCATAACGAAACTTATGGAGCTCTTTTCCGACCTTTGACGTTTCCGATTGCATCAGCTCGACAATTCTTTTGGTACGAGTTAGCAATGCTTGCCACTCTGCATCCTGCTTAACCAAAGGATTTTGATGAATAATTGGTAACAGGTTTTGCAATAACCGTTCCCTGATATCGACCAAGCGAAGAATTTCTTCAGCATTAAAATCAATTTTTTCTAATTCTTGCGTAATTAGTTGATCTATATCACTAATTTCCATGAGTTCTTTTTGCATTTATTAACCCAACGCACTCATCAAAGCGCCTAACTGGCCCTGCATTTTACCGGTCGCATCTTGCATCGCGGTAAACTTCGCATGAGTACGCTTCTCTAGGCTTTCCATGCGGCGATCTAATGCCGCTTGATCGTCACTCAAACGGTAGTTTTGTTCTGTGAGACTTTTTTCTCGAGTACGAATACTGCCTGTAATACCTGTGATACCGTGAATCGCATCTTCTACTCGTTTAGCAAAACCTGTGTTGCCACCGAAGAACTTTTCTAACTCGTTGAAGTTATTGTTCAACTGGCGGTCTAGCATGTCATAGTTGATTTCTAGGGTGCCTTGACGTGTGGTCGTAATGCCAAATTCTGTTAAGGACTTTAGGTTTTCAGGTGCTTTATCGATTCGAGTAGAAAAGACCGATTTTAATCGTGAATCTGCACTGCGTACGGTGCTGTCACCTGACAACGGCCCTTTTTGACCAGTTACCGGATCCACACTCGCCAACGCTTGGGAGGTTTGATAAAACGAGTTATACGCTGCCACAAAGTTTTCGATATCGTTGCGTACACTTTGACGGTCGTACTCGACACCAATTTCAGCAGGCGGTTTATTCGGTTCTGATTTGCCTTTTAGCGTTAAATCAACACCTTCGATCGCATCTTCAATCACATTGTTGTGGCTAGATAGCTTTGCCACTCCATCAAGCAGAACTTCTGAATCTTGCCCTGCTTGTACTTCTGTCATTCCAAGGTATTCTTCAAAAGCAGATTGTGCCTTTGCGATTTTCGCTTCTGCTTCATCAATTTTTTCCAGACGCTCACGTTCTTGAGGATCAAGTTTAGCGCGATGAATTTGCTTAGCTTGCGCTTCGGAAAGTTCACCACGTGCCACTTTTTCGTCTAACGCTTGCTTTTCACTCGCAATTTTTTGCTCGATTTCCGCTTTTTCTTGCTCAAGAAGCTGCTTAGCCTCTTTCGTCGTAACGTAAGAATCGGTTAGGGTGCCCGATGCGGCATTATTCCAGCCCGGTACATCTGGTGCCTTCTCTATTGCCTTTTCGTCGAGTTCGAGCTCTGGTTCTTCATAAGAGTCCAACAAAGTACCTGACGCAGTTTCTGTCCAACCTGGAATTCTGTCTTCAGGGCGTAAACTCGCGCGTCGGTTGGCTTCATCAATGGCTTCTTGACCAGCTTTGGCTGCTTCTGCACCCGCCGCAGAGATTGGCGCTTGCGATGCATCATCTTGTACATCGTCTGCCGCTTTTTGCTCTTCTGGAGGTAGAGGATTGCCGTTTGCATCTAGCTCTTCTGCTGGTTGTTCCGGAAATTTAAGAGGACCTAAGACATCTTCCGCCGTTGAACGAGCTTCTTCAAGCGCGTTGACGCGGTCTTCAAGTGTTTGGTATTCGAAGTATTTAAGAGGGTTGCCTTTTTCGGCCTCCACACTGACTCTGATTTGATGATCCTTACCAGAGAGGTTAGAAGCAAGGATAAGGCGTGGACCTTCGACGTCGTTAATAAGAGATGCACGAACGCCAGGGTTATCTTTAGCGCCATTGATGCCGCGTACGACATCGATGAGCTTAGATCGGGAACGAACATCGATATTAAAACGCTCATCACCAAGCGAAATCTGCAGCTTACCAGGGCCAAATTTTGCGTCTTCTGGCAATACGTCAGAAGCGACTTTGTGGCTCTGAGCAAGCTGCAACACATCGATAGCATATTTGCCAGCGATAGCATCTGTGGTTGCCGTGGCAGATACAATATTGTCATTGGTCGTTTCGACGGTGCGAACGGCAAATGCTTTCTCCTGACGAAAGTTCGCCATGAGATTTTTCATCGTATCCAATGATTCTCTGAGTCGTCCGTAAGCACTGATACTGGCATTAATTGTCGTGCGTTCGTTGTCGATGCGTTGCTGCTTTGGTACGCGTTCGGCATCCACAATTTTGCTGACCATGGAATTAATATCCATGCCGCCAGACATCCCCAAAGGGCCTAAACTCATCAAATCACCTCTAAAAACGACTTACACTTTTTCAGTCAACAACCCGCTGTTGGCTGTGTGCTCAGCTAGGCGACGCAATACCACTAGCATTTCTTCATCAGGAATTTGACGAATCACGTCACCGGTATTGGCTTCATAAATCGTCACCACATCTCGTCCGGATTCTTCATCCACTCGAAATGCGACTCCTTTGTTTATGGACGTGACAAATTCATTCATTTGCGCGACCAATTTTTCACGTTCTTCCTTGTTCAGTTCTTGACGGCTTTCAGCCATCTCGAGCGCAGCTTGAACAGAGAAGTCGTATTCGGTGTTTTTCGCTTTTTGCGGCGAAATCTCACCATTTGAATTTGCTGGGCTAGACGTGCCTATATCATTGCCATTTTTATTTGCAAACTTTGTGCCATTTGGCGTGCCGTAAGGCTGGATGTTCGATGCGTAGGAGGATATATCCATTACAATCTCCCTTCCACCTTATGGGCTAACGATAGAACCTATCGCTTTGGTGCCCCAGCACTAAGGTGTTGACCTCAGGCTGGGTTTACCACTTAGCCCAACAAGCTTAGCGCTGCAGATGGAGACTGCTTCGCTTGAGCCAGGATTGAAGTACTTGCTTGCTGAAGAATTTGCGACTTAGTCATCGCAGTGGTTTCCTTCGCGTAATCAGTATCTTTAATACGGCTTTTAGACGCGTTAACGTTCTCGTTAATGTTGTCTAGGTTGCTGATTGCGTGGTTGAAGCGGTTTTGGAAAGCACCGAGTGAAGCTCGTTGGCTGTCTACGGACTTAAGAGCGCCGTCGATAACCGCTACTGCTTCTTGAGAGCCAGCTACTGTGGTTACGTCGATGTCTTTCACTGTTACGTCTTTCGGGCCACCAAAGCCGATCTCGTCTGCTAGGTTGCCAGAAAACTCAACATCACCTTCAACTTTTTGAGAAGAAGCAAATACTTGTAGTTTGCCATCTTCGCCAACAGAGGCTTTTACATCATCGTTTTGACCGTTGATGTATGTCGCTAGCTGTTCAATATCATCGCCTTGCTTAGCGCTGATTGATAGCTCTTTCTCTTCACCCTGCTTGTTGGTGTAGCTCATTTTGAACTCTGTTTTCTCACCAACAGTCCAAGATGCGTCTTTACCCTCTTCTGCTGCGTAGCTCTTACCACCCATTGCTGAAGTGTCTGAGCGTAGGTTACCCATAGAAAGCATCACTGCTTCACCTGAGTCCGCACCGATTTGGAAAGATTGAGTACCGTAAGTACCGTTTAGAAGCTTGTTACCACCGAAAGAGGTAGTTTCAGCAATACGGTTTAGCTCGTCGTTTAGCGCTGTTACTTCTTCTTGGATCGCTACACGTTCTGCTTTTGAGTTAGAACCGTTCGCAGATTGAAGCGAAAGATCACGCATACGTTGTAGGATGTTGGTAGATTCATTCATTGCACCTTCAGCAACCTGTGCAATAGAAATACCGTCGTTTGCGTTTTTCACTGCCATGTCTAGGCCACGGCTTTGTGCATTCAAGCGGTTTGAAATCTGTAGACCTGCAGCATCGTCTTTCGCGCTATTGATTTTATAACCCGAAGACAAACGCTCCATTGATTTTTGTTGACCGTCAGCTGCCTGGTTTAGGTAACGCTGTGCAGTCATCGCAGAAACGTTAGTATTAACGTTAATCGCCATAATTGATCTCCTTAAGGCTTTAGTGAATGTACCGTCGTGTCTCTCACCTCACTTAGGTACATCTCATTTCTCTCAGTCCCTTTAACGGCGACCGATGAATATCCTTTAGAAGAAATTTTCAATTTTTTGCGATTATTTTCTTTGGCTTACTGAAATGTGATGAAGCTCTAATGTCGTGATTCGCAGAAATCCTGGGGCCCCAAAAGACAGAAAAAAACCCAGCCGAAGCTGGGTTTACTCGCTCATCTCTCACCACGAGCCAATGAGGTTCTCGTCTTAGGTTTGAAATTAACCTAGCAGACTTAGCGCTGAGTTTGGCGCTTGTTTCGCTTGCGCAAGGATTGAGCTTGACGCTTGCGATAGAATTTGTGACTTGGTCATTGCCGTCGTTTCTTTCGCGAAATCTGTATCTTTGATACGGCTCTTCGACGCATTCACGTTCTCGTTAATGTTGTCCAAGTTGCTGATTGCGTGGTTGAAACGGTTCTGGAATGCACCTAGCTCTGCGCGGTGGCTGTCTACGTATTTCAGTGCTGCATCGATGATAGCAACAGATTCTTGTGCGCCACCAACTGAGGTTACGTCGATAGTATCTACCGTTACTTTTTTACCTTCGCCCAAACCTAGTTCACCAGATAGACCACCTGAAAACTCGACCTCGCCCTCAACTTTGTTGTTGCCAGCGAAGATTTGCAGTTTACCGTCTTGGTCTACAGAGGCTTTCACTAGGTCAGTTTGGCCGTTAATGTAAGTCGCAAGCTCTTCGATATCGTCACCCGCTTTTGCGCTGATGTTGATTTCTTGCTCTTGGCCGTA